>JANQNZ010000182.1 GCA_028279315.1 Rhodophyticola sp. | reverse complement strand
GGGGAAGAAGAACCCGGCCTCCTCTAGCCGCTCTTCAAAGTGATCGCCGAGCTTTTCGATCTCCAAACCCGTCGCAAATTCGGTTCGTGCCATCTCCATCACCTCGGGTTCCACCGCCGCGGAGGCCCGGCGCCATTCATAAGCCGTCAGAAGCACACATTGGGCAAGGTTGAGCGAGGGGAACTCCGGGTTCACAGGCACCGAGATGATCGCATTGGCAAGCACAATATCTTCATTCTCCAACCCCGCCCGCTCAGGCCCGAACAGCACGCCCACCTTGCCGCCTTCGGCCATGATGGCGTGGGCCTGCTGCATGGCGCGTTCGGGCGTGACGATGGGTTTTGTCAGCCCGCGTTGCCGGGCGGTGGTCGCAAAGACATAGGTGCAGTCGCGGATCGCCTCCGCCGTTGTCTCCGTCAGCCCCGCCTGATCCAGAAGCCGCCCCGCCCCGCTGGCCAGCGCCACGGCGCGTTCATTAGGCCAGCCGTCGCGGGGACCAACCACGCGCATCTGATCGAGCCCGAAATTCCACATCGCCCGCGCCGAGGCGCCGATATTCTCGCCCATTTGCGGGCGCACCAGGATGAAGGCCGGTCCAGTCATGCCCGTCCGTCTAAGGCGCAGGCCATGGCGAGGCAAGCGCCCCATTGTCTGCCTGCGCGCCACCGGCTATCAGGCCGGGCATGAGTGAGATGCCGCAGCTTTACCTGATCACCCCGCCTGCCTTTGAGGTCGAGGCCTTCGCGCCGCGCCTGGCAGCGGTGCTTGACGCCCATGAGGTGGCCTGTGTGCGGCTGAGTTATGCCAGTACGGACGAAAGCGCCTTGTCACGCGCGACCGACACGTTGCGAGAGGTGGCCCATGCCCGCGATGTGCCGCTGGTCATCACAGACCATGTGCAATTGGTGGAGCGGCTTGGTTTGGATGGCGTACATCTGACCGATGGCCCCCGGTCCGTGCGCGCCACTCGGAAGGCGCTTGGCGGCGATCCGATTGTCGGGGTGCTCTGTGGCAATTCCTCTCATGACGGAATGAGTGCGGGTGAAGCGGGCGCGGATTACATCGCCTTTGGGCCGGTGGGCGAGAGCGGCTTGGGGGATGGCAGGCGAGCCGAGCGGGACCTCTTCGCCTGGTGGTCGGAGATGGTCGAGCTACCCGTTGTGGCCGAGGGCGCGTTGAGCCGGACGGTTGTGGAGGCATTGGCGCCCGTGACGGATTTCTTTGCCATTGGCGAAGAGATTTGGCGGGAAGAGGATGCCAGCGCGGCGCTGAGGGATTTGACTGCGCCGTTGCGTTGAGAGGCTTCTGGTGCGTTTAACATGACCAAGCCCTGTCAGAGCTTGGAGGCGACGCAAGCCGGGCATCGGCAGGCCGAGGGCTGGCGATCTTCCCCTTGAGCGGCAGCGCTTTATCCCTGCCAAATCCGGCCCCGCTCTGATCTCAGCACCCAGACTCAGCCAAATCGCCAGACCGCCGGGGCGGCCTGGCGATGCCCGGCGCCTTCGGCTTGATTCCGGGCGAGGGATGTAGAACAACGGCGCTATCGCCTTTCGTAAGCAACACTCACTGTGAAGGAAGACGCTCAACCATCTTCCGATTCCCCAACCCCGCCCGCACCGCCTCTTCACAAGCCGCGGCAAGCGCCTTCCGATCCGCAAACCCCGCAACCCTCAGCGGCGAGTGATAAATCACCTCGACCGCCCCGCCTTTCCTCGCCGCCAGCATCTTCACCAGATTGTCGGTGAAGCCCATATCCCCCCACCAACCGTAGAAAGCGGGCTGTTCTTCCTCAGGCGCGATGTAGCGCAGGGTCACCGGTTGCAGCGACAAAAACGGCTTCAAACGCTCCGTCAAGAAAGCCGCGAAGAGGGTCGATTTGAACTCCAACACCCGCCGCCCATCGGTGCTGGTCCCCTCAGGGAAGAACAAGAGCTTATGGCCCGCGGCCAGACGATCCTCAAACAGCTCTTGCTGCGCCTTCGCCTCGCCGCGCCTGCGGTTGATGAAGACCGTGCCCGTGCCACGGGCCAGCCAGCCGATCCCGGGCCAGCCGCGCACTTCCGCTTTCGCCACAAAATAGAGCCGCTTCGAGGCGTTCAGCACAAAGATATCGAGCCAGCTCACATGGTTCACCACAAAGGCGCCGCGCCCGGCCAGCGGTGTGCCGATCACCCGCCGGTTCAGGCCGAGAATGCGACAGGCCCAGATACAGACAAATTGGGTGATCCAAGGCGTCACAGGCCGGTTCATGCCCCAGATCGGCGCTTCGATCAGGCGGAGGAGAAGGAGCAGCGGAAAGCAGATGCCAAGGAGGATCAGAAGCGCGGAGCCCCGCAATCCCAACCGCACCCACCCGCCAAATGTCAGCGGCGGGTCGTCGGGCTCCCGCGCACCGCGCCAGGTGGTCATGGGCGCGCGTCCTTGGTGTAGATCGCGCGGTGCTTCTCAGACATCCGGGCGGTATCGATCACAAGGCAGACATCAATGCAGTTAAACGCGCGGTCGATATAGGCCCCCTGCCCCACAAAACCACCCAAGCGCAGATAGGCTTTGATCAGCGCGGGGATCGCCCGGGTCGCCGCGGGGCGGTCGAGATCGCCTTCAGGGACAAGCGCCATCTCTTGATACCCATCCGCGCGCGCCCGCACTCGCAGGTCTGACGGCGCCAAATGCCGGTGATGGAGGAAGGACAGCGGTTGCTGCAATGGGTCTGGGTCGATGCCGGGAAAAGACGCGACGCCGAACATCACCTCGATCCCATGTTCCGCCACATACTCCGCGAGGCCATTCCACAGAAACATCATCGCCGGGCCGCCGCGATAGTCGGGGTGCACGCAAGAGCGCCCAAGTTCCAATAACCGTCGCCCGGAGGTCAGAAGCGGCGTCAAATCGTATTCGCCCTCGGAATAAAACTGCCCGGCGTCGCGGGCCTGGTCCTGACGCATGACCCGGTAGACGCCGACAACCTGATCCCCCTCCGCCCGCTGATGATCAAGCAGCATCAGATGGTCGAAATACGGATCAAACCGGTCCCGTTCCAGCCGCGCGTCGTGATCGACCATCGGCCCGTCCCCGCCCAATTCCGCCACAAAGACCTCGTACCGCAGCCGCTGCGCGGCGAGCAGATCGGCGTCATCGGCGGCCAAGCGCAGCTCAAAATGCCGGTCGTCGATCTGCATGGGCCTCCCCCGGGAACCGCTTTGCGCGGGTTTACCAAAGCGTCCCTCAAAGACAAGACGGCGCGGACCTCAGGCCCCTTTCACAAGATCAGTGCCGTTAGGATTTCGTTAACCATCGCGTCCCTAGGGTCGTCTGATGTCACGTGGGGAGTTCCATGATCAGCCCGATCCGCCTGCTGTCGATCACGACCTTGCCCTCGTGTTCGAAATTCACCGTGATCTTGCCGCCGATATTGGATTGCACCTGTCCCAACCCCCAATCTGGCCGATCGGGGTGGCGCACCAGCATCCCCGGCTCTAGGATCGCATTCAGATCATCCGACATATCGAGGCCCCACTGATGGAGGATAGACCGCTGTTTCCGCGCGAAGACCTGGCCGCTCTGGTTGGCTCCCGGCTTTGCCATGACCTTGTGAACCCTTTGGGCGCGATCGGCAATGGGGTGGAGCTTTTGGGGATGACCGGCCTGCCCGATAGCCCGGAACTGGCCTTGATCCAAGAGGCGGTGAAAGAGGCGCAGGCGCGGATTAGGTTCTTCCGCATCGCCTTTGGCGCGGCGAGTGAGGATCAGGAGATCAGCGACCGCGAAAGCCGCGAGATCCTGCAAGCGCTCTACGATGAAAGCCGATTGCGTGTCGCCTGGATCAATGAAGGCTCCAAGCCGAGAGACCAGGTAAAGCGCGCGTTTCTGGCCTTGAATTGCGCCGAGGCTGCCTTGCCCTTAGGCGGGTCCGTGACGCTGATTGCCAGCGGGGATGGCGGTGTGAGGCTGGAAGCAGAGGCCGAACGGATCACCCATGATCTAGCGCTTTGGCAAATCCTGGAGCACCCGAGCGAGGCGGGTGATGTTGTCCGACCGGCGACGGTACAATTCCTCCTCCTGCGGGATGCGGTGGCCGGTGCCGGGCGGAGCGCGCGGGTGTCGGTGTCGGAGACAAGCCTGACCTTGGAGGTTTAGCCCAAGGGCGAAAGCCCCGCCCGGAACCGGCGCATGTTCTGACGGTAATGCTCCGCTGAGGCCAGAAGCCCGGCGCGCGCAGCCTCGTCCAACTCTCGGATCACCTTTCCAGGCATCCCGACGACCAGGGACCCGTCGGGGATCTCTTTCCCCTCAGGGATCAACGCGCCGGCACCAATCAGGCACCCGCGCCCGATCTCCGCCCCGTTCAACACCGTCGCGCCCATCCCGATCAGACTGCCATCGCCGATGACACAGCCATGCAGCATCGCCTTATGGCCAATTGTGCAATCCGCCCCTATCAGAACCGGAAAACCCGGATCGGTATGCATCACGCAGTTCTCTTGAACATTGGAGCCGCGCCCCACGCGGATTTCCTCGTTATCTCCCCGCAAGGTGGAGCCGAACCAGACCGATGCACCCGGCTCCAGCACCACACGCCCAATGATATTGGCATCCGGGGCCACCCAGGTATCTTCACCGATCTCAGGGGCAATGCCGTCGAGCGCGTAGATCATGTCCCGCCCTCCTCAAACTGGTCGTGCAGATGCCGGACATGGGCCTGAAGCCCCGGTTGCTGCGCCAATTTCAGACGTTCGGCGGCGACAATGGTCTTCAGCTTTGCCTCGGTTTCTTCGAGATCGTCATTGATCAGCACGTAATCATAGCCATCCCAATGGCTGATCTCGTCCCAGCTTTTCTGCATCCGTTTGGCGATGGTCTCCGCCGTGTCCTGACCGCGAGTCTCCAGCCGTCGCCGCAACTCATGGATCGAGGGCGGCAAGATGAAGATCGACAGCACATGGTCGCGCAAGGCAGAGGTCTTGATCTGCTGCGCGCCCTGCCAATCGATGTCGAACAGCACATCCCGCCCCGCCTCGATGGCTTGCGCCACGGGCGCCATGGGCGAGCCGTAGAAATGGCCGAAGACAA
>JANQNZ010000177.1 GCA_028279315.1 Rhodophyticola sp. | reverse complement strand
ATTTGACCCGCCGAGGCCGGACCGAGGTGGTGCGGATGGTCGAAGGCCCTGACTGGCGCCCGACGCCGGCGATGCAGGAACGCAACCCCGAATGGCCGGATTATATCGCGCCCGGACCCGACAATCCGCTTGGCACCCATGCGCTTTACCTGAGCTGGACCTATTACCGGATTCACGGCACCCATGACACGCGCAAGATCGGGCGCAGGTCGTCAAATGGGTGCATCGGGCTCTACAATGAGCACATCGCCGAACTGTTCAGCCTGACCAACCGTGGCACGCAAGTGTTGCTTATTTGACGACAAATCCGCTTTCCTGTGGTTTCCGGGTTTTCCACAGCATTGCAATCCACTGGCATTGCTGGTTAAACCGGGTCACGAGGTACAGTCTTGGGTGCCCTATCGTGCGCAATTCCGCGTCATAAGGGGCGTATCTTGGAGGATACTATGAAGAAACTCGCTCTCGCTGCAGCAATCTCGCTCGCCGCCACCTCCGCTTTCGCTGGCGGCGTGGCCGAGCCGATCTTGGAACCCGTCGTCATCGTGGAAGATACGTCCACGTCGGCAGGCGGCATCATCGTTCCGCTGCTCGCACTGATTCTGATCGCTGCGGCTGTTGCTTCGGACTAATCCGCAGCACTGACAGGTTTAGATGGCAAAAAGGCGGTCCGCTTGGGCCGCCTTTTTCCATTCGTGGCCGCGGCTCATTTCAGGCCAAGACAGATGTAAGGCAGGCATGGAAATCTGAGCCGGTCGTAGGGCGGGACTTGTCCCGCCGCCACCAGTCACAAAGATTGCGGCATTTCGGGGATCGGCGTTTTTTCAGCCGGGTGGCGGGGCAAGCCCCGCCCTACCGCAGCCGCACGGTTTGGATCAGCCAAGCCCTGTCTCAGCCGCGATCTCAGCCCGGGATTTGCGCGCGCGCTCGGTCGCTGATTTCAACTGCCCGCAGGCGGCCATGATGTCTTCGCCCCTGGGCGTCCGGATCGGGCTGGCATAGCCCGCCTTATAGACAATGTCGGCAAAGCGCTCGATCCGCTCCCAATCTGAGCGTTCGTAAGGTGCGCCGGGCCATTCATTGAACGGGATCAGGTTGATCTTCGCCGGGATGCCTTGGATCAGTTTGACCAGACGCCGGGCATCCTCATCACTGTCATTCACATCCTTCAGCATCACATATTCAAAGGTGATCCGTTCAGAGTTCGACAGTTTCGGATAGGCGCGGAGCGCGTCGAGCAGCTCTGAAATCGGCCATTTCTTGTTGATCGGCACCAGGCGGTCGCGGATCTCATCGGTGGTTCCGTGGAAACTGACCGCCAACATGCAGCCGATTTCTTCTGCCGTCCGCGCAATCTCGGGCACAACGCCCGAGGTCGACAGCGTGATCCGCCGCCGTGAGAGCGAAATCCCTTCCCCATCCATGGCGATCTTCATCGCGTCGCGCACGTTCTCGAAGTTGTAGAGCGGCTCCCCCATCCCCATCAGCACGATGTTGGAGATCAGACGGGGCCGTTCGCCCATACCTTCGCCAGGCTCGGGCCATTCATCCAGATCGTCACGGGCGAGCATGACCTGGCCGATGATCTCGCCTGCCGTCAGGTTCCGCACCAGTTTCTGCGTCCCGGTGTGACAGAAGGAGCAGGTCAGCGTGCACCCCACCTGGGACGAGATACAGAGCGTCCCGCGATCAACCTCGGGGATATAGACGGTTTCCACCTCATGGCCGCCTGCGATCCGCACCAGGTATTTGCGGGTCCCATCCGCCGAGACGTCGCGTTTAACAACCTCCGGCACCTCGATCACGAATTTCTCCGCCAATTCAGCGCGATAGGCTTTCGAGAGATTGGTCATCTCGGCGAAGTCGCGGATGCCTTTCTGATAGATCCATTGCCAGATCTGCCCAACCCGCATCCTCGCTTGCTTCTCGGGCGTCCCCGCCTCGATCAGAGCTTCGCGCAGCCCCTCACGGGTCAGGCCCACAAGGTTCACCGGCCCCTCCGGCAATTTGCGCGGAATGGTCAGGACGTCCTGCGTGACGGGGGCGCTGGCGGGCATGGGGTTTGAGACTCAGATTGCGGGTTCGCGGTCACATATAGGCTCCCGCACCGCAAAGCAAATGGGGGCCTAAGTCCCGCAGCGCGTTTCGGCATCCTCAACGGCGGCGGTGAAGCCCAGAAGGGAGAAGGAGTCTTGTGTCTGCGTCCCGCGGGATGAGCGCGCGGTCAAGACCGCCTCGGCCCCGCGCTTCATCGCGGTGATGATGCGCTGATCTTCCTGTTCGGAGGCCGCCCAGGCCATCTCCCCATCGGTGAAAAGTTCGAAAGTCGAACTGCCGATCTCAACCGTGACAGTGGACCCATCAGCAAAGGGATATCCGCCTGTGAACGAGACCTCGCCCCGGCGGTTCTCACCCGGCCAATAGCTCACGAACATCAAAATCTCGCCCCGGCGCACGGCGACAACCCGACCATCTCGCGTGTTCACGGTCTCACGGGGGGTCGAGACAACCCAGCATTGGGTTGGATCGTCTTCGACAAAGACGCTCCAATCGGTTTCGGCATTCACACGGTTGGTGGATTGCTCCTGCGCCTCGACCGCGCCGACCAACCCAAGCCCTGCAATTGCAAAAGCCCCAAACAGCCAGTGTTTCATCGTCCAAATGCCTCCAGCCTCAAGAACTGCCTCTGCCCGATCATGAATTTTGTTATGATCTAAGAAGACCGGGCGTTTCGCTTTCTCTTTCGGCGGATTAAAGCTGAAATTCAAGGTTTGCGAAAGCCCCGGCGGCAGAAATTCGCCGGGATGTGAACGGGGGGTGGACATGAGCGCAGAGCGATTGGTGGAGGTCTGGCGCGGGCCGTTTTGCGAAAGTGTGCATTCCGGCCACGCGGTGATCTGGGATGCAGGTGGCGGGATCGTGGCGGCCTGGGGCGATCCGGAGGCGGTGATCCTGCCGCGATCTTCCTGCAAGATGGTCCAGGCCTTGCCCCTGATCGAAAGCGGCGCGGCAGAGGCGTTTGGCCTGTCCGACGCGCAATTGGCTTTGGCCTGCGCCTCGCACCAGGGCGCCTATGTGCATACCGAGATGGTGGAGCAGTGGCTGCGGGACCTCCGATTGAGTGAGGCGGCGCTACGCTGCGGGCCGCAGATGCCCAATGACCGCGAGGCGCGGGAGGCATTGATCCGCGCCCATGGGGAGCCGGATCAGCGCCACAACAATTGTTCGGGCAAGCATTCGGGCTTTCTGACGCTGGCCAAACATCTGGGCGCGGGGGCGGAATATGTGGAGCCACCCCATCCGGTGCAACAAGCGGTCCGCCTGGCCTTCGAAGAGGTAACGGAAGAGGAGAGCCCCGGTTTCGCGATCGACGGCTGCTCAGCCCCGAATTTCGCCACAACGATGACCGGGCTGGCCCGCGCCATGGCGGGGTTTGCGGCGGCAACCGGGGCGGGGGATGCCCGCGATCAGGCGATGGCACGGCTGACCCGGGCGATGGCGGCCTACCCGCATCTCGTCGCGGGCGAGGGGCGGTCTTGCACCGCGCTGATGCGGGCGATGGAGGGCCGTGTGGCGGTGAAGACCGGCGCCGAGGCCGTCTTCGTTGCGATCCTGCCCGAGCAAAAACTCGGCATCGCCGTCAAAATCGAAGATGGCGCAACCCGCGCGTCTGAGGCGGTCATCACCCAGCTTCTGGTCGGCGCGGGCGCCCTTTCCGCCGATCACCCGGTGGCACGGACTTACACCTATGGGCCGATCCTGAACCGCCGAGACATCGAGACCGGGTCTTATCGATTGGCGGAAACCCTGGCGGGTTGGCATCTTTAGCGGTTTCGCCCGTTAGAGAACCGTTTGAGCAAGCCGGGCTATCGCGGATGCCCACTGAACCGCGTCGGCACCTGGGCGTCCGAAGAAGCCGGCTTTTCCGGGACGGATTTACCGGCAAATCCGCGCATTGGAGATCGGGACGGCCTGTCTTGCGGTGGTCAGCGCGGTGTCGAGCGCGGAGTTGCGTATTTGGGGAAAGATGAAGGTGCAGTCTTAGTCAAATTTTCAGGCCCTTCTTCATCCTCCAAATATGGCCGCCGGAGGCATCAAAAACTTGAGCGGCGGGGCCCAAAGCGTTCTGCCAAGAACCTGACCACAGCTTTTGGCAGAGCGCCCCTTCAAGATATGAGCGCCCCGCGCGCGCCCCGCCTCTTGCTGATGTTTTGAGGCAAGGGCGGGACGCTTTCAGGCGAGGTGATCGGGACACCCAAACCCCAATCCGATCCACGGGCTGAAGCGGGGCCATCTATTGGGCCTTCACCCGATCTCTTGATCCTCAGGGGCGGGCACACCGGGGCGGCGCACCCGGGCCAAGGTCTACATCCTCCGGTGCGAGGGTCATAATCTTCTCTAGAATAGCGTCCTTCTTCAGAGGCTTGGTCAGGTAGTGATCCATCCCCGCCTCGAAAATCCGCACTTCATCGCCATCCATCGCATGGGCGGTCATCGCGATAATCGGGACATGGGGCAGCCCGTTCTCCACCTCATGGGCGCGGATCGCCCGGGCGGCTTCCAAGCCGTCCATCTCCGGCATTGAGATGTCGCTGAAGATCAGGTCCGGCGGCTCATCAAGGTAGGCCTCCAACGCCTCTTTGCCGTTATTGGCCATGGTGAGGTCGAGATCCAAAGCCTTAATCATCTTTTTGAAGACCAGCTGGTTGGTTTTGTTGTCCTCAGCCGCGAGAAGGCGCAGGCGGCGCGGGGCCTCCGGCGCGTTCTCGGTATCGGGCGGTGTTGCGGCGTCCTCGGCTGCAACCTCGGGGGCAGCGTCCTGCGGCGTGGGCTCTGGGTCCGGCCCAAGCTCGACCTCCTCTCCGGGGTCATCAACCGGCGGCTCGATCTCCTCAGGCTGGCCTGGCGGGTCCTTATCAGCGTCCACCGCAGCATCGGCGTCATCAACCGCCGCGTCACATGCCGCCTCCACAGCCTCAACAATCGCCTCCCGCAAGAGGAATCGAGAGGCACCAAGGGGGATGGTCGGCAGGTCACCCCCATCCAAATCATCAACCCCTGCCAGCGCCATCGGCGCGGCGCCGCCTGATGCGCGCCAGTCAGCAATGGCCGCCCCAACACCAGAGCTGGGCGGGAGGAGCAAGATGAGGTCCGCCTCCGGCATATCGGATGGCGGGGCCAGATTGGCAACCTTCACCTCCGCCCCAAGCCGGATCAGCCGGTCGGCGAAGGAGCGCGCCTCCACCGCGCCATCATGGCAAAGGCGGAGCCGCCGCGCGCCTTCGGGCAGTGGTGTCACCGGCACGTCGTCCTGATCTTCCGGCAACGGCAGCGTTAACCGGAAGCCAAAGGCCGACCCTTCCCCCGGAACGCTGTCGAGCCACATTTCACCGCCCATCAGATCCACAAGCTTCTGCGTGATCGAAAGGCCAAGACCGGTCCCCTCAAACTTCCGGTTCGCCTGATCGTCAACCTGATTGAATTGGCCAAAGACATGGGCCTGCATCTCTTCCGGAATGCCGATGCCGGTGTCGTCAACCACGACACGGAAGGTCACTGCCTGATCATCACTGGCCTCCCCCACCACATGGACCGTGACGCCGCCATACTCGGTAAATTTCACCGCGTTGCCGATCAGGTTGGTCAGAACCTGACGCATACGGCCCGGATCGGCGACCAGCCGGTCGGGCATGAAGACGTCATAGTCAAGTTTCAGGTCCAGATCCCGCCCCTCAAGCCCGGGGCGGAGCAGCCGGAAGATCTCTAGGATCATCGCCTCGAAATTGAACGCCTCGGGGTGCAGGACCAGCTTGTCGGCCTCAACCTTGGAGTAGTCGAGCACATCATTGATGATGACCAGAAGCGCCTCACCGGAATTCTTGATCGTGTCGACATAGAGCTGCTGCTCCTCATCAAGGGCGGTGTCGCGCAGCAGATCGGCCATGCCGACAACGCCGTTCATCGGCGTGCGGATTTCATGGCTCATATTGGCCAGGAACGCGGATTTCGCCCGGTTCGCGGCTTCGGCCAGATCGCGCGCCTCCCGCAAGTCTTGCTCCCGCCGGATCGTGTCGGTGATGTTGAGCGCAAGCGACACAAAATCCCCCTCGGGCGTGCGTTTATCGAGCAGGCGGATATAAGCGCCATCCCAAAGCTTGATCGTCTTTTCTGGGATGCTCTCACCCTCCCACCGGGCGATCATGGCATCGATCCAGTCTTCGGGCGCTTCCCCCTCAAGATCGACAATCCCCTCATCGACAGCAATCCGCAGCACGGCTTCATAGCTCGCGCCGGGGCCGATATCGGCGATGCCATCAAAGACGCGGATATAGGCGGGGTTGGCAGTAATCATCCGCCAATCGCTGTCGAAGATCGCAAACCCGTCCTCGATCGCCTCCAGCGAATCCCACAGCCGCCGCTCCGCAATCACGGCCTTTTCGGTCGCAACCTCCAACTCGGCCTTCACTTGCGTGGTTTGGCCCTTCAGCTCCGC
Organism: Rhodophyticola sp.; assembly: GCA_028279315.1. Taxonomy (GTDB): domain Bacteria; phylum Pseudomonadota; class Alphaproteobacteria; order Rhodobacterales; family Rhodobacteraceae; genus Rhodophyticola. The sequence goes on along the minus strand of JANQNZ010000177.1, from coordinate 910 downwards.
GTTTTCCTCGCGTTGCTCAATGACCTGATCGCTCAGCGCATTGGCATGGGCCGAAAGCTTCTTGTTGGCCGAATAAAGCTCCTCCGACTTCTGAGCCAACAAACGCTCAGCCGCCAGGCGCAGCCGGCGTTCCTGCGCCAAGCGGTCGTCGATCCCTGCGCGGCCCATATTCACGTCGCGATTCACCTCAAGAGCTGCGGCGGATCATCGGCGAGCTTGCTGAAGAATGGCTTAACGATAGGCCCAAGCGGCATAGACCGACTCAGTCAGCCCGTGGCAGCATGAGGCATATTTTGACGGTGGGAGGCTCCGATGCGCCCGATTATTGCTTGCTTTATCCTTACACTCTTTCCCTTCGCAGCATTTGCCGAAGACCCCGTGCCAGAGCGCTTCATCGCCATTATCCGAAACATGGACTTCCCGGGTGGCGATATTCGGCCGATTTTCGACACAAGTTTCGAGGCCTGCGAGACGGCCTGTCTGACCGACCCGAATTGCACGGCCTTCACCTATAATGAGCGGTCGAATGCCTGTTTCCCGAAGACTGGCGTCTCAGAGATGCTGCCCTTCGAAGGCGCAACCTCCGCCGAGGTGATGACGACACCGGCCTTTGTCTTGGCGGGGCTCGACGCCCGGGTCGCGGCGCTCTCCTTCCTCAGCCAGGGCGATCTGAATGCCGCGCGCAGCCAGGCCGAGGGGCTGGCGCGGCTGCATCCGGCGGATACCTGGCCGGTGCCGCAATTGATCGACTCCGCCCGAAGCGCACGTGCGGCGGGCAATCTGCAAGGGGCCGTCAACCTGACCGGCGCCGCGATCACACGAACCGGAACGGCGGGGCTTTGGACGGAATATGCCGACCTGCTTCTGGCGCTCAGCCGGGAGCAAGGCCAATCCCGGTTCCAGCTTGAGA
>JANQNZ010000129.1 GCA_028279315.1 Rhodophyticola sp. | reverse complement strand
ATCCGGGCCTTGTCAAAACCCTGTCGGTCCAGCCCCCAAAAGGCGCGGGCAAAGTCCGGCTGATCCGGATTGGGGAAGGCCGGGATCAGGTCGACATCCAACCTTGCGGCGGCACTCATGTGGCGCGCACCGGAGAGATCGGGCCCGTCGCCATCGGCAAGATCGAAAACAAAGGCCGCCAAAATCGCCGGGTGACGGTGGTTTTGGGCGCCTGACACATCGCTGACAGGGATTTCATGTTACCCTGATCGCCTATTCTGAAAGACGAAGGCGATTTTGAGGTGACCAATTCCCTTATGCGTAGCGCGGTCTGGAACCTCGCGTCGAATGATTGTTTCCCCGGCGGCCCCTGCAACGGCATCCTGCCCGACGACCCGCAGGCCGCGCGCCAAGCGCTTGGCCTGGCGATGCTGGACGCCGATTTCATCACATTGGTTGAGGTGTTCCCGATCACCCATATCGACCGTCTGATTGAGCTTCTGGCCGAAAAGACCCTGACTTACGAGAAGACGATCCTGCCGCAGCCCGCCAGCCATTTGCATATCGGCTTCCTCCACAAACCCGGGATCACCGTGGACAACCCGCGTTTCATCCCCGGCTCGGAAGGGTTCGATCCGGCGCCGGACGGGGATTATGACGGTGGGCGCCAGGCTTTCGCCGTGGATGTCCGGGCCGGGCAGCGCTTCAAAGCGGTTGTGATCGGGGTGCACCTGAAATCAGGTCGCGATTGGCGCAACCAGGGCATCCGCGACACCCAATGCGAAGCGATTGGAGAATGGATCACCACGCTTCACAACACGCCTGGATACAAGCAGCACACGATCATTCTGATGGGCGATTTCAATATGATCCCGGGCCAGGACGTGTCGAATTTCCACCATCTGGGCGGCGATGATGTGATGGATTTTGTGTCGTCCTGGGATTTGCAGGACCGGTATTCCCATATCCTGTCCAGCGGGCGGGCGAACCTTCTGGACGGCTTCGCGGTCTCGCGACGGTTCTCCACGCGTTACGTGCAAGGTTCCCTTCGGCTGTTCCCAATGCATTGGGCGTTCAAGATGGGCCGCAACAAGTTTCGGGACGAGGTGTCGGACCATCTGCCCTTCACCGCAAGCTTCCGGCTGTTCTAGGCCCTTGCACCTTGGCCCCAAGGCCGCTATCTCGCTTCGGCATCGGAGAGGTGGCCGAGTGGTCGAAGGCGCACGCCTGGAACGCGTGTAGGCGGGAAACCGTCTCCAGGGTTCGAATCCCTGTCTCTCCGCCACGCAGCTGCCGCGAACGCTCTCGTTTTCGATTTATTTTCGATCGCAAAGACCTTGCGGAGTTTCCTCGGCCAACCACTGTATCAGGCGCTTCGCCAATCTACTGAGATTCGACTGATTCCGCGGGCCTTTGGCCACGGGTCCCGGTTCTTTTGAAAACAGGGTCCGTCTGCCTGAAATTGACGATTCTGCCCAATTTGAGTGCATTAGCGGTGGCAATTCCTACACCTAGTAGGTCACCGCATCGTAATGTCTTTGGTATCAGTGCGTTAAGCGTGAATCTCGGCGTCCCCCCATTCTTGCTTGGACCGGACGCCTATTTCTGTGCTAACCTAACGACTTATCGAGTTGCATAGTTTCTTGGCGTCTGATTTCGACGCAACCTTTTTGAGACGCAAAGACTTTAAAGACGTTATGGCCCGATTGCCTTGGTCCCCATTGGGGGACTCACCCTTCAAACCAGATATGGCGGTCGCCAGGCTATGACCGAGGCGGTGCGTTTCTTCTCCTGCTTGCAGACCGGATTGGCCGGGCAACTTGAACAGCAAGCGGGGGAAGATGGGGTGCCGCTGCAAGGCCAAGCGACCATCGCACCGCAAATCGGCGTCGGCGGTCTCTCCCAGACCTTTTCGCAGAGCATGGACTTGCGGGGACCGGGGGATGTGATGCGGCTTGATCCCGGTGCGGTTGCGATGATGGAGCCGGCCTCGAATGAACGCGACGTCGCGCCGAACTTCTTTCCTTATGTCGAGCTGATCGACGCCACCTTGCCGTGGATGTTCACACCGGCAGGGCCCAATGCGGACGGGCAGCTGATGCCATGGCTGGTCTTGGTGGTTGTGCCCAAGGCTGCCGATGTGACCTTGACCAAGCTTGCGCGCGTCCCGGGCATGAAGTTGAGCATCGGGGCTGGGGCGGGCGGCATGTTACCCAATCTGCAGCAAAGCCACGCTTGGGCCCATGTGGAAGACCGCTGCGTCAGCGCCGATGCGGCGGCGGCTTTTGCGGCCAATCCGGAAGACTTCGTCGCCCGGTTGATGTGCCCGATCCGAATGGAGCCCAACGCCGCCTATATCGCCGCGCTTGTCCCCGCATTCGAAGCGGGGCGTCAGGCCGGGTTGGGACGCGAGGTCACCGAAACGGGCCCGGCTTTCGCATGGGGAGATGAGACCGAGGCGCTTGATCTGCCGGTCTATCACCACTGGGATTTCGCGACCGGGGAGCAAGACTTCGAGGCGCTTGTGCGGCGGTTGAAGGGCATACCGGTTGCGCCAAGCACGGGTGTGCACGATCTCGACATTTCCAACCCGAGAGGGGGGATGGATATCGGCATGATCATGGGGCGCCAGCATGCCAAGAAGAGGATTCTGGTCAGCTACAAGGGTGCATTGACGGCCCCCGCGGCAAGAGCTCGCAAATGGGATGCCTCACATCAGAAGCCCTTTCAACAGGCCATGCGTGCTTCCCTGACACCAGAAGTCACCAAGCCAAAAGGCCGTGCGGGATATCGCGCCACGCGCCACGACCCGGTCATAACGGCGCCCGTTTATGGCAGTTTTCAGAAAGATCGTGCCCTCTTCGAAGGGTCCAAGGCCCGCTGGATGAACGAGGCCAATCTTGACCCGCAGAACCGGGCAAATGCTGGACTTGGCGCGCGCTCTGTCCGCCGCAATCAGGAACAGCTGATGGGCAAGGCCTGGGCCCGGGCCAAAGGGGTCCCCGATGTGCAGGCCGAGCTGCGCAATGGTCGGGTTGCGCTGAGCGTGGGGACAAAGGTGCATGCCAGACTCTCTGCCTTGCCGGCGCCGCAATATATCCAGATGACCACGGCGGTTCAGCCATCGATTGTTGCGGGGCAGGCGGAGCAGATGTCGATCACCGGCCAGCTCGAAGCGGTGGACAGCCTGCCCGATGGTGTGCTCAGCCCGGCATTCAGGCGGTCGGCGGCTTTGACGCAGATCCGTGTGAAATCGATCGACCAGAGTCCGGCGGCGCCCAAGACGCTGCAGCTATCGGTCACGCAACGGTCGCTTTCGGGTCAGGCTGCGCTTCTGACGGATCAGCTTCCCGCGATCGATGTCGGCGCGCGGCAGCTTGGAACCTATTCCATCAATGGTGTGACCCTGAACCCAGCCCAATCCCTTAGCACGCTGGCAAATCGGGTTGGCCTTCGCGTTGGGTCCTTGACGGCGACGACGGCTGGGCCGACGCTGAGACCCCTCCACGGAACAGCCGTTCTGCAAGAACGGGATATCACCGGCATCATCGGACGGATGGCACGCGTGGAACGCGCGCATGTGAAGATTGCCAAATCCACCGCCGCAACGCCAGTTGCCGCAACCAAGCAGGCCATTGTCGGGGCGACAAGGCCTGCAAAAGTTCTCCCCGACGTGGTCTTTGAGCGGGTCGAAGGTGTTGATCGCCCGCCCGCCAAGCGTGTGGAAATCCCGCGAACCCCGATCCTGTCGGTCTCTTTTCCTGAGCCCGCCTACGGTTTCCTGAACACCGGAGGGTCAGAGTTCCTGCTGCCGGGATTTGGTGCGGTTGCCGACCACTCGGTGTCCTTGCTGCAAACCAACACCCAGTTCGTGGAAACCTATCTCCTTGGCCTGAACCACGAGTTGAGCCGCGAATTCGCGTGGCGGCAGTTCCCCGCCGCTTTGAACAGCACCTGGTTCCAGAGGTTCTGGGATTACACGGATGATCCGGTACGGACGGATATTATCGAGATTGCTCGATGGCAGAACACGCGCAGGATCGGCGGCGCGTCGGGGAAGGAAGACGCGGTGGTCTTGGTCAAAAGCCCGCTCTTCCGGCGGTATCCCGACACGCTTGTCTATGCGGTGCCGGCCAAATGGGTGAAGGCCAGCGATCTCGGCGAAGATGCCACAGGCCAGCTAAGGCGCACAGCGGCAACCAAAGGGAAGGGCAAGGTCCGGGTCGCCAATTTCGACCGGGCAGAGGATATTCTCTACCCCCATTTCAGCGGCAAGATCGGCACGGCGGCGGCCTTCTTCGGATTCGATACGGACCCATTAAGCTTGACCGGCACCGAGACCCCGGACCTCGGTAAGGGTCCGCCAGGCTATTTCATCGTTTTTGAGCAGGCCCCAAGCAATCAGAAATTCGGCCTCGACCAGGCGCGCGGCTTCGGAAAGACAGCGGCCCCGCGTCTCGCCGACAACCTGTCCTGGGGCCATTTCGCTGAGAGCGCCGATGCGCTGAGATCAGACCCCTTTGCCACAACCCTGCCGGTCTGGGCCGAGACCGCGATCGAGGGCGCGCGGTGGGGCCGGAACTCAGCCGAGACCGCGCAGCTCGCCTTGCAAAGCCCGGTGCGGATAATGTTCCACGCTAGCGGCCTGATGGACATTGAAGAGGGTTGGGCATGAGCAAGGGTCCACGCAGACCACGCGGTTCAACCGGAAGCGGCACGGGGCGCAGGCGCCAAGCTGCGGACCAAGACCCCAAGAAGGTTCGTCGCGAGACCAGGGCGGCGCGGGACAAGGCCCAGGAAGAGGAGAAGACCGCAGAGACGGGCAGAGACAGGGCCAATCCCTCTGGCACATCGAAGGACGAAAACAAATCAGCCGGATCCAGGCGTCAGCGCGGGGCCGACGCGGCGCCGACGGAGGGCAAGGGCATCGGGTCCCGACGGGGGACAGGCAGCGGCGACCGCCAAGTGCGAGAGGTCAGTAGCAGCACCCCTACCGGCGGCCGGACGGGGCGCCGCCGCGGGCAGGCCGA
>JANQNZ010000222.1 GCA_028279315.1 Rhodophyticola sp. | reverse complement strand
CTCTATTGGGCAGCGATTGGGCGGTTGATGATGATGGCGCCCGCGGATCACAGTCTCAGCGATGCCGAAATTGGGACGCTGGTTGCGCTGATGGCGGGTTAGGCCGCGCGCTCCAACTCGAACGCGTCGTGAAGCGCCTGGACGGCCAGTTCCATGTATATCCGGTCGATCAACACGCTGACCTTGTTCTCGGATGTGGTGATGACCTTGATGTTGATCCCCTCGTCGCGGAGCGTCGAGAACATCTGGGACGCGACGCCCGCATGGCTCCGCATCCCGATGCCCACGATCGAGACCTTGCAAACATCGGTATCGGCGACAAGGTCGTGGAAGTTGATCTCGGCCCTGTCCTTGGCCGCGTTCATCGCCGCCTCGGCGCGCTTCACCTGATCGGTGGGGCAGGAGAAGGTCATGTCGGTTCGGCCTTCTTCGGCGATGTTCTGGACGATCATGTCCACATTCACGCCCGCCTCAGCAAGCGGCCCGAAGATGGCCGCGGCGATTCCGGGGCGGTCGGCGACGGACACCAGGGTCATCTTGGCCTCGTCCCGGGAATAGGCGACACCGGCAACCACATTGCTTTCCACGATATCCTCCTCCGCGCACACAAGCGTGCCCGCGTTTTCATTGTTGTCCTCGAAACTCGACAAAACGCGCAGGCGCACATTGTAGCGCATGGCCAACTCGACCGAGCGGGTTTGCAGGACCTTGGCGCCAAGCGAGGCCAGTTCAAGCATCTCCTCAAAGGCGATCTTTTCCAGCTTCCGAGCTTTCGAGGTGATGCGCGGATCGGTGGTGTAGACCCCGTCGACATCGGTGTAGATGTCGCAGCGTTCCGCCCCGAAGGCGGCGGCGAAGGCGACGGCGGTGGTGTCGGACCCGCCCCGGCCAAGCGTGGTCGTCCGGCCTTCGGGGCTGATGCCTTGGAAACCCGCGACCACGGCCACTTTCATGCCTTCGGCAAATTTGCCCAGGATATTCTCGGTCGCGATCTCCTCAATCCGGGCGGCGGCATGGACGGATGTGGTTTTCAGCGGCACCTGCCAGCCCTGCCAGGAGCGCGCCGGCACCTCCATTTCCTGCAAGGTCAGCGCCATGAGGCCGGCGGTGACGTTTTCGCCCGAAGAGACCACCGCATCATATTCGCGGGCATCGAACAGGGGCGAGGTCTCCTCCACCAGCCCAACCAGTTTATTGGTCTCGCCCGCCATGGCCGAAACGATGACGATCACGTCATAGCCATTCGCGACCTCGCGGCCCACGCGTTTGGCGGCGCGGCGGATGCGGTCGAGCGTGGCGACGGACGTGCCACCGAATTTCATCACCAGAACGGGCATGGGCCCCATGGTCCTTATCTCGAAGGTCAGCGCGTCATAGGGGGCGGGCGGGGGCTGTGCAAGGGCGCGGGGCGGCAGGCGGAGGGCGCCTTTGGTCGCAACTTGGCGTGGTTGGGCGGATCGCGGTTGCCTCCGGCGGGAGTATTTGGGAAGCAAAGAGGGCAGGGGAGGTGCGTCATGGAGTTCAGCAAGGACGAGTTGGAGAGGGCGGCGGGGCTGGTGCACAGTCAGATGCGGCCCACACCGCAATATGCCTGGCCGTTATTGGGTGCGCGGGTGGGGGCGCAAGTTTGGGTGAAGCATGAGAACCACACGCCGACTGGGGCGTTTAAGGTGCGGGGTGGGATCACCTTTATCGATTGGCTGAAGCGCACTTTTCCCGAGGTGCGCGGCATTTGCACGGCGACGCGGGGGAACCATGGGCAAAGCCAGGCAAGGGCGGCGGTGGCGGCGGGGCTGACCGCGAAGGTCTATGTGCCGTTCGGCAACTCGGTCGAGAAATACGCAGCGATGCGGGCCTTTGGGGCCGAATTGATCGAGTTCGTCCAGGATTTCGATGAGGCGAAGGAGGAGGCGTTTCGTGTCGCCGAGGCTGAGAACCTCTTCATCGTCCCACCCTTCCATCCGGAACTAGTGCGGGGGGTGGCGACCTATGGCTATGAACTGTTTTCAGCCGTGCCTGATCTTGACGCGGTTTATGTGCCGATCGGCTGCGGCTCGGGCATTTGCGGGACGATCCTGGCGCGGGAGGCGCTTGGGGCGCAGGCGGAGGTGATTGGGGTTGTTTCGGAAAACGCGCCAACGGCGAAACTGTCGGTGGAGGCGGGGGGGCTCGTCGAAACCAACTCGGCCCGGACCTTCGCCGATGGTATGGCCGTGCGGGTGCCGGTGCAGGAGGCCTTTGATATCTATCGGGAAAAGGCCGCACGGATTGTGACGGTCAGCGATGCGGAAGTGGCGGAGGCGATCCGCATCTACTATCGCGATACGCATAACTTGGCCGAAGGCGCGGGGGCGGCGCCGCTTGCTGCGCTTATGCAAGAGAAGGATCAGATGCAGGGCAAGAAGGTTGCCGTGATCCTCTGTGGTGGGAATATCGACCGGGAGTGGTTCTTGACCGTATTGGAAGGCGGTGTGCCGGAGGTGTGAGGGGCCGCGGCTGTCGTCGACAATTTGATGAAAATGGCGGCTTCTCTATCCCGAAAATATGGCCGCCGGAGGCAAGACTCTCTTCCCTTACGCGGGCGGTAGGAGCCGCGCGGCGTCCTTTCGAGCGAAGGGTTTCATCTGCGCGCCATGGGCGTCGAGGAACGCGCGGACGGTGTCTGGATCGCGCTTCGACAGGTCTCGCAGCCACCAGGCCACCGCCTTTTGGATGAACCACTCAGGGTCCGCCACATAGCTGGCGCACCAGCCTAAGATCCGCTCCCGCGCGGCGATCTCCACCGGTTTCGGATGGCGCGATTTGCAGAAAGCCAGCGTGAAGACCAACGCGGCGCGTTTGGTCCAAAGGTGGTTGGAACGGGTCCAGGTCTCGACCTGATCCAGGCGGGTCGGGTCTTGGATCAGGCGTTTCTGACCGCCCATGGCGACGGCATCGGCGATGGCCCAAGAGTCGAGCTCGGGTAGGAAGCCGGTGATGCAGTCCCAAGCGGGCGTGTCATCGGGTTTGATCCGGGCCTGGATGAAGAGTTTGCCCGCCGCCACCCGCGCCTCGAAGATATTGCTCGCCCAAAGGCCTTTGGCGAGCGTGACGAGACCCGGCAGATCGTGGGATTTCCGCCATTCCGCCGCCAAGGCGCCGCTAACCGCGTTGGAAAGGCCCAGATATTCGCGATCCACCTTGTGATAGGTGCGCATTTGCGCGGCACGGTCGGGGTCGGCCAAAGCACGCAAACGGCCAAGCGCGGCCTCTGGGGTCATGTCCCAAGGCCGGTTGGCTTGCCGTCAATTGTCTTGCTGTTGCGGTCGGTCCAATAGGCCTCAATCTCCGCGTCGCTTTTGTTGTCGACCCAATGCTGCATCGTGGGGCGCTCTCCTGCATACTCCATGAAAGGTACGGCATAGCCGCAGGAGGTCTGCACCATCTCAATATCGACATCGTAGATTTGCCGGGCGCTGCGATGGGCCGGGAAGTGGGCGCTGAGCTCGGCCCAATCAGGATCGCCCGGATGGATCGTCTGCGCGGTGCCATAGGCGCGCAGGATCATCGGGCGTTTGGTGAAGGAACACCACATCAGCGTCATGCGCGGGCTTTCCAGAAGATGTCCCGCAGTCTCATTGCCGGAGCCGGTCAGGTTCATCCAAAGAATCCTGTTTGGTCCCAGCACCCGCAGGCTGTCCATGCCTTTGGGGGAGACATTCACCCTTCCATCCGGTGCTGCGGTGGCGGTGAAGAACATATGCTGGTCGGCGATGAAGCGCTGGTGGGCCTCTTCAAGTGCCTCGAATTGTTTTCCCATCTCACTCCACCGTCACGGATTTCGCCAGGTTGCGCGGCTGATCCACATCCGTGCCTTTATGAACCGCCGTGTGATAGGCGATGAGCTGCGCCGGGATCGCATAGAGGATCGGCGCGAAGAGCGGATCGATCGCGGGCATGGTGAGGGTCTTCCAAACCCCGTCTGAGGCTTTCTTGTCGGTGACCAGCCAGACTTTGCCTTCGCGCGCCATCACCTCTTGCATGTTCGAGATGGTCTTGTCGAAGAGGGCGTCGCGGGGGGCCAGCACCACAACGGGCACGGTCTTGTCCACCAGCGCGATGGGCCCGTGTTTCAGCTCGCCACTGGCATAACCTTCGGCATGGATATAGCTGATTTCCTTCAGTTTCAGCGCGCCTTCGAGGGCCAGCGGGAACATCGCGCCCCGTCCCAGGAACAGCACGGTCTGCGCGCGGGCCAATGTGCCGGTATGGCGGCGGATTTGATCCTCAAGCGCGAGCGCCTGATTGGTAAGCGCGGGCAGGCTCTGCAAGGTGGTGAGAAGCTCGGCCTCGCGCGCGGCATCAATCCGGCCCCGTTGGCGGGCGGCAAGCACGGCGAGATTGGCCAGCACCCCCAATTGGCAGACAAAGGCTTTGGTGGAGGCCACACCCACCTCAATCCCGGCTTTGATCGGCAGCGCCAGATCGCTTTCCCGCGCGATGGAGCTTTCGGCCACATTCACCACCGAGAGCACGCTCGCCGCCTTGTCCCGGACATGGCGGAGGGCGGCGAGTGTATCCGCCGTCTCCCCTGATTGGCTGACAAACACCGCGGTGGATTGGGCGGAAATCGGCGGTTCGCGATAACGGAATTCGCTGGCGATATCCACGTCGACCGGCAGGCCCGCCAATTGCTCGAACCAATATTTCGCGACCAGACAGGCGTAATAGGCGGTGCCGCAGGCGACCAGGATCAGCCGGTCGGTTTGGGAGAAATCGACCTCGCCTTCCGGGATCAAAACCTGATCACCGCTGACATAATGGCTTAGGCAATCGGCCAGCACAGTTGGCTGCTCGAAAATCTCCTTGGCCATGAAATGCCGGTGGCCGCCTTTGTCGATCTGGGTGGCTTGGGCGGCAATCTCCCGCATTTCCCGGTTGGCGCGGCGGCCCCCAGAATCGAAGATCTCGGCGCCCGCCCGGGTGACAAAGGCATAATCGCCTTCCTCCAGATAGGTCAGGCGGTTGGTGAGCGGCGCCAGCGCAATGGCGTCGGACCCCACAAACATCTCGCCCTCGCCATAGCCGATGGCAAGGGGCGAGCCTTTGCGGGCGGCGACAATCAGGTCGTCCTCGCCTTCAAAGAGAAAGGCCAACGCAAAGGCGCCGTCGAGATGGCTTAAGGTCTCCGCCGCGGCCTCGCGCGGGGTCATGCCGGCGTCGATGTAATGTTCGCAGAGTTTGGCGATGGTTTCGGTGTCGGTCTCGCTTTCCCACACCGTGCCGTTCAGCCGCTCCCGCAACTCCCGGAAATTCTCGATGATCCCGTTATGGACCACCGCCACCCGGCCCGCGCGATGGGGATGGGCATTGGCCTCGGACGGGCCGCCATGGGTTGCCCATCTTGTATGGCCGATCCCGGATCTACCCGGCAGCGGGTCATGGACCAGGCGGTCAGAGAGGTTCACCAGCTTGCCCACGGCGCGGCGACGGTCGAGTGCGCCGTCTTGCACCGTGGCGATCCCGGCGCTGTCATAGCCGCGATATTCCAGCCGTTTCAGCGCTTCCACCAGGATCGGGGCGACCTCATGATCCCCCAGAACACCAACAATCCCGCACATGGATCAGGACCCTTCCTTCTTGGCCTTGAGCGCCCGCAACCGCGCCATGAGTTTCGCGGCCAGCCCCGGTTTGTTGACCTGTTTGCCGCGCGCGACGGCGAGCGCCTGATCCGGGACATCTTCGGTGATCACCGAGCCTGAGGCGGTCATCGCGTCGGCGCCAACCGTGACAGGGGCCACCAGCATGGTGTTGGAGCCGATGAAGGCCCGCGCCCCGATTTGAGCTTCGTGCTTCATCACCCCGTCATAATTGCAGGTGATCGTGCCCGCGCCGATATTGGCGCCTTCGCCCACGGTTGCATCGCCGATATAGCTCAGGTGATTGACCTTCGCGCCTTCGCCGATCTGGGCGGCTTTCACCTCGACGAAATTCCCGATCCGCGCGCCGTTTGAAAGCTCAGCGCCGGGGCGAAGGCGGGCGTAAGGACCGACGATAGCGCCCGCGCTCACATGGGCGCCTTCCAAATGGGAAAAGGCGCGGATCAAAGCGCCGGTCTCGATGGTGACGCTGGGGCCGAAGACGACATTCGGCTCAATCACCGCGTCGCGGCCAACCACTGTGTCATAGGCGAAGAACACCGTCTCGGGCGCGATCATTGTCACACCGGCCTCCAATATCTCGGCGCGTTTGGCGGTCTGGAACAGGGCCTCGGCGCTTGCCAGTTCCGCACGGGTGTTGATGCCGAGCGTCTCCGCCTCATCACAGGCGATGGCGGTGGCGGAGAGGCCTTCGGCCACCGCCAAGCCCGGCACATCGGTCAGATAATACTCGCCTGCCGCGTTGCCGTTCCCGACCTGGCCAAGCAGGCGGAACAGCGTTGCGGCATCGGCGGCAAGCAGCCCTGAATTGCAGAAGCTGACGGCGCGTTCGGCTTCGCTTGCATCCTTGGCCTCCACAATCCGGGCCAGCTTGTCGCCCTCCATGATCAACCGGCCATAGCGGCCCGGATCGGCAGCGCCGAAGCCGAGGACCACGATGTCATGGGTGGCCCGCGCCTCCACCATGCAGGTCAGGGTTTCCGGCGTCACAAACGGCGTGTCCCCGTAAAGGACCAGGACATCGCCGGTGAAGCCTTCCAATGCGGGTGCGGCTTGGAGCACCGCGTGGCCGGTGCCAAGCTGCTCCTCTTGCCGGATACAGACCGCGTCCGGGGCAAATCCCGCCACCGCTGTCTCGACTGCCTCAGCGCCCTGGCCGGTGATGACCACGGTGCGCTCCGGCGCCAGCGCCGCTCCGGCCCGCAGCGCATGGGCAATCAGCGGCGCGCCGCCCAAGGGGTGCAGCACTTTCGGCAAATCCGACAGCATCCGCGTGCCTTGACCGGCGGCGAGGATCACAAGGGCGATCGGGGTGGCGATGGGCATAGGGGCCTGTCCGCTCGAAGCTTTTGTCTTGTGGCCCCGGTATGTTCCATGCCACCCCGTCACGCAAGGCGCGCGTTGGTCACTTCGGCTTACGTCAGATTTCAATTGCGGGCGGAAATCCGCCAAGGGTGGGGGCCGGGATGCGCACGGTGATCTTCGATCTCGACGGCACTTTGGCCGATACCGCGGGCGATCTGATCGCCGCGGCCAATGCCGCGACGGAGGCCTTGGGTTATGCCCCGCAACTGACCCATGGGCCCGATGACGCGGTGGCGTTCCGAGGCGGCCGGGCGATGCTGACGCTCGCCATGGAGCGGATCGGTGCCCCCGATGCGGAGGCGCAAATTGAGCGCGGTTACCCCATCCTGCTGGAGGCTTACGGCGCCGAGATCGACCGGTACACCACGCTTTATCCCGGCGCGATGGAGGCCGTTGGGCGCCTTAAATCCAAAGGCATCGCCGTTGGCATCTGCACCAACAAACCCGAGGGCTTGGCCGAAACCCTGCTCACGCGCCTCGGCATCCGGTCAGACTTCGCCTCCCTCATCGGGGCCGACACGCTGCCGACGCGAAAACCCGACCCCGCGCCCTATATCGCAGCGGTGGAGCGGGCCGGGGGTGATGCCAAACACTCGCTTCTCATCGGCGACACCATTACCGACCATAAAACCGCGCGCGCCGTGGGCGTGCCAAGCGTTCTCGTCACCTTCGGCCCCACAGGCCGCGTCGTGGCCGATCTCGCGCCCGAGGCGCTTCTCGATCACTATGACGATCTCGACCGGATCGTCGATGATCTCCTCCCCTGATCCCTTCTCTATCCTCCAAATATGGCCGCCGGAGGCATCATGACCTCCGCCACATCTGTCCCCACCCGGGATTGACGCGCGCGGCGGCCCAAGGAATGCTCCGCGCTTATGAAACCCAGATTCACCGGCTCCTTCACGCAACAAGAACCGATCCCTGAAGCGGGGATCGCCGCAGCCCTTGAGGTCATGCGCCATGGGCGGCTCCACCGCTACAACACGGTGAATGGCGAGGCGGGGGAAACCGCGCTTCTGGAGGAGGAATTTGCCAGGTTCACCGAGGCCAAATACGCGCTGGCGCTGGCCTCCGGCGGTTACGCCATGGGCTGTGCGATGCGGGCCTTGGGGGTGCAGGCCGGTGACCGGGTTCTGTCAAACGGCTTCACACTCGCACCTGTGCCGGGCGCCATTGCGGCTCTAGGAGCCGAGCCGGTCTTTGTAGAAACCACGCAAGCGTTGACGATCGATCTGGCCGATCTGGCCGAAAAGGCGGCGGTCTCCGGCGCGCGGGTGCTGCTTCTTTCCCATATGCGCGGGCATATCTGCGACATGGGTGCGCTGATGGAGATCTGTGACCGCGCAGGCCTGACCGTCATCGAGGATTGCGCCCATACGATGGGCGGCGCCTGGGATGGCGTGCCGTCCGGTCGCCACGGCGTATTTGGCTGTTATTCGACCCAGACCTACAAACATCTCAATTCCGGAGAAGGCGGGTTCCTGGTCTCTGACGATGACGCGTTGATGGCCCGCGCCATTATCCTCTCGGGCAGCTATATGCTCTACGACCGCCACCGCGCCGCGCCACCGGCAGAGGTGTTTGAGCAAGTCAAATACCTCACCCCCAATGTCTCGGGTCGGATGGATAATCTGCGCTCTGCAATCCTGCGCCCGCAGCTGGCCGATCTGCCCGCGCAGGTAGCGCGGTGGAATGACCTTTACCGGGCGGTGGAAGAGGGGCTGCGGAATACGCCGGGCTTGCAGGTGATCGAACGCGACGCGCGGGAGAGCATCGTCGGCTCATCGATCCAGTTCCTTCTGCCAAACATGGGCGCGGACGCGATCCAAGGTGTCATGGCGCGCTCAGCGGAGCGGGGCGTCGACCTGAAATGGTTTGGCGCGGAAGAGCCCGTTGCCTTCACCTCTCGTTATGACAGTTGGCGTTACGCCCCCCCGCAAGACCTGCCGAAAACCGACGCCGTGCTGGCCGGGCTCATGGATATGCGCCTGCCGCTCACCTTCTCGGTCGAAGACGCCGCGCTGATTGCCTCCATCATTCGCGACGAGGTCATGGCGGCCGCCTGACCCCAACCAAAATCTTGCAAGATTTTGGGCCGGAGTTTTGCAAAACTCCGCCTCTCCCCCGTGTTCGGGGGCATGATTGAAATCGGCTTGGAACTCGGCACTCACCAAAACGGTGTGGCCTCTAGGCGGGAACGCGAGCCGGGCATCGACAGGCCGGGGGCTGGCGATGCCCGGCGGCTTCGCCGCTATTCGGGCAGGGGAAACAGAACGGCGGGTGTTCGACGCCGCTTCGCTCAAGAGGGGTGTGGTCCAACCCAATCTTCCCACGGTCTAAGTTTTGACTCGGGATCGGCGTTGCGCTATGAATTGAACAACTGTTCAATTAAGGGAGGGCGGGTTCATGTTCATGGCCTCGATGAATTTCGATCTGGGCGAGGATGTCCATGCCCTCCGCGAGATGGTGCATCGCTGGGCGCAGGACCGGGTGAAGCCGATGGCCGCCGAGATCGACGCCTCCAACATCTTCCCGCCGGAGCTGTGGCGCGAGATGGGGGAGTTGGGGCTGCTTGGGATCACGGTTGATGAGGCCTATGGCGGCGCGGGCATGGGGTATCTTGCCCATGTTGTTGCGGTAGAGGAGATCGCCCGCGCGTCCGCCTCCGTCTCGCTGTCTTATGGTGCCCATTCCAATCTCTGCGTGAACCAGATCAAGTTGAACGGGACCGAGGCGCAGAAGGAGAGATACCTGCCGCGCCTGGTCTCGGGTGAACATGTGGGTGCGCTGGCCATGTCCGAGGCGGGTGCAGGCTCCGACGTGGTCGGCATGAAGATCAAGGCCGAGAAACGCAATGACCGCTATATCCTGAACGGCACCAAATACTGGATCACCAACGGGCCGGATGCCGACACGCTGGTGGTTTATGCCAAGACCGACCCGGAGGCGGGCTCGAAAGGCATCACGGCCTTTCTTATAGAAAAAGAAATGGCCGGGTTCTCCACCTCACCCCATTTCGACAAGCTGGGGATGCGCGGCTCGAACACCGCTGAGCTGATCTTCGAGGATGTGGAAGTTCCGTTTGAGAACGTGCTCGGCGAAGAGGGCAAAGGCGTCCGCGTCCTGATGTCGGGGCTCGATTACGAGCGGGTTGTCTTGAGCGGGATCGGCACCGGGATCATGGCGGCCTGCTTGGATGAGGTCATGCCCTATATGGTGGAGCGCAAGCAGTTCGGTCAGCCGATCGGGAATTTCCAGCTGATGCAGGGCAAGATCGCGGACATGTATACCAAGATGAATTCGGCCCGGGCCTATGTCTATGAGGTCGCCAAAGCCTGCGACCGGGGCGAGGTCACGCGCCAGGATGCGGCGGCTTGTGTGCTTTATGCCTCGGAAGAGGCGATGGTGGTGGCCCATCAGGCCGTCCAGGCCCTGGGCGGGGCGGGGTTCCTGAACGACGCGCCCGTGGCGCGGATCTTCCGCGATGCCAAGCTGATGGAGATCGGCGCAGGCACGTCTGAGATCCGGCGGATGCTGGTGGGCCGTGAGATGATGGGGACCATGCAGTGATCCTCGGGCGCGGGCATTTGGCGACCTTTGGCTCGGCTGTCTCGGCACCCCGCGTCGAGGTCACATGCTGATGCCCGCCTTGCCCCTCAACCCCACGCGGTTGGCGGATGGCTATGACTGGGCCCTGCCTCAGCGGCTGAACATGGCCGAGGAATGCCTGGGCCATCCGAGCGATGCTTTGGCGATCATTGATCTAACCGGCGGCACGCGGGCGGACGTGACCTTCGGCGATCTGGCACGGATGGTCGATGGCCTCGCAGCGCGGCTTTTGGCGGAACGGGTTGAGGTTGGCGACCGCGTTGGCGTCCTTCTCAGCCAATCGCCCTGGTGCGCAGCGGCGCATTTGGCGATCTGGAAAATCGGGGCGATTTCTGTCCCCTTGTTCAAGCTCTTTCAGCGCGATGCGCTGGCCAATCGGGTGGGGGATGCTGGCGCGCGGTTGGTCCTAACTGATGAAGACGGTGTCGCACTTCTGGGTGATCTTGCCACCCCGCTCATCGCTGCGGAGGCCGGGATCGCTACCGATCCGCTGCCCTTCGCCGAGACGGGTCCAGAGACCCCGGCGGTTCTCATCTATACCTCTGGCACCACCGGCAGCCCAAAAGGCGCGCTTCACGGGCATCGGGTGCTCAGGGGCCATCTGCCGGGTGTGGCGCTCAGCCATGATCATCTGGGCCAGCCCGGCGATGTGCTTTGGACCCCTGCCGATTGGGCCTGGATCGGCGGGCTGTTCGACGTGCTGATGCCCGCGCTTGCGTTGGGCGTTCCGGTGGTGGCCGCGCGGAGGGAGAAGTTCTCGCCAGAGGGCTGTGCGGAGATCATCACTGAAGGCGGCGTCCGGAACATCTTCTTCCCACCCACGGCGCTGCGGATGTTGAAGGCTGCGGACACCCATCTTCCCGGCCTGCGGAGTGTCGCCAGCGGGGGCGAACCGCTTGGGGCCGAAATGCTGGCCTGGGGGCGGAAGGCTTTTGGTTTGGAGATCAACGAATTCTACGGCCAGACCGAATGCAATATGATCGTGTCCTCCTGTGGTGCGGAGTTCCCGGCGCGACCTGGCGCGATTGGGAAACCCGTTCCGGGCCATGTGGTCGACGTGCTGGATGCCGACGGCCAGCCCACCTCCGAGGAGGGTGACGTGGCGGTGAAACGCGGCTCTGCCTCCATGATGCTGGAATACTGGAACCGGCCGGACGCGACGGCGGAGAAGGTCCAGGGTGACTGGCTGATCACCGGGGATCGCGGGGTTTGGGAGGGCGCCTATCTGCGCTTTGTGGGGCGCGAGGATGATGTGATCACCAGCGCCGGATATCGCATCGGCCCGGCGGAGATTGAGGATTGTTTGTTGACCCATCAGGCCGTGGCGACCGTGGGGGTCGTTGGCAAGCCCGACCCGATCCGGGCCGAGATTGTAAAAGCGTATGTCGTCTTGAAGCCGGGGGCGGAGGCCCAGGCCGAGGAGCTTCAGGATTATGTGAAATCGCGGCTCGCCAGCTATTCCTATCCGCGTGAGATCGCGTTTCTGGACGCCCTGCCGATGACCGTCACTGGCAAGGTGATCCGGAAGGAGCTGAAGGCACGGGCCGTGGCCGAAGCGACGGGAGGGGTGTGATGGCAGAAAAGTCATTCTTTCAGGGGTCCTATGTCCAGCTTGGGGTGCTTCTGGCGCTCGCCCTTGGGGTCGGCGTCTATCTCGGCACCCGCGATGACGTGCTGACCGACAGCGAGATCATCGAGGCGATGGCCGCGCGCTATGTCGAAGAAACCGGCGGCGCACCAACCGATTGCTTCGCTCGCCCGGCGCCGATGGACGATGTCCGCCTTGTGGTGATCTGCGCGCCTAGCGAAGGCCCGGCGCGGGCCTATCCCGTCGATGCCCGCGGCAACTTGATGACGATTGAGGCCAGTGATCTTCTTCAGGAGCCTCAGTCATGACCTGGACCCTGGTGCACCCGGCAAGGCTTCTGAGGGATGCGGGTGGGCTGCCGAATGAGGGCCATGACCGCCGCGCGTGGAAGGCCGGCTGCCGGTTTGACTATGAGAACCTGGAGTATCGGGCGTGAGAAAGGCCCTGGCAGTTTTGGCCGCATCGATCATCGCGTCGTCCGGGCCTTCACACGCCGACCACGCGGATGTCATGGATTTCGCCTTTGGCGGCGCGCTCAGGCTCTCTTTGGAGGACTTCGATGAATGCCTCTTCGACGGGACCGAGGTTCGAGCCTTCGCGGACATGACCGCCACCTGCCAGACCACCTTTGAGCCTTGCCACTCCCGGATGCATCTGG
The DNA here is from genome assembly GCA_028279315.1 of Rhodophyticola sp. GTDB lineage: Bacteria > Pseudomonadota > Alphaproteobacteria > Rhodobacterales > Rhodobacteraceae > Rhodophyticola. The sequence goes on along the minus strand of JANQNZ010000222.1, from coordinate 209 downwards.
CCGAGGGGGAGGTGCCGCGGGATCGCGCCTCTCAGGTGTTCCTGGAACGCTGCCTGCAAGAGGATAGCGGGCGGTTCCATGTGCTGTTGCAGCGCCACACGCTGGATGTCTTGGGCACGCTGCCTTGGGACGCCGATGAAGACGCCCGCGCCGATGTGGTGGAGCGGCTGGTCCGCGCGCCCCAGGCTGAAGCGGCGGAGGCGTATGAG
>JANQNZ010000034.1 GCA_028279315.1 Rhodophyticola sp. | reverse complement strand
CCCCATCAGCACAACAAAGAGCGGCAACCGGGAGAGATAGAGGCGCATGAGGCGTCAGAAAAAGTCGATCGAGACCTGAAGGAGCGTCTCAACCGCCGGCACCTCGGACGCCATGGCAAAGATCGCCACCGCATCGCCATCCTCGATCCGGGTGGAGCCGGTTGGGCGCATCACCTCGCCCCCCCCTTTCTGCACCGCGCCGATGATCGTGCCTTCGGGGAAGTCGATATCGCGGACCTGCTTGCCCGCAATGGGCGAGGTCGAGAGCACTTGCGCCTCGATCACCTCGGCCTCCGCATCACCGATGGAATAGACACCCCGCACCCGTCCATGGCGAATGTGCCGCAAGATCGAGCTGACGGTTGTGGCGCGCGGGTTCACATAGGCGTCGATATTGAGGGGTTTCATCAGCGGCACCAATGTCGGGTCGTTCACCAGCGCAATCGCCACCCGGGCGCCCGCGGTTTTGGCCCGGACCGCCGCAAGGAGGTTCGTCTTATCGTCATCGGTCACGCAAAGAACCGTGTCAGCCCGGTTCGCGCCCGCCTCCCGCAGGATTTCGATGTCGAGCCCGTCGCCGTGAAGGACAATCGTCCGCTCCAGCGCATCCGCCGCGCGTTCAGCATTCTCTCGCGACATTTCGACAACCTTGGTGCGGACCCGGGTGGCGCCTTTCTCCAACTCCTCCGCAACGGCCAGGCCCACATTGCCGCCGCCCACAATCACCACGCGGTCTTGGGTTTTGGCTTCCTTGCCGAAAATCTCCAGCGTCCGATTGCTGTCTTGATCATGGGTGAAGACATAGACCTGGTCGCCCGCGTAAAGCTGATCCCCCGGCTCCGGCACAAAGAGTGTGCCCTCACGCCGGATGCCCACAACAATGGCGCGGAGGGTCGAGAACAGCTCAGAGAGCTGTTTCAGTGGCGTGTTCAGAACCGGGCAATCTTCGTCGAGGTCAATGCCAAGCATTTGCGCATCGCCGCCCAGGAAGCTTTCGGTGTCGAAAGTCGCGGGCGAAGAAAGCCGCCTAAGCGCGGCCTCTGCCACTTCCTTTTCCGGGCTGATCACCACATCGATCGGCAAGTGGTCGCGCCGGTAGAGGTCGGAATAGATCGCATTCAGATAAGATTGCGCGCGCAGGCGGGCGATCTTCCGCGGCACGCCAAAGACCGAATGGGCCACCTGACAGGTGACCATGTTCACCTCGTCAGAATAGGTGGCGGCGATCACCATATCGGCATCCCGAGCGCCTGCGCGGTCCAGGACATCGGGGTAAGACGCGAAACCGGCGAGGCCCTGCACATCCAAGGTTTCCGTCGCCCGGCGCACAAGATCGGCGTTGTTATCCACCACCGTTACGTCATTGTTTTCGCCGGAAAGATGGCGCGCGATTTGCCAGCCGACCTGGCCCGCGCCGCAGATGATGACCTTCATGTGCCTTTTGCCCGTCGGGTCCTCTGATAGGGGTTCTGCATGGCAGGTTGTCGGGGCGGCGTCAATTGCGGGCTTTGGAGCCCTGTCATTGAATAACAAAGCCGGGCGGCGCTAGGATTCGTCAATTATTTGAGAAGGGGGAGAGATTGATGCGGCTCGCAGTGATTGGGGTTGGGTTGCTTATGGTTGCAGGCTGCGTGCCCGTCGATACCTACCACGCGACAGGCGTCAGCATCGCCACGCGCGACCAGGACCTGGCGCAATGTGAGTTGACCGCCCTTCAGAATTTCCCGGTTCAGACCGTGAACCGGCGCACCCCACGGCATTTCATCCCCGCACGGCAGGTCTGCAACCGGCATGGCAATTGCTATATCCGCGGGCCGCGTTGGAGCGGGGGAACGGTCTACACCGTCGATGTGAACGAATCCGCGCGGGCGCGGGGCGTGGTCGGCTGTATGGCCGGGCGCGGCTATTCTCGGGTCAACCTGCCCAGATGCCAGACCGAGGGCCCGGTGGCGGTCTCCACCATCATGCCCCAGCTCACGACGGAGAGCTGCGCGATCAGCCAGCGGGACAGCGCCTTGGTGGTGACACCGGGCTGAGGATGCGGGCGGCGTTCGTCTGGCGCGACGGAGAGGCGAGGTGCGGCCCGTTCGGGCCTGGAAAACCTCCACTGAACGTTCTCCGAGACGGCCCTCGCCCCCCTCATCTTTGCTTCATAAATACCTCCCGCCGGAGGCATCGCGCGGCGAGGAGGGCTCCGGAGGAGCTTGACGAGCCGCGCCCCCGCCTGCCGCGCAGGAACCGTGCCCGGAGTGTCTTCAGAGCGCGAATTTGCCGGCAAATCCGTCCGGAAAAGCCGGCTTTTCCGGCCCAAATGCCACGCTTGGCTCAGCCCTCTTCCACCTGGGCCACCCGCGCGCCTGCTTTGTTGGTGGTCACGACACCAAGCGATTTCAGCTTCCGGTGAAGCGCGCTGCGTTCCATGCCAACAAAGCTCGCGGTGCGAGAGATATTGCCGCCGAAGCGGTTGATCTGCGCCATCAGATAGTGCCGCTCAAAGAGCTCGCGCGCTTCACGCAGCGGCAGGGTCGTCAAACCGGCGGACAACGCAATGTCTTCCTGCATATCGCCGCCGCTCTCGCTTTGGCCTGGCAGGTCGCGGGCCTCAATTGGCCCGGTGCCATCGCCCAAGATCAGCACCCGTTCGATCACGTTCTTCAACTGCCGCACATTGCCGGGCCAGCTCATCGTTTGCAGCATCGCCTCGGCGTCTTCGCCCAGGTCCCTCAGCGGCAACCCCTGTTCGGCATTGAATTGCTGGATGAAACTGCGCGCAAGAAGCGGGATATCCTCCCGCCGATCCTCCAAGCCCGGCACGTCGATCGGCACCACGTTCAGGCGGTGATACAGCTCCTCCCGGAAATTGCCTGCGGCGATCTCGGCCTCCAGATCGCGCGTGGTCGAAGAGATCACGCGCAAATCCACCCGCACTTTCGCCGTGCCGCCAACCCGGGTGAAGCTTTGATCGACCAGCACGCGCAGGATCTTCGATTGCGTGCCAAGGGGCATATCGGCGACCTCATCGAAATAGATCACCCCGCCATGGGCCTGTTCCAGAAGCCCCTGCTCCACCCCACGTTCGGCGCTTTCGCGGCCAAAGAGCACCTCTTCCATATGATCCGGCGAGATGGAGGCGGAGTTGACCGTCACAAATGCCGCATCGGCCCTGTTCGACTCGCCATGAATATACCGCGCGGCGACCTCTTTGCCCGCACCCGCCTGGCCCGTCAGCATCACGCGGCCATTCGACTTCGTGACCTTATCCAGCTGACTTTTCAACGTCTTATAGGCCGCGCCTTGGCCAATCATCTCGGCCGCTTTGCCATCCTGACGGCGCAGCGCCGAATTCTCGCGCCGCAGCCGTGAGGTCTCCATCGCGCGGCGGATCACGACCATCAGCTGATCGATATTGAACGGCTTCTCGATGAAGTCATAGGCCCCCTGTTTGATGGCCGCGACGGCAATTTCGATATTGCCATGGCCCGAGATGATCACCACCGGCACATCCGGATTATCCCGTTTCACATGTTTCAGGATGTCGATCCCGTCCATGTTGGAGTCTTTCAGCCAAATATCGAGGATCATGAGGCCGGGCGCTGCCGCATTTAACTCCGCCATACACTCATCCGAGGTCCCCGCCATCCGGGTCGAAAACCCCTCATCCTCCAGAATATCGCAAATCAACTCCCGGATATCGCGCTCGTCATCCACGACCAGAATATCGGACATCAGAATTCGTCTCCCTTTGCCTCGGCCCGCGGCAGCGTAATCTCCGCTCGCGCGCCTTTATGGGCGCCGTCCTGAAACGGCGCCGCATCCAGCAGCTCCAATAGGCCGCCATGCTCTTCGATAATCTTCTTCACAATCGGCAGGCCAAGGCCGGTGCCTTTGTCCCGCGTGGTCACATAAGGCTCAAACAGCTTGGCCCGGTCCTCCGGCAGGCCGATCCCGTTGTCGCTGATCGCGATGTGGATATCGTCACCGGCCTCTGTCAGCGTGATCCGAAGTTCGGGCCGATACCCCTCAGGCGGGCCTGTCTCGATCAGGCTTTCGGTCGCCTCACCGCCATTCTTGATGAGATTCGTGAAGGCCTGACCAAGCATGGTTGCATCCACCACCGCCATGACCGGATGATCAGGGATGTCGACCGTGAACGCCACATCCGGCTGGCCTGCCCGCTGCAAGGTCACCGCTTCGCGCAGAAGCCCGGCCAGATCTTCAGGTTTCCGCTCAGGCTCCGGCATCCGGGCGAATTTGGAGAACTCATCAACAATGCGCCGTAAGTCATTGGTTTGGCGCACAATCACATCGGTATATTGCTCCAGAGACTCGGAATCTTCCCCTAGTTTCGGCCCAAATTTCCGCCGCACCCGCTCGGCCGACAATTGGATTGGGGTCAGCGGGTTCTTGATCTCATGGGCAATCCGTCGCGCGACATCGCCCCAAGCCGCCATGCGTTGCGCGCTCACCAGATCGGTCACGTCATCGAACGCGACCACATAGCCTTCGGGTGCCCCATCCGCGCTCCGCCTCGTGGCGATGCGGACCAAGACGCTCTCCAACTTCCCGCGGCGGGCGAGTTTGATTTCCTCCTGCACGGTCTCCGACCCGCGCTCCTCCAACCGTGCAAAGAGATCAGCAAATTCAGGAACAACGCTTTGCAAGGTCATGCCGTGATCGCGCTGCTCTTCCAGATCCAACAGCCGCATCGCCGCGCGGTTCACGAAATCGACCCGGCCCCCCGCGTCCAGGCCGATCACCCCGGCGGTGACCGAGGACAGAACCGAGTCAAACAAGCGCCGACTTTCCTCCGTCGCTTCGTTCTGTTCCAGAAGCGTGTCGCGCTGGCCTTTCAGCTGCCGGGTCATCTGGTTGAACAGCCGCCCAAGCATAGCGATTTCATCATCGCCCCGCTCTTCGGCCACGCGTACCTCCAGATCGCCCTGCCCCACCCGCTGCGCGGCACTGGCCAGCCGCCCCACGGGCCGCGACAGACGCTCAGCAAACCAAAGCCCAAGCCAGACCGCCGCCAGGATCATCACCACCGCGAAGCCGAGATAGAACAGGCCAAACCCGAACAGCAGCCGGCCCCGTTCGCTTTCCAACTCGCGATACAGTTGCACGGTCTGCTGCGTGTCATCGAGAAGCGAGATGATCTGCCCATCCACCTCTCGGCTGATATAGAGATACCGGTCCGGGAACGCCTCCAACCGCAGAAGCGCGCGGAATTCATTCACGGCGCGGTCTTCGATCAGCACCAACTCGCCGTTTGCCGCCGTGGCGAAGGCCTCATCACTTGGCCGCTCAAAATCGAAGAGATAGCTGCGGTCGCCCCGCGCGCGGATCTCACCCCCACCATCGACGACATAGGCCTCCCGCAAGCCGCGCTGCACCCGGCCCTGACCCTGGCGCAGAAACTGCCCAAGCGCGCCGTCTGTCATGAACGGCGTCGCCTGCCGGTTCACGTTCAGAAAGGCCGCCAGCGCAATCGCGTCTTCGGCCAGATCGTCGCGATGTTCCTGCTGATAGGCCGCCGCCGCATCGACGGAGTTGCCAAGGGCGGATGACACCCGGTCCGAGAACCAGCCTTCGATCCCCATATTGACCGTGACCGTCGCAAAGACCGCCACCAAAACCGTCGGCAACAGCGCCACAATCGCAAAGACCCCGGTCAGGCGCAGGTGCAAGCGGGACCCCGCCGATCGGGCCCGGCGGGCGGCGACCATCTTGGCGACCTGGCGCAGGATCAAGGTCGCCACAACCAGGATGTAGATCATGTTGGCGAGCAGAATCAGCCGCAGCGCGGGCGAATCCGAGACCTCCCCCAACGGCCCCAAGACCAAGAAGGTCGCCAGCGCCAAGACCGGCCCCAACACGACCAGCCCAAGCGTCCCCGCATTCCGCAGCCGGCGGCGGGTTCGAAGCTCAGTGAGCCGTGAAAACAAGGATTTGCCTGCCAGATCCGCGGGCTGACGCACCGCCTCTGCCCCCCATCATATCTTGGGGGTCGATCCGCCCCCGCCACAATTCCTCGTGGTCACCGTGGGGACCTGTTCCCCACGCGCCACGGGACTGTTGCCGTTTTACATCAACTTGCGGCGGCGAGTCACGCGGATATCAAGGTCGGTGATCTTCTTTCTAAGCGTATTGCGATTGATCCCCAGAAGATCGGCGCATTTGGCCTGGTTGCCGCCGGTCGCATCGAGCGAAATCTCGATAAGCGGCGTCTCCACCTCCCGCAGGATGCGGGTGTAAAGGCCCGGCGGCGGCAGCACCCCGCCATGCAGGTCGAAATAACGCCTGAGATGTTTCGCGACTGAGGCAGAAAGCTTGTCACTTTCCCCACCCCCGATCAGCGGTTCGATGGCCGGTTGATTGCCCAGGACCGCTTCGACCTCCGCCTTGGTGATCTCCTCAACCTGGCTGGTGACGGTCAGACGGCGGATGCAGTTCTCCAACTGCCGCACATTGCCGGGCCAGGAATAGGCGCGGATCAGGTCCAGCGCGTCGGGTGACAGGCGCCGGATCGGGCCGCCATCCCGTTCCACCCGGGCCAGGAAATGGGTCGCCAGAAGCGGGATGTCATCCACCCGCTCCCGCAAGCTCGGCACATTTATGGTGACGCCGCCCAAGCGATAGAACAGGTCCTGACGGAAGCCGCCCACCTCCATCTTCTCAGTCAGATCGCTTTGGCTGGAGGCCATCACCCGCGGCGCCCCGTCGGTCATCGCATCCAGCATCCGCACGATCTTGCCTTGGGCGATCTCCCCCAAATCGCCCACCTCATCGAAGAGGATCGAGCCGCCTTTGGCCCGGACCAACACGGCTGACGGGCCATCCGCGCCGTCCAAATCTCCGGCTGAGGCCACAACAAAAGGCAAGGTCCGGCGGTCCGAGAAGTCATGGATCGCGCGCGCAATCAGGCTTTTCCCGGTCCCGCTTTCGCCGGTGATCAGAACCGGCAGATCGGTGTTCATCACCCGCGCCACCAATCGGTAAAGCGCCTGCATCGAAGCCGTGCGGCCCACAAGCGGCAGATCGTCCTGGCCACCGGTCGGCGCATCCGCGGGCTGCGGCGCAGGCGCCCGGCGCTTTTGGTCCAAAGCCCGCGCGGCGCGTTTCATCAGATCCGGCAGATCGAACGGCTTTGGCAGGTAATCATAAGCCTCCGCCTCGGTCGCTTGGATCGCCGTCATGATTGTGTTCTGGGCCGAGATGATGATCACCGGCAGCCCGGGCCGCCGGTCGGTGATCTGCGGCAGTGTCTCCAACCCATTGCCGTCGGGCATCACCACATCCGAGATCACCAGATCACCCTTCCCCTCCTCAACCCACCGCATCAGCGTCATCAGGCTGGAGGTCGCGTGAACCTTGCACCCCGCCCGCGTCAGGGCCTGGGTCAGGACCGTGCGGATCGTGCGGTCATCGTCAGCGACTAGAACGGTGCCGTCCATTTCATCCCTCTTCTTTTCTGTCCCATGCCCTCATGCCGCGCCCTCCTTGGGCGCAATGGGCAGCGATATGCGAAACACGGTGCGGCCGGGCACACTTTCCACCGCGATCCAGCCGTCATGATCGGCGATGATCTTCGAGACCAGCGCCAGGCCAAGCCCGGTGCCATTCTCTTTGCCCGACACGAAAGGCTCAAAAATGTCCTGGGCGATGGGCTGCGGCAGACCCGGCCCATCGTCGATGATCTCAATCTGAAGCGGCACTGATCCGCGAGAGCCGTCTTTGCGGCGGACCTTCAAGGTCAGTTCATAGAAGGTGCGAATTTTGAGCGTGCCCCCAGACTTGCAGGCCTCGGCGGCATTCTTCAGAAGGTTCAGAAACACCTGCTGCAACTGGTCGGGGTCACCCCAGGTCGCGGGCAGCGACGGGTCGTAATCATCCTCAATTGTCATATGGGCGGCAAACCCGACCATGGCCGATTTCCGCGCCCGGTCGAGCACATCGTGGATATTGACCGCCCGCCGGTCGGGCGGGCGCAGGTTCCCAAACTCCTCGACCTGTTCGAGCAGTTTCAGAATGCGCCGCGTCTCCCCCACGATCAGATCGGTCAGCTCCCGATCCTCGCCGGTGGCGTTCATCGAGATCAGTTGCGCCGCGCCGGTGATGCCCGCTAAGGGGTTCTTGATCTCATGGGCCAACATCTCCGCCATCCCGACGGCGGATTTGGCGGCGGATTTCGACGACATCGCCTGACCAAGCCGCCCCGCCAATTCCCGGCTTTCCAGAAGCACGAGCACATGGTCGGGTTTGTCCGCCAAAGGCGCGATCTGCACATCGCAATTGACTGGTTTGCGGCTGCCGGTGCCGACATCGACCGCATTCACAAAGAGCGGCGCGTGGCCGGACCGGATGCGGGTAAACGCCTCCTCCAAGGGCGCATCCACAAAGACCTTGTCCCAGACCGGATGGCCCGCCAGGCCCTTTTTTGAGGCGTTCAGGAACAGTTCTGCCGCCGGGTTCACATCGCCAATCCGGTCCTCAGCATCAAGGATCAAGGCCGGGATCGGAAGTGAGGCCCAAAGGGAGTTGGTCCAAGCGGTCATGCGGCCAGTGCCCCTTGCCCGGTCTCCAACGCTTTCGGCAGGGCGGCCAGCACGTCAACGGCTGCGCTTGCGGTCAAGATCTCCCGGCGGAGCGCTTTGGGCGTGCCCGCCCCATCCATATACCAGCCCAGATGTTTCCGGGCGACGCGGAGGCCGAGTTCAGTGCCATAGAAGCTGAGCATCGCTTCGTAATGCCCCGCCACCATCTCCACGAGATCGGGGCCTTCGGGAATGGCGGGCGCAGGCGTGCCGAAAAGGTCATGGCCAATCACCGCCAATTGCCAAGGCCGCCCTTGCGCGCCGCGTCCCACCATCACCCCATCAGCGCCCGAAGCCGCCATCGCGGCCCGTGCATCGGCGCTTTCGCAGATATCACCATTGGCAATCACCGGGATTGTCACCGCTTGTTTGACCTTTGCGATGGCCGCCCAATCCGCCCGGCCTTTGTAGAACTGGCAACGGGTCCGCCCGTGGATTGTGATCATCCGAATGCCAGCGTTTTCCGCCCGCCGCGCCAGGTCTGGCGCGTTGAGGCAAGCCTCATCCCACCCCAACCGCGTCTTCAGTGTCACCGGCACCGAGACCGCGCCGACCACCGCCTCGACCAGCCCAAGCGCATGGTTGAGGTCTCGCATCAGAGCCGAACCCGAATAGCCATTCACCACCTTCTTCGCCGGGCAGCCCATATTGATGTCGATAATCCGCGCGCCTTGGGCCTCCGCAATCCGGGCGGCCTCGGCCATCCATTTCGCCTCGCGCCCCGCCAATTGCACCGCGGTCCGCGCGTCTCCGAACCCCAGTTCCGCCCGGGCCCGGACGGAAGGTTTGGCCTCCACCATCTCCTGGCTCGCCACCATCTCAGACACCACCAACCCCGCGCCGAACCGCGCGACCAATTGCCGGAAGGGCAAATCGGTGACGCCCGCAAGTGGCGCCAGCAGCACAGGCGGCGACAGCGTCAGGCCTGCCAGGGAAATGGACAAATGCTCAATCCTTGTGCAATTGGCCTCTGAGATAGTGCGTTCCGTCAGGAAGAGCAAAGACTCCTCGTGTATTTTCAAGGGGCTCAGCCCCCATCGCCCAAAAATTAGGCAGATCGCCTAAGAGCCAATCAAAGACCGCCCAGGCCGCCGTTGGCAAACGCCCTCGGCTTAGACAAGCACGGTGCCGCTCAATGCCCCTCCAAGAGCGCCCTCACCCCTCTTCATCTTTCCCAAAATACGCCCGCCGGAGGCGCCGCGGGCCGAGGAGGGCTCCGGAAGGAGCGTGACGAGGCGCGCTCTCCTTTCCGGCGACAGTGGATTGTCTCCGGTGCCGCAATCTGCCTATCTGAACCCCATGTCGGACGAGGCCCAGACTCCCCCTATCGCAAAGACCGCGGCGGTGATTGTCGCTGCCGGGCGCGGGTTGCGAGCGGGTGGGGAAATACCAAAACAATACAAAGACCTGTCGGGCGAAGCTGTTCTAAGCCGAAGTATCCGCGCCTTCGATCATCACCCAAGCATCTCGGAGATTGTCGTCGTGCGGCACAAGGAGGACGCCGACCTCTACACCGCCGCCCGGCCCGACATCAACACACCGCTTATCGACGTGATCGGCGGCGAGACACGCGACGCGTCAGTACAGGCGGGGCTCGCCGCGATCTCTGATGGGGTTGACTG
>JANQNZ010000028.1 GCA_028279315.1 Rhodophyticola sp. | reverse complement strand
CTCTTCCATCAGCCCAAGCGCCCGGCGAATGCCGGCCCGGTTCGCCTCGGACCCGTCCGAGACCGGAAAGGCATAGCCCTCCATCGCGCCGGGCAGAAGATCGTCCGCGAAAGGCGCCAAAAACGCTGCGACCTGCCCTTCGGCCGCCCCCTCCTCCATGCCGAGGATTGAGTTCGCGAAGTAAGAGGTGATCCGCGGCGCGCGGCCGGCGTTGATCGTCTGATTGATGAACTCGAAATTGAAGGCTTGGATCATCGCCTCCCGCACACGCCAGTCTGAGAAGGTCGGATTGCGGGTGTTCATCACGAAGCCGGTCATGCCCGTGGGGCGCTGATGCGGCACCTCGGACAGCACCACTTCGCCATTCTGGACCCGGGGGAAATCGTAATTCTCCTCCCAATTCTGGGCATTGGTCTCTCGGATCGTATTGATGATGCCGGAGGAGAAGGCCTCAAACATCGCGGTCGCGTCGCCGAAGAATTCCAGCCGGACCTCATCGATCACATTGGTGCCACGCCGGAAGGGCAGATCGGCGCCCCAATAATCGGGGTTCCGGGTCAGAAGCACGTAGCGCCCCGCCTCATAATCGGTGATGACGTAAGGCGCCGAGGCAATTGGAACCACATCCATGCCCGAGGTTTGGAAATCCACCCCGTCCCATTGCGCCGCCTGCAGGATCGGGCGCATCCCCATGATCAGCGCCATCTCCCGGTTTGGTTCGACAAATGTGATCCGAAGGCCCCGCTCGCCCACCGGCTCGATCGACGCGACATTGGTCCAGGCATTCAGATACCGCGGATGGCCAGCTGTCCCGAGCGTCTCATAAGACCAGATCACATCGGCCACAGTCACCGGGCTACCATCGGAGAATCGGGCTTCGGGCCGGAGGTGAAACTCCACCCATTGCCCCTCCGAATCTGCTTCAACCGATTCGGCCAGGAGCCCGTAAAGCGAGAACGGCTCGTCATAAGATCGGCCCATGAGCGACTCATACGCCAGGAAGCGGAGCTGCCAGGGGACCGAGCCCAACCGGCTGTGCGGGTTCAAACTGTCATAGCTGCCGATCTCACCGGTCACGATCCGCCCGCCCGTGGGCGCATCCGGGTTGGCATAGGGCAGATGCTCAAAATCTGGGGGCAAGGCCGGGTCGCCATACATAGCGATGCCATATCTGGGCTCTCCCGCCGCGGCGGTGCCGAGGCCAAAAGTGAGGGCTAATGCTGCTAAATATCTCACGAAACAATCCGCGCGCATTTGTGGACAATCCTCCCGGACCCGTTGTTTGCCTGTGATCGGACGGTATCCGGCGCGATGGGCGCGCGCAAACTTTTCGGTTGGACTCTGCGCGGGGGATTGCTTATAAAGGATGCACTGCTCGATAGGTTTCTTGCCTGTATGAAACCTGCCTCAATAACTTAACGCCGGCCTCGCGCCGGCGTTTTTTTTCGCCCTCCCCCGCGCGGCGCCCGTTTCCATTGTGCAGATGCAGCATTATGCTTGGCGGGGTCGCGAGATAAGAGGAGCGGGGAATCATGGCACTGACCATTTCATTGGCCGGGAAGACGGCGGTCATCACCGGGTCAAATTCGGGAATCGGTTTGGGTGTGGCGTGGGAATTTGCGCGCGCCGGGGCGGATGTTGTGCTCAACTCCTTCACCGATCGCGACGAAGACCACGCCATCGCCGCTGAGATCGCGGAGGAGACTGGGGTGACGGCCCGCTACATCAAGGCGGATATGTCGAAAGGGGCTGAGTGCCGGGCCCTGATCACCCAAGCGGGCGCCTGCGATATCCTGGTCAACAATGCGGGCATCCAGCATGTCGCCGCGATCCAAGATTTCCCTGAGGAGAAATGGGACGCGATCATTGCCATCAACCTCTCCTCGGCCTTTCACACCACCGCGGCCGCCCTGCCACTCATGCGCGCCGCCGGATGGGGCCGGGTCATCAATATCGCCTCGGCCCATGGTCTCACCGCCTCCCCTTACAAATCGGCCTATGTCGCCGCCAAACACGGGGTGGTGGGCATGACCAAGACCGTGGCGCTCGAAACCGCGGAGGAGCCAATCACGGCCAACGCCATCTGCCCGGGCTATGTGCTGACCCCGCTTGTCGAGGCG
>JANQNZ010000023.1 GCA_028279315.1 Rhodophyticola sp. | reverse complement strand
TCATAGGTCATGGAGACGACAACATCATCGCCCTCTTTCCAGTCTTCATTGACCATCTTGACCTCGGGCTGCATCGCGGGCCGGTCGCCAGAGTCGTCAAGATGGGATTGCATCGCCCCATCGACGCTTTCCTGCATCGCTTCGCCCATCAGGCGTTGGCCGAACTGCTTTTTCAGAAGCGGCATCGGCACTTTGCCTTTGCGAAAGCCCTTCATCTCAACCTCGGGCTGCGCTTCGGCCAGCTTTTCATCCACCTTGGCATCCAGCTCGGCGCCGGTGATGGTGATCTCATAGCCGCGCTTCAATCCCTCGTTCAGCGTCTCGGTGACGTTCATCGGTGTCCTCATATCGGCGAAAAGGGCGCGTGGCGTGGCGCCCGGGGCAGAATTCGCGCCTTACTATGCGGGGGTGAACGGGGCTTCAAGCCCGAAATGGGGGTGGGTGATTGGTTCGATGCTCAAACAGAATTACGGATCAACCCATCGCCATACCGCTCTAACGCCACAGCTCCAGCGGCGCCCGATGGGTGGCCCCTGCGATGCGCCGCGCCAATGCGCGGCCCCGTCGACCGGGAATGAGCGGGCGAGCCGGATAAGGCGCTCCGTCCTCCCCCATGGCCCGCATTCTTGGAAACAGCGAGAGGATTTCCGCCCGCGCCGCCGCGCCCATCGATTTCAGCGCCTCCGCGCCGGTATAGAGGCTTTCCGACGGGGCACCCTCGGCAAAGACAACCTCATGATTGGCGCAAAGGAAATGGACATAGGTGACCGCCGTCACCTCATCGGCGATCTCCACCCCATCAAGCGCGAGCAGATGTTTGGCCGCCACCAGCACCTCATCAGCCCCAAACATCCTCCGCGCGACCTTCGAGCTCAGCAGCATCCGGTGCTGCGGGCTGACCAAGAGGTCCCGCCGCGGCAGGCCGCTGCCCAAAGCCCCCTCCCGAATGCGGATAGGTTGTAGATCAGGCGCGTGGGCCAGGTCACCCGCACCCAAATGCCGGCGCCCGACCCATCTGATCGGCTGCGGCCCGTGGTCTTTGGTGGTCACGATATCGCCGCGGCGCAACGCACCCACCGGCACCTCGGCCCCAGGCGTCGCAATCCGCGTCTCTGCGGCGAAACAGACGAAGCTGGCATTGTCGATGGAAAAACTGCCACCGGCTTGCCAAAAGCTGTTAAATGAGACCTGGCCGGTGCTGAGGACAGAGTTGATCTCAATCTCATCGAACGTCTCGTCGTCGAGCAGTCCGTTCAGGTCGAGAAGGTAGACATCGCCATTTACGGTTTGGGTGGCCACAACCGAGGCGTTGGTAAAGATATTTGACCCTTCAAAGCGGACATCTATGCGCAACACGAACAACGTGTCGATCTCACTCCCATTGATCGAATCGCCGCTATTGGGTCCGAAACTGGAGTGGTTGGAGGAGATTTCTCCGTCGTTATTCGCATCGTCGACGGTAAAGCTCTGAATCGAATGCGTATGTCCTGTGAGCACCATGCCTTCAAGCACAGTCTGATTGCCGTTGAAGTTGGGGTGATTGCTATCTGGATCCGCCGTATTGAATGGGGCGAAATTGCCGATGTGGATGAAGTTTGGAGAGGGCGTGATGAGAGCCATGCTCAAGCCTCGTTCGACGTGTGCCTGCAACGCAGGGCGAACGCTGCCCAAGCGCCGTTGGGCGGCAGACATGTCCCGCATTCCGGTCTTGGCACGAAATCCCCTGATTTCTGGTTAAGGCGCGCCAATCCGCGGGCCGGGCATATGCCGACCCCAGCGCGGTTTGGCCGCGCTCAGCGGTGGTCAGGACGGGTCCAGAGGCAAACGACCTGGTGCCGCGGCCCCCTCAGTCGATCTTGGAGGCGTCGCGATACATCACCCGGTGGCGCCGGGTCTTGATCCAATCCTTCAGATCCTCGTCAGACATGAAGTGATCGCGATTATACTGGTCCCAATGGGCGATCTCCTCCACCGGGCGGCGCCAGCGTTTATAGGGGGCCTGCGCGGGCGGCCCGAAAAGGAAGATGTCGAGGACCGCGATCTCTTCAGGGATGCCCAGAAGCGGGCGCATCGCCTCTTGCGCCTCTTCCTGGCCGATGGCCGTCACCCACCACACATTGTAGCCCAAAGCGGCTGCGGCCAGATGCGCCGACATGGTGGAGGCCGCCACCGATTGCAACAGGATGCGCTCGGCATTCTCGCGATACATCCGGTCCAGCTCGGAGCCATCGTTCAACACCGGAAACGCATCCACCCACCGCATGTCTGAACAGACCACGATGAACCCGGGCGCCGTGGCCAGCCCGCGATAATCCGGCGTCGGGAATTTCATCTTCGCCTTGGCGCGGAACCGCTGCTCAGCCACGAAATAATCGGCGATCTGCTGTTTCACCGCTTTCTCGCGGACAATCAGATACTGCCACGG
>JANQNZ010000016.1 GCA_028279315.1 Rhodophyticola sp. | reverse complement strand
TAGACGATCTGATGGCGGTCAAACATCATGTGGATATAGGTGACCAGCCCCTGTTCTTCCTGGCGCACGGTCCGCCCGTCGACCATATGTTTCGCGGCGGCCAGGATTTCCTCTTCGCCAAAGGCCAGTTGCGCGGCATAGCCCTCCACCAGCATCCGGTGCTGTGGCGAGACCAGAAGATCGCGTTTCGCTCCAAACCGCCCGCCCGCAGCGATGCGAATGGGGGCGAACTTGCCCACGCCCGGCACCATACGGCTGCCGATCCAACGGATCGGTTGCGCGCCGTCATCGCGGGTGATGACCATGTTGCCTGCCTTCAAATCCTGGATTGGTCGCTCACCCGTTGGTGTTAGAATGCGCGTGCCGGGGGTGAAGCAAATGATGTTCTCGATCTCGCTGAAATTCACCACCGAGCCATCGGCCAAGGTCACGAAACCAGACAATCCGCCCGCATTGTCGTCGGGGTTGGTGATCGTCACATCGCTCAGATCAGCCAGGCCGTTCAGTTGTAGCGTATCACCGGCAGTTTCGCCGCCTTCACCGCCGGTGATGGTGATGGCTTGCGCGCCCGCTTCCCCCAGATCGGTCAAAACAAATAGGTCATCGCCATCGCCGCCGGTGGCCGTGTCCCCTTCGGCCACGTTGATCGTGTCGTTGCCGGTGCCGCCTGACAGTTCATCATCCCCGGTGCCGCCGGTCAGGCTGTCATCGCCACCTTCGCCCAGGATCGTGTCGTCCCCGGCGCCGCCGTCGATCGTGTCGTCGCCCTCCACGGCAGGAATGCTGTCGAAATGAATATCGCTGATCCAGATCGCTTGTGTGCCGGAGAGCGCGTTGGAATAGATGATCTCAATCTGGCTGACAGGCCCTTGGATCGACACCAGGACCGATCCGCCAAGATCCGTCGGCGACTCCCCCACCGTTTCCGCCGTGATTGTATTGCCGCTGACGGTGTCGCCTGCACCAGGGGTCAGCGTGACTGTCACCGGATTGCCATTGGCGTCGAAGGCATTGACCGTCACCACATCCTGGTGGTTGCCCGAGCCCCAGTCGATATCATTGATCCGGAACTCAACGTTTTCGACCTCACCGGTATAGGCCCGATCATCGGCGGAGAAATCGATGGTGGCCGTGGCCGTCGCGCCATCGCCATCGCCAAAGAGATAAAGGCTGGAGTTGCCGCCGAAGGGTTCGCCTGGGCCGACATAGACCGCGTCGGTCGACTCGATCTCAAAGACCGGGTTGTTGTTGCCGGTATCGGTGAAGGTGAGCGTGACATCGATGACGCCGGTGGAGACGGTGAACCCATCCTCGACCGAGGCTTCATCGGCAACGACATCATCCCAGACCAGAGATTCTGAAGTCGTGGGAGGGGCGCCATTGCTATCGCCATAGAGCTCGTCAGCCCCGTCGCCGCCTGAGATATCGTCCGACCCGCCATCGCCAAAGACCGTGTCAGCCCCGTCGCCCGCGACCACCGTGTCATTGCCATCACCGGCCTCGATCTGATCGGCGCCGCTTCCGGGTTGACTGCCATCGGGGTCAGAGAAGGTTCCGTTGATCAGGTCGTCATCATCGCCGCCTTCGACCACGCCGTCGTCTTGCGCAAAACTGGGGGCCGAGATCACACTGGCCTCGGTTAGGGTGTCAACGGGACCGAAATCGGGGACGAAATAGATATTTCCGTCCGTCCCCTCATAGAAAACGCCCGGTTCGACCTCATTGGTGAAGGTGGAGCCACTCCAGGTGCCCGACCACATCCACTGACCCGCACCGATGGTGGTCGCGGTGGTGAACGTGACCAAGCCGCCGGAAATGCCGTCAATGGCATCCAGCGAATTGTTCGTCCCCAAGCTGACCAGATACCCGTCGGGCATGGGTCAACCTCCACCATCTGCGGCATTGGTTGGTACGCCCTGGCCGCCAAATTGGGGCCGGAGAAGGGGAACTGGTTACGCATCCTGGGCTGCCGTGTTTGGCCCAGTGGCCCGTTTTTCCGGGCGTTGTTTCGAAAATTGATACAATTGGCCAAAGGCGGCATTGCGCTGGCCACAGGGTCATTTCGCGGCAAATGCGTCGCGAATCTGCCTTAATTTGAGGGCTTTGTGGCGGGGTAAATGGCGAGGGCCTGGGGGCCTAGACTGTGACGATCACCTTGCCCGTGCCCCGGCGTGATCGCAAAAAGGCAAGCGCCTCAGTGGCCTGATCAAGGGGGTAACGTCCGCCAATATGCGGGGTCAGCCCACCTTCGGCGTACCAGCCGAAAAGTCTCTCCAGACTGCCGGTCAGAACCTCCGGCGCCAGGCGCAGATACCCGCCCCAGAACAGGCCATGCACCGCGATATTCTTGACCAGAAGATAGTTGGCGGGGATCTCCGGGACCGTCCCGCTGGCAAAGCCGATGACCAAGATGCGCCCGCCCGGATTGGTGGCGCGAAGGGCAGCGTCGAACTGCGCGCCGCCGACCGCGTCATAGACCACATCAGCCCCGCCTAATGCCTTGACCGCTGCACGGATATCCTCCGCCTCACTATCAACCAAATGGGCCGCGCCTGCCGCTTTCGCGACCTCCAGCTTGGCGGGTCCGCGGGCCGAGGCGATGACCTCGGCCCCCATCCGCGCGCCCAACTCGACCGCTGTCAGGCCTACGCCGCCTGCGGCGCCCAGGACCAAAAGCCGCTCTCCCGGTTTCAGTTGGGCGCGATGGGCGAGCGCGACATGCGAGGTGCCATAGGCCACCAAGAACCCCGCTGCCTGATCGAAGGGCATCTGATCGGGGATCACGACGCAGCGTGCGGCGGGGAAGACCCCGAACTCCGCCAGACCGCCTTGGCCCGCGAAGACAGCGACCCGGGCGCCGGGGGACGGGTTTGTCACGCCTTCGCCAACGGCCCGGACCGTGCCGGCGACCTCAATTCCCAAGGTGAAGGGCGGCGCAGGCGTGTCCTGATATTTGCCCTCCATCATCAGAAGATCAGCGAAATTCAGGCCACAGGCGGCGATCTCAACCAGGACTTCTCCCGCCCCCGGTTTGGGCCTCTCGACCTCCTCCAAACCGGGCGGCGCGTCGAATGAGGTGACACGGAATGCGCGCATCGGAGGCTCCTAGGGCTTTGGGATTTCACGTCAGACTACCCCGTCCGCGCAGCCGCCTTCAATGGTCTGATCCGCGAAGGGGTTGATAACAGAAGCCAATCAGGAGCTTAGGAATACTTGATCGAAATCATTGTTGGACACGCATAAGTAGAGTAAGGTCGCGCCCGTGCACGTAAGCCTGAAAGGGCAGGTGCGTTTGGCGCAAATCGGTAATTGATGGGATGCGCCTGTGCGCTACGTCTGCGATGTTGTCCTTTGGGTTGAGCGGCACGCGCCATTTCGGTGTCCCCAGATGGCGGACAAGAGCATGGTTTGGGTTTTGAATAGGAGAGGCTCGTGAAACACCCCGTTGATGTCCATGTGGGCAAGCGGATTCGCCACCGGCGCTGGATGGTCGGGATGACCCAGCAACAGCTGGCCGAGAAGGTTGGCATCAAGTTTCAGCAGATTCAGAAATATGAGACGGGTATGAACCGTGTCAGCGCCTCCCGCCTTTGGGATATCGCCGATGCGGTGAGTGTGCCGGTGGCCTATTTCTTCGAAGGGCTGACCGAGGGCGAAGAGGCCGTGGATGAGGCCGTGCCCGGTGATATCCTGGCGGATAAGGAGGCCCTGGAACTGGTGCGGTCCTACTACGCCATTCCAGAGAACCAGCGCCGCCGGTTGTTCGAACTGGCCCGCGTCCTGTCGGACGCCGCCGCCTGACCGCCTGCGCAAGGCGGGCCGGTTGACCCCGGACGCCGACCATGCCACCTGAGCCTTTGTGACCAGACCCGCAGACGCTCAGGGAGGGGCCCATGGCGGGCGACACGTCTCCAAATCCCGAGTTTTCCTTGGCCGATCAGGCCGATCTGCGCCGCGTGGCCCGTGCATTGGCCGATGCAGCCCGGGTCGCGACGCTGGCGCATTTCCGAAGCGCGGGCCTCATGGCCGAAAGCAAGCGCCCCGAGGATTTTGACCCCGTGACCGCCGCGGACCGGGAGGCCGAGGCCGCAATGCGGGCGGTTCTGGCCGAGATGCGCCCTGATGACGGGATTCTCGGGGAAGAGGAGGCGGCGAAACCCTCCCGCTCCGGCCTGACTTGGGTCTTGGACCCAATCGATGGCACCCGTGGGTTTATTGCGGGCACGCCGACCTGGGGGGTGCTCATCGCCCTGGAAGCGGGTGACGCGCCGGTCTTTGGGATTATTGACCAGCCTTATATTGGAGAGCGGTTTGAAGGTGGCTTCGGCCAGGCGATGATGGTCGGGCCGCAAGGGTCCGGTGCGTTGGCGGCCCGGGGCGGCGTGGCGCTGTCTGACGCGGTTCTGTTCACGACCTTCCCCGAAATTGGAACCGAGGCGGAGCGGCTGGCCTTTGAGCGGGTGCGCGATCAGGTCCGCCTGACGCGGTACGGCATGGATTGCTACGCCTACGCGCTTCTGGCCTCCGGGCAGATCGATCTGGTGATCGAGGCCGGGCTGCAAGCCTATGACATCGCCGCACCGATTGCGGTGATTGAGGCCGCGGGCGGGATCGTCACGAATTGGCAAGGCGGCCCCGCTTATCCCGGCGGGCAGGTGATTGCCGCGGGCTCGCCCGCGCTCCATGCCGCGGCGCTTGCGCTTCTCGCTGATCAGGTGGCGTGACTGCCATACACCGCTCATCCCCGACATTTGCACAGAGTTATGCCCATCGAGCGGCGGGAATTTCCCATCCGCCGTCGCGCGTTTCGCGGGCCGATTCGGTCGAGTGTTATGGATTTTCGAGGTGAGGGACGTCTATCCACATATCATCCCCAGGTTTGACCACATCCAGGGGATAACCTGCCGAAAACCCGCTCAGAACCACGCCTCCACCGCCGCAGACTTGCGCGATCCCCGGCGCTCCGGCAATCTTGCTAAAGAACAGGCCGCATCAAGCGGCGGGAGAGCAGAGCATGATCCGACCCATTGCCTTTATCGCCGCCCTTGCGCTGACCGCCTGCGCAGCGGGCACCGGGACCGAGCGGGTGCCACTCGCCACAACCGGGCTGATCGCCCAGGCCAACACGCTGATCTCGGTGCAACGGGCGCAAACCGGAATTGTCCGCCCGCTGGTCCACAGCCCCGCCCTTCAGGCCGCCGCCCAGGCCCAGGCCGACGATCTTGCCGCCTCGGGCAGTGTCGGCCATGTGGGCGCGGATGGCTCGACCCTAAGTGAGCGGATCACACGGGCCGGCTATACCGCCTGTTTCGCGGCGGAGAATGTCGCCCAGGGTCAGCCCGATCTGCGGGGTGTGATTGCCGAATGGAGCAATTCGCCCGATCACCGGGCCAATATGGTGAACCCCAACGCGTCTCAGTTTGGATTTGCCCGGGCGGATAATGCCTGGGTTCTGGTGCTTGCGCGGCCTTGTTAGGGCGTGGCGGTGTTGGGTCGAGCCGCGCCGATCCCCCCGTCTTCATACGCACCCTGCCCGGAACCAAGCCGAAGGCGCCGGGCATCGACAGGCCGCCCGGGCGGTCTGGCGATTGGGTTGGTCTGGGTGCGTATGAAGACGGGGGGATCGGCGCGGCTCGACCCAACACCGCCACGCCCTAACAAGGCCGCGCAAGCACC
>JANQNZ010000005.1 GCA_028279315.1 Rhodophyticola sp. | reverse complement strand
GCGGCGCGGGAGGAGGCCTATACGGTGGTTCCGCCCCGGCTTCAGGTGATCTTTCGCGAGAACCTGCCGGAGTGGTGACGGGTAGGGCCGCGCGGAGATGAGGCCGCACTCCGGCGTTTTAAGCGTCTGATTGTGCGTCGAATTTCTGCAAATCGGGGGATTTAAGATCCCGATACGCTTGCCCGGCACGCAAGGCCCCGTCGGCGATCTCGGTCGCGGCGAGTTCGATATTATGCGCCAGCGCCTCCAAATCCTCCTCCCCATGGTCGGGGTCCATCGGGATCATCACGGTGCGGCCCAGGATATCGAGGGACGTTGTTCCGAAGCCCTCTGGCAGGTCCCGCCGGGTTTGTGCGTTCTCCGGCAGTGTATAGGGGTTGAGTGATCTGTGATGTGCACCTTCCTGGGTCAGCACCTGATCCCAATTCGTAAACGTGTGCCGCCCGGTCTTGCCGGCCACCACTCCGCCGGTGCTGGCGGCAAAGGCATCCGCATCGGTGGCGGTTGGCAGGCTGAACATCAGCTGCGCCGCGCAGTCATAATCGGGGCTGTTCATTGGCGCCTGCCGCAGCCCCCGGTTCGAGAGGCCTTTGGTGGCGTCGAGCACCCGGCGGCGGTTCTGGCGCATGGCACCAATGATGCCGTCGATCCGGTCAAGCTGGACGTTCAGCATCGCCCCCATCAATTCGGACGCGCGGGCACCGGCCCCGGCGAAAGGCTTCAGCCCCTCATCCTGGCCTTGCCAATAGAAGTGGCACGGGTCGATGGCACAGCGCGCGCGTTCGGCGACGTGATCGTCACGGGTGGCGATGCCGCCCCCTTCGCCGCTGGTCATGTTTTTGAAATAGTTGAAAGAAAACGCCCCGGCATGGCCAATCGCGCCCATCATCCGGCCTTCATAACCGCCGCCCACACCCTGACAGGCGTCTTCGAGGACCAAAAGCCCATGCCGCTCTGCAATCTCCACGATCTCGTCCATCGCACAAGCCGTGCCCCACATATGGACGGGGGTCACCGCCCGGGTGGCGGGGCCGATAGCGTGTTCCATCGCGCTTGGGTCAATCGTCAGCGTCTCGTCGATCTCCACCAGGACCGGGATTGCGCCAACCGCCAGGACCGCCGTGGCCGTCGCCATATAGGTATGGGCGGGGACCAGAACCTCGTTGCCGGGGCCGATCCCAAGGCCGATCAGCCCCGCCGAGAGGGCCAAGGTTCCGCTGGCGGAGAGGTCAAAATGCGGGACCCCAAGCGCCTTGGCATAACGCGCCTCGAACCGCTCACATTCGCTGCCATCGCGATAGCGGAACAATGTGCCCGCCCGGATGACCCGTGCGATGGCCTCGATCTCTTCCTCACCGGCTTTGTACATCACATCCTCCCCAAACCTCTCAGACCCGACATTCGTCGAGTGGCAGGCCTTGGGTCAAGAGAGAGGCCGCATGTCGCGCGGACCTTAGACCGTCTCGGTCACCTTATTCAGATGCCGCGGCGCGTCGGGGTTGATACCGCGCGTGACCGCCACCTGCTCAACCATCGCATAGAAAGACACGATCAGCGCAATTGGATCGGTCAGCGGATGGGCCGTGCGGATATGGGGCAGCGCGGAGGCCGATGTGCCGCGCGTGGAAGTCACGAACACGCGCGCGCCTTTGCCTGCAAGCGCATTGGCAACCTCAACCACCGAGGCCTCGGCGGCGTCTCCCGCCGCGAAGCAGAGGACCGGGAACCCGTCGCTGACAATGGAGACGGGGCCATGCAGCACCTCAGCCGCGGAGTAGCTTTCGGCGTGGATTTGGCAGGTTTCCTTGAATTTCAACGCCGCCTCGTTGGAGATCGCCCAAGACGGCCCCCGCCCCAGGGTGAAGAGGGAGGCGCGTGTGCCAAGTGTCTCACAGACCTCGCCCCAGTCGAGCCGGGCGGCCTGGTCGAGTTTCTCGGGCAGATCGCGCAGCGCGGCCCTCAAGGCGTCGTCTTCCGCCCACTCGGCCAGCAGCATCAGGGTGGCGATGGCCGAGGTCACGAAGGTTTTGGTGGCCGCGACGCTCCGCTCGTGCCCCGCATGGATGTCGAGGCAATGGTCCGCGGTCTGCGCCAAGGGAGAGGTCGCATCATTGGTGATGGCCACCGTCCGCGCGCCGCCCTCCGCGGCGGTGCGGGTCAGCGCCACGATGTCGGGGCTTTGCCCGGATTGGGAGACTGCGAGGCAAAGCGCGTCATCCAGCCGAAGCTTCGCGCCGTAAAGCGAGGCAACCGACGGCCCAATGGAGGCGACGGGCAGGCCAAGGGCCAGTTCATAGGCGTATTTCAGGAAGGTGCAGACATGATCCGACGATCCGCGCGCGACCGTCACCGCCAGCCGCGGCGGTGTGGCGCGGAGGGTTTCGGCCAAAGCGCCCGTGTCCGCAGCCCCGGCCTCGATTAGCCGAGCCGCGGCGTCGGGGATTTCCAGGATTTCCCGGCGCATCTGGGTGGTCTGGTCGGCCATCGTCCCGCTGTCCCCTCGTGTTGAGATGGGGTCACGATAGACCGGACCGCCCGAAGCCACCAGAGACCGTTGCCGCCGCTTCGGCCGCGCGCCATGATGCGGGGCGGTGAGGGAGGAGTGTCAGATGATCCGTGTGCTGATTGCAGGCTTGGGGAATATGGGGCTGAGCCATGCCTTGGCCCATCACAAACATGCCGATGCGGAGATTGTGGGCCTGGTTAATCGCAGCGGGGAGGTCGGGCATGAGGCGCTTCAATCTTACCCGGTCTTCACCGATTTCCACGCAGCGCTTACCGAAACCCGCCCCGATCTCGTCGTCATCGCCACCTATACCGACACCCATGCGGCGTTCGCCATCGCGGCGATGGAGGCGGGTACCCATGTCTTTGTGGAAAAGCCCCTTGGCGCCACGGTGGCCGAGGCGCGCGCGGTTGTGGCCAAGGCCGAAGCGACGGGCCGGAAGCTTGTGGTGGGGTATATCCTGCGTCATCACCCCTCATGGGTCCGCCTGATCGAGGAGGCGCGGGCACTGGGCGGGCCTTATGTGTTCCGGCTGAACCTGAACCAGCAATCGGACGGGCCGACATGGGAGGTGCATAAGGCGCTGATGCGCTCCACCAGTCCGATTGTGGATTGCGGGGTGCATTATGTGGATGTGATGTGCCAGATCGCCGAGGCCCGCCCGGTGCGGGTGCATGGGATGGGCCTGCGCCTGTCTGATGAGATTGCGCCCAAGATGTATAATTACGGGCAATTCCAGGTGGTGTTCGAGGATGGGTCCATCGGCTGGTATGAGGCCGGATGGGGGCCGATGATGTCCGAGACCGCCTATTTCGTGAAGGACGTGATCAGCCCCAATGGCGCGGTCTCAATCACCGATGCAGACAAAGGCGCGTCGGATGATGTGGATGGGCATACGAAGGTGGGCGGGCTTTTGGTGCATCGCCCGGGTGGGGATCGGCTGATCGATCTGCCGGATGAGCCGGGGCATCAGGAGCTATGCGATGCCGAGCAGGCCTATATGTTGCGGGCAATTGCGGAGGATATCGACCTCAGCCGGCATATGTCGGATGCGGTGGAGAGCTTGGCGATTTGTTTGGCGGCAGATGAGAGCATTCGGACAGGTCGGGTGGTGGAGTTGGGGGGCGACGAACAGCGATAAGCCTGTGAACCCGCCACGATAGACCGGTTCTTCTATGTCCCGGGCCCGAATAGTGCGGCGAAGCCGCCGGGCATCGCCAGGCCGTCCCGCGGTCTGGCGATTGGGTTGGTACTGGTGCTGAGATCGGAGCGAGGCCGGATTTGGCTAGGATAAAGTACGCCAGATCGGACGTTGGATCGCCAGTCCCCGGCCTGCCGATGCCCGGCCGATGTTGCGTTTGGGAGCGTAGGGCGGGACTTGTCCCGCCATTCCTCCGCGGATCGTCTATGGGCGGCGGGACAAGTCCCGCTCTACCGAGGTGTCGGGGGCCGCTTACTCCCCCTCCGTTGGCGGTTTGATCGCGGTCAACCGCTCGGTCAGGCTGAGCGCCAGAAAGCCCACAATCACCCAAATCGGAATCGCAAAGGTCACATAAGGCGTCCCACGCAGCCAGACGCGCAGCGCATCGCCGCCGGGCGGCAGGGACCGCATTCCAAAAAGCCCAGGCCGGGACCAAAGCTCAAACGGCCAAAACCGGGACATGTAGAGGAGGACCACGCTGACAATCAACATCGCCGCGATGCGGAGGATGCGGGCGGTCATGGCAGGGACTCCAGTGTGTCCTCATCAAGGATGAAGACCGGCAAGTTCCCTTGCAGGGACAACTGCCCCTCGGCCTGGACCATCAGCCCGACATAATCCAGCATCTCGCGGCCGATGGGCGTCCCGTCTTCGCGCCCGATCAGGAAAAACTCATGGCCATGGACGGGTTCGGAAGAGACAAAAACCGGCGGCACCTCCCCAATCAGGCAAAGCGAAGCGCAGGCGCGGTGGGCGATCCCATTGCCGGGGCGCATTGCGCCTGAGAGGCATTTGCCGTCGCAGATTTCCCCGGACAGCCGCCAGCGGCCCAGATCGGTTGCACCAATCTCAGGCGGGGCCGCGTCGGTTTCCACGGGCATTACGCCTCGACGTCCGCCCGCCACTTGCAGCATGTTCAGGTCACCCCGATCGAGGACAACACCTTGTAAGGTGGCAAAGCCGCCCGCGAATTCCTCAACCCGGTCGGCCACGCCGAACTTGCCGCCGCCGACCAGCAT
>JANQNZ010000318.1 GCA_028279315.1 Rhodophyticola sp. | reverse complement strand
CGTCGCCTGAGGGCCTCAGCAGGCAAGCCCTTCCGCCTCAAGATAGGCCATGGCTGCGGGAATATCGGCCGGATCGGCCAGTTCCAAGACCAGATGCGGGCGCTCTGGAAGGGCCGCGATGGCCCGAAAGACCGCGTGCCAATTCACCGTGCCGCGCCCAGGGGGCCAATGGCGGTCGGCAAAGCCATCAGCGTCTTGCAGATGGACATGGGCCAGCATCGGGCCCGCATCCGTGACGAAGTAGTCGACCGGCGGCGCACCGGTTGCGTGATGGGCGTAATGGGCATGGCCGGTGTCGATTGACACCCGGACGGCATCAGACCCAAAACTCGCGGCCAGCTCCCGGCGCCAGGACGGGTCGATATCCTCGATATTCTCGATCAC
This sequence comes from Rhodophyticola sp., assembly GCA_028279315.1. Classification (GTDB taxonomy): domain Bacteria; phylum Pseudomonadota; class Alphaproteobacteria; order Rhodobacterales; family Rhodobacteraceae; genus Rhodophyticola. The sequence goes on along the minus strand of JANQNZ010000318.1, from coordinate 18,136 downwards.
CAGCGTGATCCCCTCGGCCTCGGCGCGGGTCACGGCGGCGCGCAGGTTCGCCTGCACCCGTTCGATTGTTGCCTCGGCAGACGAGGGCGCGTTGCCGACACGTGGATTGTTTCCAAAATTGAACCAATCCCAGGTTTTGTAGGGGGAGTGGATCACCATTTGGGTCGCGCCTAAAGCGGCGGCGGCGTCCACGGCTGTGACCATTCTGCGCGAAAGCAGGGGCGCAAGTTCCGGGTCTTTGATGTCGAGCGGCAGATCGTAAAACGGCCCGTGGATGCCCAAGCGGCCCTCAAACCCATCCAGGTCTGCGCACGCTTGCGTCACAAGCCCCTGCCAGTCCCCAAGCAGGACGTCCGGGGAGAGGAAATCTTGCACTTCCAAATCGCGCTGCCCTTCGATCAGCCAATCGCGAAATGTCGGGAGGTCGGCGACGTTCAGCGCAGCGCCGATGGGGAGGGGGAGATCGGCCATCAGAACACCCCCCGCCCTTCACGCCAGACGGCCTGCACAACCGGCTGGCCACTCTCCAGCCGCACGGCGACCAGGTCGGCGCGTGTGCCCTCCTGGATCACGCCACGGTCATTCAACCCCGCAAGCTCTGCCGGTGCTCGCGTCGCCAAGCCGATCGCAGCGGGCAGATCGTAGGGCAGCGCTGGATCGGCGGCAATGGCAAAGGCCGCGTCCAGCGGCGACCGCGGAACATAGTCCGACGCCAAGACATCGACGAGGCCGTGCGACAGAAGCTCCGCCACCGCGACATTGCCCGATTGTGAACCGCCGCGCAGATAGTTTGGCGCGCCGGCCACAATTGTCAGGCCAACCTCGCGCGCCCGCTCAGCGGCGACACGTGTGGTGGGAAACTCCGAGATGCCGCAGCCTTCCGCCTTGGCCTGATCCACATGGGCGGCAGTCGCGTCGTCATGGCTCATCAGCGGCACACCGGCGCGCGCAGCCGCCGCAACGCAATGGGCCCGAACCGACGCCCCATGGGCTTTGGATCGGTCAAAGAGCTCCGTCATCATGCGGCGCCCTTCGGCCTCATCCACTTCCATGTCGCGGATCATGTGCCAGAACCACTTGTCCACATCCGGGCTTTGCCGATCGCCCGGGGTATGATCCATCACCGACATCAGCCGGGTGATCGGCATGTCGATGGTTGCATCCACCAAGGCCGGCGTGGCGGGGTCAGAGATTTCGCAGCGCAAATGCAGCAAGTGATCGGCACGAAAGAGGTTGCGGGCGACGGCATCGACGATGGTTGCAGCCAAGGGCTCAAGCAGCTCGCGCCGTTCCTGCTTCTGCATCGATGCGCCAACCGAGAGGCTGTCGAAGACGGTCGTGGTGCCGCCGGAAACGACAACCGCATCATGGGCGAGGAGCGCGGGCAGAGATTTCCAGATCACACCGACCCTGGGATGGGTGTGCCGCTCCACATGGTCGGTATGCACATCGACAATCCCTGGGATCAGGAACGCGCGGTCTAAACTCTGACCATCGCGGGCTTGGGTCAGCCCGGCGATCCGCCCCTCCTCCACAGCCAGGGCGCCACCTGTGATGCCCTCTGGCGTGACGATCTGCGCGTCGCGCAACACGGTTGCGGTCTGCTCGAAGCGGTCAAACATGGCGGTCCTCTGAGGTTTGAGACGCCTGTCGTAATTGCGGTCGGGTAACAGTCACCGCAACACCGGGTGAAGCTTTGGTGACAAAATGCCAGGCGCGGACCCGCAAAATCTGTGGATAAGTCCTCGCCCCCCTGTGGGCAGTCCGTTCGAGCGGGAATAAACCGACATCTGCCCCCGGCAATCCGTGAACAATTCGCGACCCCGGCCTAGGGAGGGGTGCGATTTTCGCGCGAGAATCAAATGAATTCAACGGTTTCCAAGATAGTCGTTCAATTGTCATGGCGCCGTTGCAGTTCGGTCATCCACCCTTCCTACCGTGCCGCCGGGCCTGGGTGGCGCAGGGACGTCTGACCGCGCACCTCCAGGTTGGAAAAACCTGAGGGATTAGATCACATGTCGAAAATTACACTTGCTGCGCTTCTTGCCGGCGCAACCGCACTCACCTCCACCGCTGCTTTGGCGCAAGAGACCGACTGGCGCGAAGAAGTGCCGGTGTTCCGCATTGGCCTTCTGGGTGGAGAGAACGAAGCCGACCGCCTGCGTCAGCACGCCTGCCAGGAAGCCTATCTGGAAGAGCGTTTGGGCGTCGATGTCGAGTTGTTCCCTGCCTCCGACTACGCCGGTGTGCTTCAGGGCCTTCTTGCCGGTCAGCTGGAATTCGCAGGGCTCGGCTCATCGGGATATGCGGGCATCGTCTTGCAGGACGAAACCGCGGTTGAGCCGCTTTACACAACCATGCAGATCGACGGATCGCTTGGCTATTACTCGGTGATGTATGTCCGCGCCGACAGCGACATCGAAGCGTTTGACGATATGCAGGGCCGCACCCTGGCCTTTGCAGACCCGAACTCCACCTCCGGCTATCTGGTGCCGTCTTATGAATTGGCGCAAGAGATCGGCCCGCTTGAGGGCTTCTTCGGTGAGACCGGCTTTGGCGGCGGCCATGAACAGGCCGTTGTTGCCGTGCTTCAAGGCCAATACGATGCCGGCGTGACCTGGACCTCTGGCGTGGGCAATTACGAAGATGGCTACAGCCGGGGCAACCTGCGCTCGATGGTGGATCGCGACATGCTCGACATGAGCGAGATCCGCGTCATCTGGCAGTCGAACCTGATCACCAACGGCCCGCGTGTGATCCGGTCGGATCTGCCGCAGGAACTCAAAGACCTGGTGATGGGCGCGATGATGTCGCTGCAAACCCAAGATCGTGAATGCTTCAATGCCATCAATGATGGTGAGGCGCGGGGCTATTGGCCGATCAACCACGATTTCTATCTGCCGATCATCAATATGCGGCGTGAGCTGGAGGGGCAGCGCTAAGCGTCCGCCCGAAACGATGGAGGTCAGTGCTGCGGCGCTGGCCTCTTTTTGTTTGTCGTCAAACGCCCGGAGAATCCCATGCTGACGCTTGAAAATCTGTCGCGCCGTTTCGGCGAGAATATGGCTGTCGCCGATGCCACTCTGGAAATCCCCGATGGCCAGATGGTGGGCATCATTGGCCGGTCAGGCGCGGGGAAATCCACCCTTCTGCGTCTGCTGAACCGCTTGATCGACCCGTCCGATGGCAGAATCATCCATGGCGGCGCCGATATCGCGCAACTCAAAGGGCGCGAGCTTCGCGAATGGCGCTCGGACTGCGCCATGATCTTCCAGCAATTCAATCTGGTTGGACGTTTGGACGTGATCACCAACGTCTTGACCGGGCGGCTTTATTCGCTGCCCGCCTGGCGCTCAATGACACAGATCTTCACGGCGCAGGAGCGGGCGTTCGCGATCCAAGCGCTCGACCGGCTTGGCATGGCCCACACTGCTTTGCAACGCGCCGAAACCCTGTCTGGCGGCCAGCAGCAACGCGTGGCCATCGCCCGGGCCTTGGCGCAGGAACCCAAGATCCTCTTGGCGGATGAGCCAATCGCCTCGCTTGATCCGATGAACGCCAAGGTTGTGATGGACGCGCTCCGCTCGATCAATCAGCAAGATGGCAAGACGGTGATCTGCAATCTGCATACGCTTGATACGGCGCGCAGTTATTGCGACCGGATCATCGGCATGTCAGCCGGCAAGATCATTTTCGATGGCACGCCGGACCTTCTGACCACGGATATGGCGCGAGAGATTTACGGTGCCGACGATGATCAGTTTGACGAGGCGGCGACATCGACAACCCTTCCGGATTCTGAGGCCGTCGTCGCACTGAAAGAGGCCGCCGCGAATGTCTGACATCTCTCTCTCGGGGGGCGGGCCGCTTGCCAACGGCGCCGCCCCCACCGATGCGGTCGACACGTTTGAGCGGCACCGCGCGGCCTTGCGCGCCTCCAAACGCGGCTGGACGATCTTCGCCCTTGTCGTCTTCGCGATCTGCCTTGGCCTCTCAATCTGGATCAGCAATTTCTATCCAGAGCGTCTGGCCAGCGGCATCCCGCGTATCTTCGAATATTTCGGGACCATCTTCCCGGAACTGCAATGGGCCAACTTGTTTGAGGGCCGTGATGCCGATGGTCGTGCTGTGCCGGGCTCCATCACCTATTGGTACACCGATTTCTGGACCTATGCGCAGCTGATCTGGGAGACGATCCTGATGGCCATGACCGCCACCCTGATCGGGACGGCCATGGCCTTTGTTCTGTCTTTTCCAGCGGCCATAAATCTCGCGCCGAATAGCTGGATCTACTGGATCTCACGCCGGTTCCTGGAAGTCTGCCGCGGCATCCCAGAGATCCTGCTGGCGCTGGTCTTTGTCTTCATGATCGGGATCGGGCCGTTGGCCGGTGTGCTTGCCATTGCCATCCACACCGCCGGTGCGCTTGGAAAGCTTTTTGCGGAGGTGAATGAGAATGCCTCTGCCCGTCCGGTCGAGGGCATCGCGGCGGTCGGTGGCACCTGGCCAGAGAAGATCGCCTATGGTGTCGTGCCGCAGGTCGCCCCGAACTTCTTCAGCTACGCCATGCTGCGTTTCGAGATCAATGTGCGCGCTTCGTCGATCATCGGATTTGTAGGTGCCGGTGGGATCGGGCAAGAGCTGAACCGCGTCATCTCTTTCTACTCCGACGACCGCGTTCTGGCTGTGCTGATCCTTGTCGTGCTGACGGTGACGGTGATCGATCTGATGTCTGAACGCATCCGTCACCGCTTCATCGGGCGGGAGAATCTGTGATGACAACCGCAGCCTTTGACACGCTGACCGATGCGCATGTTGAGAGCGCGCGTCGCGCCCATCCCGGTGCCTTTGCATCCCGTTGGTCGACGGCCAAACGGTTTATCCCGCTGGCCGTGGCCATCCTCTATGTGATTGCGTCGCTTTGGTATTTTGAGTTTGGCCGCCTGCTTGATGCGTCCGAACGGGTATGGGCGCTGCTTCGGAACTTCGTTGTCTGGCGGGACATGGACACATGGGCCTATCGGCAGATCTATGTCGGCATCTCGCAGACCCTGGCCATGGCGTTCCTGGGGACCCTTCTGGGTACGCTTGGCTCCCTTGTCGTCGGGTTCCTTGCTGCGAAGAATGTCATGCCGTTCGGCATTCTGCGTCAGATTGTGCGCCGGTTTCTCGACATCCTCAGGGGCATCGATCAGTTGGTCTGGGGTCTTGTCTTTGTGCGCGCCGTGGGGCTGGGCCCGCTGGCCGGTGTTCTGGCCATCTTCGTGAGCGACCTTGGCACCCTCTCCAAGCTCTATTCCGAGGCCATCGAGAATATCGACCGAAAGCAAGTCGAAGGGATCCGCGCCACCGGGGCGGGACCGCTTGCCGTCATCCGCTATGGCTATGTTCCTCAGGTGCTGCCGGTCTTCATCTCGCAATCGCTTTATTTCCTTGAGTCGAACACCAGGTCTGCCACCATTCTGGGGATCGTCGGCGCGGGCGGGATCGGCATGATCATCATCGAACGCTTCCGGGCCTCGCTTTACGATCAGGTGGCGTTTGTGGTGTTGAACGTCTTGGTGCTGATCTTCGCCATCGACTGGCTGTCAAAGCGCGTCCGGCTCTGGGCGATTGGCGAGCAGGGGGAGCGATGAAGCGATTGTCTGAGGCGCCGACCTTGCATCCCGACGCAGATGTCGGCGCCGATGTCACCCTTGGCCGCTATACCGAGGTTGGTCGGTTCACCAAATTGGCGGCCTGCGAGATGGGGGATTACTCCTATATCTGCGATTTCGGCCATGCCGTCTGGTCGTCGATCGGGAAGTTCACCAACATCGCCAATAACGCACGGATCAATCCGGGCAATCACCCGACCTGGCGGGCTTGTCAGCACCACGCGCTTTATCGCGCTGCCATGTATGGGTTTGGCGAAGATGAGGCGGAGTTTTTCGATTGGCGGCGGGACCATTGGGTGACAATTGGCCATGATGTCTGGATTGGACATGGGGTGAGCGTCCTGGCCGGGGTCTCCATCGGCACAGGCGCCGTGGTTGGTGCGGGGGCGGTCGTGACCAAAGACGTCGACCCCTACACAATTGTCGGCGGCGTTCCCGCTACACCCATCCGCCGCCGCGCGACGGCACAGCAGGAAGAGGCGTTGTTTGGGATTGCTTGGTGGGATTGGTCACACGCTGAGTTCCGCGCCGCTTTGGAGGATTTTCGGGATTTGTCGATCGACGGATTTATCGAGAAATACGCAGCGGTGTGAATGGCCCCGTGCCGTTGCGATGGGACGGCTACCAGCCGTCGATCAGCGGCGATTTGATCCTTGACCTGATCGCCCCAACGCCGTTCTATCGCTCCGATGGTTCCCGGACGGCGGCACGCCGATGGGATGAAAAGGGAATACGGTGCGGGCCTCTTTCGACCTTGCCCAAATCCGTGACTGCCCCCGCAACTGTAAGCGGTGAGCGACCCCGAAAGACTCCACTGGGTCCGTCCAAGAGACGAAGGACCCGGGAAGGATCGGGCAAGCGTCGACCCGCAAGTCAGGAGACCTGCCATCGTAACGGAAACCAACCCGGGCGGGGTGCCCCGGAGGGAGATGGACATGTCATATCCGGCAGCTGCCGTTCGGCATCACAGACCCGCCAAGCCCCGTTTGAACGGAGGGGATGATGGCGGTTATGCGAAAGATATCAGGGACCTGCCGCGTCAGTCGGGCGGTTGACCGAGCGATAGGGGCCGTATGGGTGCCTCCAGCAGGCGCCCGGCCCCTGTCACACGGCGCTCAGGGCTGCGGCGGGCTTGTCTCAAAGGCTGTCGATGCGGTCGCGTTGCCGCCCTACCGACCGCGAAACTCCGGACGCCCGTCGCCCATGAGGACGGCGCCATGCTGCTAGAGCTGACGATCTCACAACTCGACATCGGCCCGGTGTCCCCGGATCGGGCTGAGGAACTTGGGCAACTCGGCTACATACAGTGGCTCGGCGCGCTGCCCCGGATGTCTGAGTATCGACGCGAAGCCATGCGTGCCTACCAGATGGCGCAACCATTCCGGCGCAACTCGTCCGCTGTGGCTGTCTTCTGCGACCTCTTGGTCGCCTCTACCCAAACGCCGATCCAACCCCTGCCGTTGGCCCTGCCGCAGCCTTGCCGGCGCGGGGGCGCCGCCGCCCGGCGTGCTGCGATATGAAAAGAGAAGCGGCGATGAGACTGGGCGGGGAAGCGGATTTCGATGGCCGGCCGTTCCGTCACGGACTGTGGATTGCTACGCGGCGGCCAAGGGGCGTTCGGGCTCACTTACGACCGCAGCGCACCAACCGGACCGGGCAGCGTTAGGGTGATGTGACTGTAACACCGGAGGAGGCTCAGAGCTGTGTAGGGTTGGGCGCATCGCCATAGACCTCGACGGGGTCGAAGGTCTTGTCCCGTTCTAGAAAGGTCAGCGGCTGGCCCGCATCCGCCCCGGTCGGCACGGCGCGGTAGAAGCACGATCTGTAGCCCACATGGCAAGACGCGCCGGACGCGGCGACCTCCACGCGCAGCCAGATTGCATCCTGATCATCATCGATCCGCGCCTCGATCACCCTTTGCACCAGACCCGAGGTGGCGCCTTTCCGCCAAAGCACCTGCCGGGCGCGGCTGAAATAGTGGGCCTCACCGGTTTCAATCGTCAGCCGCACCGCCTCATCATTCATCCAACCAAGCATCAATACCTCACCCGACTGCGCATCGGTTGTGACGCATGGCATCAGGCCATCCGGTCCAAATTTTGGCGCAAAATCATGGCCTTCCTCCACTTGCTCCACGGATCGGCGGGGGTGGAACGTGAGCTTGGTCATGGCCGCTCCCTTGCGGTATGAAATGTTATAAAGTACGTCTTCGTGGCCAAGAACTGTGATGATGTAAAGGGGTGATGGAGATGCAGGACGACCGTGTCCCAGTGACTTTGCTCACCGGCTTTCTGGGGTCGGGGAAGACCACGCTTCTGAACTATCTCATTCGTGATCCCGACGCGGGGCGCATCGCGGTTGTGATGAATGAGTTGGGCGAGGTCGGGCTTGACCATGATCTGATCGAAGAGGCGACCGACGAGACGATTTTGATGCCCTCTGGGTGCCTCTGCTGTTCGATCCGGGGCGATCTGGGCAAGACCTTGGCGTCGCTGATGGCGCGTCGGATGCGTGATGAGCTCAGCTTTGATCGCGTTGTCATCGAAACCACCGGTATCGCGGATCCGGGTCCTATCCTGCAGACCCTGGTTGTCGACAACATCATTGCGCCGCATTACCGGATGGACGGTGTTGTGACCGTCGCCGATGCCGCAACCGGCGCCCGCACACTCGACACCCAGTTTGAGGCGGTCAGCCAGATCGCCATGGCCGACTTGGTTGTGCTCAGCAAAGTCGATCTTCTGACGCCGCCAGAGTTAGTGCGGTTTGAAGAGCGGATTGCCGGCATCAACGCCACCGCGCGGCGGGTCATTGCCGATCATGGGCGTGTGCCAAGCGGGGTGCTCTTCGGCCTCTCGGCGCTTCGCCCAGATGTGGGCGCTACGGATGTGACCGATTGGCTTGGGATGGCGGCGCCAAAACCGGACCCCTTGGCCGGACTCTCGGGCTTCGCCGCGCAAGATGGCACGCCCGCTGCGCCGCCGCTGGCCGAGGCGGGCGCAACGCTCCACCACGATAGCCGGATTGGCTCGGCCTCAATCGAAGTCGAGGAACCAATCCCGTCCAGTGTCTTCGACTTCTGGATCGACACGCTGATCGCGCTCAAAGGTCCGAACATTCTGCGGATAAAGGGGATCGTGCATGTTGAGGGTATGGAGTGGCCCTTTGTCTTTCACGGGGTGCAGCATATCTTCGATGCGCCGGTGCCGCTGAAATCCTGGTCGGGGGAGGATCAAACCAGCCGGATTGTCGTGATCGCCCGCGACATGGACAAGATCGATCTGCAAGCCAGTCTTGAGACCCTGCGGATGCAGCCCAATGACGTTCAAGAGAAGGTCAAAGGCATGATGGTTGAAACGGTTGAGATGAAGTTCTGAGCGGGTGAGATAGGCCCGGGCTCGCCATTTGCTGAAGCCGGGCACGTCGATCCGTTTGGGTGTCCATATCCAGCCGCAGGATAAGATGGCCGTGAACGCCCTACCTGGAAAGATCCTACCGGCGTGACGTGAAGACACCTGCGCTTTCCGCTGGCATCTTGTCGTCCCCCGTGCTGAGAGTTCGGAGGGAGCGTGCGGGAGGATAAGATCACATGCGGACCTTCAACATGGGGCGTGTGCCGCCGATCACCTTTGGCGCCGGGCGGCTTCGGAAGGTTCCAGGGCTGGTGGCGGGGTTGGGCGGTGGGCCGGCCCTGATCGTGGCCGATGCGGTGCTGGCTGAGATCGGCGTGACCGACCGGTTGTCAAAAGCCCTCACCGCCAAGGGGATCGCCCATGACATCGCCGCCGATATCGCGGGGGAACCGAAGGAACCCCTGATCGACGCGCTTCGCGCCCGGGCCCGTGATCTCGGCGCCGGTGTCGTGATCGCCATCGGCGGGGGGGCGGCGATGGATGCGGCCAAGCTGGTGGCGGCCATTGCGCGCTCTGACACACCCACAGATGCCTTTGCCCTGGCCGCGACCCCTCTGCCAAAGAACGGCATTCCCGCAATTGCGATCCCGACCACAGCGGGCACCGGGTCCGAAGTGACCCGCACATCGATTGTGTCGACCGAGGACGGGCTGAAGAACTGGTATTACGGGGAAGACCTGGCCTTCGCGCAAGCCGTGCTGGACCCTGACCTGACCGTCACGTTGCCACCCAACCTGACCGCCTGGACCGGCATCGATGCGGTTGCCCACGCGCTTGAGGGGTCCACCGCCCGCGCCACCAGCCCCGCCGGGCTGCTTTTTGGGTTAGAGGCGTTGCGCATTCTGTCTGATGCTTTGCCGCGTGTGGTGGCCGATGGCAGCGATATTGAGCTTCGCGGACGGGTCCTTTGGGCCAGTATGGTGGCTGGCCTCGCGCTCCACAATTGCAACACGCATATGGGGCATAATATCAGCCATGCCTTGGGCTCACTGGCGCGCATTCATCATGGGTTGGCCACAGGGCTGGCCTTGGACGTGGCGTTGCCGTGGCTGGTTGCTCGGCCCGAGGGCCATGCCCACTATGCGCTTGCCGCCGAAGCCCTGGGTGGCCCGGCTGAGGCCGAGGCGCTGCCAGAGCTGTTTGCCAACTTCATGCGGGCCTGTGCGATCCCCGCGGAATTGCCACATGTCTGCGCCGGGGTCACGCCCGACGCCCTGGCGGCGGAGATGAAGAACGAGGCAAACCATTCGATTTCCCAGAACGCAGCTTGCCCGATAGGGCCCGACGATCTTGATGAGCTGGCCGCGCGGATGATGCGCTTGCCGCTCGCTGCTGCTGCATAGGGGTAGGCGGGGGTTCCTGCCGATTGATCGCCCTGGTGTAACCGGGCAGAGTGCGGGGGATGTTTGGGTCAGTCCGCAGAAGGCGCGGACCGATCGTTCTGCAAGAAACTCAGGACAGTCTCGGATGCCCGAAACCAAGACAACACCGCTTTGGACATGGTCAGCCGCCGATATCGCCCGCGCCACGCAGGCGGGGGACCTCACCGCGCGGGAAGCAACCGAGGCGGCGATTGCCCGGATGGACGCGGTCAATCCGGCGCTGAACGCGGTCGTTGAGAGCTTGGCGGAGGAGGCGCGCGCCGAAGCTGCCGCCCTTGATGCCAGCGACGCGCTCAAAGGGCCGCTCCACGGCGTGCCAGTCACCATCAAGGTGAATGTCGACCAAAAGGGTCATGCGACAACCAATGGCGTCGCGGCTTTGCGTGACCTCATTGCGCCCGATGATGCCCCGGTGGTTCGCAATCTCAAGGCTGCGGGGGCCATCGTCATTGGGCGGACGAACACGCCCGAGTTCTCCTTCCGTGCCGACACTGACAATCCGCTTTATGGCCGGACCTATAACCCTTGGGGGCGGCACATCTCAGCCGGCGGGTCGTCCGGTGGTGCGGGATCGGCGGTTATGGCGGGGATCGGCGCGCTGGCCCATGGCAATGATATCGGCGGGTCCCTGCGCTTTCCGGCCTCGGCCAATGGGGCGGTCACCGTCAAACCGGGCCTGGGGCGTGTCCCGGCCTGGAACCCGAGCCAGCAGGCAGAGCGGGGGTTGCTCGCGCAATCCATGTCGGTCCAAGGCGTGATCGCGCGTAATGCATCGGACTTGGCGCTTTCCGTGCCTGCCCTTATCGCGCCCGACCCGCGGGATCCGTTTCATGTGCCGCTTCCCTGGCGGGGCGCTGATCTCGACACGCCGATCAAAGTCGCCGTGACGCGGGATGATTTTGGCTTTGGCCTGCACCCGGATGTGGCCACGGCTCTTGATAAGGCGGCCTCAGCACTCTCAAACGCGGGCTATGCCGTCGAAGTGGTCGAGCCCCCCTTGGCCTTTGAGACCGGCGAGGTCGGGTACCGAACGCTTCTGGGTGAGGTGAAGGCCCTTATGGGCTCCGACATCAAAGCGGCCGGCTCCGAAACCGTGAACGCAATCTTTGAGGCCTATTTCGAACTGTTCCCGCCTTATGAGGGCGCCGACCTCCTGCGCGCCTTTGCAAAGCGCAGCCATTATGCGCGGGCCTGGTCCTTGTTTCTGGAGGACTATCCCCTGGTGCTGACGCCGTTCCTTCTGACGCCGTTCTTCGCCGCGGGGCGCGATGCCGAAGGCCTGGACGGCGCGAGAGAGGCGTTGGGCCAGGCCCATTGGTCCTTCATCATGAACTTCACAGGCCTGCCGGCTGGCAATCTGCCAACCCATATCGCCGCGCTTCCCGATGGGCCACAGCCCATTGGCGTGCAGATCGCCGGTCAACGGTGGCGCGAGGACCTGATCGTGGAGGCAATGCGCGCGATTGAGGCGGAAATCCCGCCGGTCTGCACAGCGTTGTGGGACCGCATGGGCTGACTCAAGCGTGAAGCTCATCGGCGGTCTCGCCCATCCAACCATGCTGGAACACGGAGTGTTGCGGCAGCGGGAGACCTGCGTGCGGCAGACGCTCAGGGTAGCCGATGGCCTCGCTCTCTGACTGAGTGAGCAACAGTTATCCACACCTTGGTGCCGCGCAGCAGGTCGACGTGGAAGATCGCAGTTATGCATACCGCAAATCTCCACTTCGGGGCGGTCGCGCCAAGACCCGCTTCGGCCCGGAAGCGCCACTCGCATGTGTCGTGTCAGTACCTAATGCGCCGGCTCGAAGCCGAGGTCTGGAAGAACTCGACGTGCGCCCCCTGCCACCATTCTCGGTCAGTTCGCGAAGCAATGGACAACTGTTGGGCCTAGATCCGACATCCTTATGCTCGACGCTCGTCTTTAGGTCAGGGCCGTAGGGGTGAACCATCTCCTGAGCAGATATGCGCCGGGTCAGGGGGCAAGCGCCTCTATATGCTGCGCCGCATTCACCGGAAAATCGAACAATATGAAGCAGATGACACAAAGGGGGGCATATGCCCCTAGGGTTCTGTGCGAAGCTGTCGAATAATGCGCTCTGCGCCCCTTGCGGTGCAAAAATCGGCTAAGAAGGACCCAAGCCACATCTGATGGTTGTGTTTCGAAACCCTCATCGCACCAGGTTGACGATCCAAAGGTGTTTTGGCCCGCGCGCTAGCCGCGCTTGTAGGTTTCCCGGTACCAGACATAGATGCCCGCACCTGCAATCACGAGACTGCCGATGATGGTCCAGAAGTCTGGGATCTCAGAGAAGAACAGGACGCCCCATATGGCTGCGAACGCAAGCCCGACATAGGAATACGGCGCCAACATCACCGCTTCGCCATGGGAGAACGCCCGGATCAAGGCCAGATGGCCCAGTGTTCCCGCCATCGCGACAACGATCATCCCAGCTAAATCCGAGAGATCGGGTGTTTGCCAAGCGAAAGGCACGGCGAGGCTCAAAACGACCGTGCCGACCATTCCGGTGTAGAAAAGCGATGTCCAAGCGTCCTCTTCCACGCCGACTCGGCGTGTGAGCAGCACATAGGCAGAGTAGCAGGCGGCTGCAGCCAACGGAAAGGCGGCGGCGAAGGTGAAAACCTCGCTCCCGGGTCTGATTATGAGCATGGCTCCCAAAAGCCCGATAGAGATTCCGATGACGCGCCGCAGGCCAAGGCGTTCCCCGAGAAAGAGTGCTGCACCAAGGGTGATGAGAACAGGATTGATGGCCATCAACGCTGCAGATTCGGTGAGGGGGATAAGACTAAGGCCAGTGAAGAAGAATGCACCCGCACACATCAACAGGATCGACCGCAGAAGATGCAGGGCCGGGTATCGGGTGCGCGCGACCTGCCTGATATTCGGCAGGACCAACAGCACGACCAGCAGCGTTTGTCCCGTATAGCGGACCCAGAGTATGAGAACGACGCCGACGCTTGGAACAACCGCTTTGACCGCGGCATCCGCGATCGAGAAGCAGAAGATGGCGCTTACCATTAAGAATATGGCGCGGCTTTGGGTGGTCATGAGCCGTGCGCCCAAGCTTCCGGCGCGCCATCTGGGATGCACTCCTGAAAGCGATACTCCATCGCCCTTAGGCTAACCGGCAACACCCCTTTGTCTCGCAGTAAATACAAGTGGAATGGTGATATTTTCGCGGTGTCTCTTTCACGCGGGCCGTCCCTGGGTGAGGCAGAGTCCGCATAGCCCTGGAGGTTTCCGTTGGTCTGAAAGCACCCGCTTCGCGCCCGCCTTGCCGCGCGTCGGACATCAGAATAGTATTTTCGGTGAGCAGAAGGCGAGATCGAGACATGCCGAAGAAAAACGCAGGCAGCGAGGAGCAGACCTCCGTCGCACCAACGGTGGTTCGCCCCGTTTCCAATGCCGTCAGCATCCTCAAGCATCTTGGGCGGACCGGCAATGCCGAGACCGTGACCAACATTGCCCGAACGCTGAACATCAACACCTCGACCTGTTTCAACATTCTGCGGACCTTGGTGGCAGAGGGGATGTTGGTCTTCGAAGAAAACGCCAAGACCTATTCGGTGGGGCTTGGGGTGGTGCAATTGGCGCAGCATGCGTTGAGCGAGGACGGAAAGGTCGAGGTGGTGCGCCCGCTTCTTCATGGCGTTGCGGAACGGCACGGCGTGACGATCACGATGTGGCGCTTTGCCGACGGGGATCGGAATGTGCTGACATCGGTGTCTCAGAGCCGAACGGCGTTCCAGATCCAGATGCAGATCGGTCAGCGGCTGCCGCCGTATATCGGTGCATTTGGACGGGTTTTGGCCGCGCGGCACGGCGTGCCCAAAGAGGACTTGCGACATCAATTCGACGCCATGCGGTGGGCGCGCGCGCCGGGATTTGATGACTACTGGGCTGATGTTCAGCGCGCCGCAAAAACCGGTTGGGCCATCGACGAGGGGGGCTTCGCCATCGGCGTGACAAGCGTTGCCGTCGCGGTGACGGGTCCGAACGATCAGGTGCGGCACGGCTTGGTCGCGACGACATTCGACGGGCAACTCGATACCGCGCAGATCAACGCTCTGGCGCAGGACCTGCTGCAACTGGCCGACGAGATGGACGGCCTGGGCTGACGGAGTTGGGCTTTGCCTTGCTCCGCTGTGAGCTTGCTGATTTGAACGGTTCGGCAGGACTACTCCAATCACCGATGAATTGCGATCCAGAGGCTGTGCGGCTAGGTTGCCGTGTTTTGGCGCAGGTCCTCGGGCCGCCAGCGCAAAGGAACAGCCACGGGTGACCAGACCGGCCCGCTGAAGGTTTCGGGTTCGGCATCGTCGCGGATAGAGAATCCCGCGAAGCGCCGCGTCCATTCCTCTAGGAAAATGGTGATCTCCATATTGGCGAGATGAGAGCCGATGCAGCGATGGGCGCCGGCACCGAACATCGTGTGCGGCGACATCTTGCGATCGAAATCGACCTTCAGCGGGTCGTCCAGACGCGGATTGTCCAGCCCGTAGGTTTGGGTCGTGAACACAATCCAATCGCCCTTCTTGAAGAAGACGCCCTCAAATTCGGTATCCTGGGCTGCGGCGCGTTCCATACCCGCGACACCGTGGGCGCGAATAAGCTCATGCACGGCGCGCGGCAGGATCTCGGGCTCCGCCACGAGGCGCCGGTAACTGTCCTGGTTGAGGGCGAGGTGCGCCATGATGAAGGACAGCATCGCGGCCACCGTATCGAGGCCACCGAGAAACAGGAGCGCGGCCATCCCGAGTTTTTCGTCTTCACTAAGAGGGCGGCCCTGAAACGTCCCATGCGCCACGGCGCTCAGAATATCCTCGCGGGGTGCCCCAAGGCGTTCGTCGAGATAGCCGCGCAGATCGTCGGCCAGAGCGCGGAGGGCGGCCAGCCTGTCACTCAAGGCCGCCGCCCGGGTGTACCCCTCGACATGGCGCAGCAGGCGGTCGCGGTCCGACAGGGGCGCGCCGGCCATGGTCAGAAAGATTTCAACCGGGTAGCGCTGGGCAATTTCACTCAGGAATTCAACCTCGCCCCGATGCATCACATCTTCGATCAGACCGATGGCGTGGGCGCGCACGGAAGGTTCCATCTCAGGCATCGCCGCGCGGTCGAAGAACGGATCGATGATGCTGCGCATCTCGGTGTGTTCGGGGGGATCATACTGATTTGGGTTCGTCCGGGGCGAGCGTTGCATCATCTTCGTGTGCTTCGGGTTCGATGAGAACAGATCCGGGCGCTTTAGCATCTTCATCGCGGCCGAGGACCGCGCGACCAGCCAGTGCCCGCCATTCCTTGGCGTCCAGAAGACCGGCGGCAGCGTCTGGTAGAGATTGTGCACGTTGCGGTGGGGTGACCGACGCAACTCCTGCGCGTTGAACCGGTTGTAATCCACCACCAGATGGTCCGGGATATGGTCCGGAACGGGGGCTTTCTCGGTCAGGTCTTCCATAACGCGCGTCTCCCATCGCAGGGGTCTCACCATGCGGATACATTAGGCGCAGTGGGATCGGAATCCTAGATAGAGAACATAATTCTTCCAAGAGAATGACATCGCGCTGGATCTGGCGGGGCACAGGCCATTTCAGATGCAGAATGATATTCTCATTTACAGCATTCATGCCGATGATAAACTCCCCGCAAAGCACGCGCGCGAGGGAGGAGCGAGAGCATGTCCTATGAAGTTCACCGCAAAGAGGCGCTCGATGCCTGCCATGGGCTCGCGGCCTATGGGCTTGGCTCAGGTATCGGTGGTCATGTCAGTGTCAGGGTGCCGGGTGAGGAGCTGTATTTCTCGAACGCGCTCGATAAGACCTTCGAAGAGATGACGCTTGATGACATCCTGCTTTTGGATTTTGAGGGGCGGCTGGTTGAAGGGGACCGTGCGATCAGCCCGGGTATCGGGTTTCATCAGGGGATCTACAAGTTGCGGCCCGACTGTGGGGCGATCGTGCACACCCACGGACACTGGATCACGGCACAATCCGCGCTTGGTCGTCCGACCCGGAACCTGCACAACCTCTGCACCTATTTTCACGGGCACACCGCCATCGCACCTGATGACGATATCGAGGCGATTGCGCCCGCCATGAAGGACGGCGATATCGCGATCATCATTCCCTGGCACGGGGCGATCACGATGGGCCAAGATATCGCAGAGGCCGCGGCGCTCCATGTCACGCTGGATTATGCATGCCGCCTCGACATTCAGGTGCCGCAAGATGCGCCGATCATGCCCGATGATCACGCCGCCACGATCCAAGGCCTACTGGCGAAAGCGAATTACCTCCAGCTGACCTGGGATCTGATGAAGCGGAAGGCCGCCCGCGCCCATGACGGGCAGGTGATTGTGCCCAACGTCGCCGCTTGACCAGACGCCGCGCGAAACAGGGGCCGTGAGCGCGTCTCAATCCGAGGCAGTGACCCTGCGTGACAGGGCCGCCATTGTCGGCATCGGTGCGACGCCGATCTGGAAGCGCGGCCAATCGGCGCCTCGGACGACCATGGAATTGGCCGGCGATGCTGTCCTGGCGGCGCTGCGTGAGGCGGGGCTGAGTCCCGCGGATGTCGACGGGTTTTCCTATTTCGCCGGAGGGTTCGACAGTGCGGCGTTGATGGAGACGCTCGGCATTCCCAAGATCCGGTTTTCCGCCGGGCTGACGGGCACCGGCGGCGGGTCTGCCGGCGCGGTCGGCCTTGCGGCGATGGCCGTTGCCACGGGACAGGCACGCTGCGTTGTGGTGTTGGGCGGGCAGCAACAGACGACGACCCGGTATGGAGAGATTGCCGCCGGCTACGAGCCAAGCGCGGAGAATGCGTTTTTCCTGTCCGTGGGCCTTTTCGGGCCAGCGCAGATGTTTGCGCTTCTGGCACGGCGGCATATGCATCTTTACGGGACCACGCGCGCGCAGTTTGCAGAGGTGGCGCTCAGTTGCCGAGCCAACGCCCTGCGCACACCGGGCGCCTTGATGACCAAACCCCTTGATCTCGACGCTTATTTCGACGCGCCAATGGTGGCGGACCCGCATTGCCTCTTTGATTGCTGCCTCGAAAGCGACGGTATGATCGCCTGCGTCGTGACCGCGGCCGATCGGGCGCGGGACTTGCCGCAGCGGCCCGTCCTGATCCGCGCCTCGGCCCATGGTGGCGCGCGCGACTGGGGCCGGTCGATCTATTGGTTCAACATGCCTGACGAGGTTTTCGCCAGTTCGGGTCACGCCCCGGTCGCACGGGATCTCTGGTGCCGGGCCGGTCTTGGGCCATCGGACATTGATTGTGTGCAGATCTACGATCACTTCACCTCGCAGGTGCTGATGCAGTTGGAGGATTATGGGTTTTGCGCCCGCGGCGAGGCCGGAGCCTTTGTGGCGTCCGGTGCAATCCGATCCGACGGGAGCCTGCCGCTCAACACTGACGGGGGGCAGCTTTCGCATGGCTTTGTCTGGGGGATGACCCATATCCGCGAGGCGGTTCTGCAATTGCGCGGCCAGGCGGTGGTGCAGGTCCCGGATGCCGAGGTTGCGCTGGTCACCGGCGGGCCGTCGCCGCCGCCGGTTAGCGGTCTTATCCTGAGGAGAGGGTGATGCCCGACGCAAATGCCACCAGCGCGGCGCCGCCGGACGCGCTCTTCACCCTCACAACGGATGCCTGGACCGCGCCTTT
>JANQNZ010000316.1 GCA_028279315.1 Rhodophyticola sp. | reverse complement strand
CAAGGCGCTCGCGGGCTAAGATCAGCCCCACGCGACCCCTGTTGCAAAACGGACAATGGGGCCTGCATGGACAGGACTGAGATCGGAAAAACGAGGCTGGCCCGTCGGCGTGATCATCATGGCGACGGGCCGGGCCGCACAAGCCTCACGCCGCGCGTGCCGTGACCGCCGGCTGAAACGCCTCGATCTCCACCTTCTCCCCGTGGAACCGGGCCACATGACCCGGTGGCAGCGCCTGCCAGCCTGGCTCATCCACCTCCAACGGCTCCGAGACAACCGCCCAGCCTTGGCGCCGCTCGCTCCACCGATAATAAAGTGACGGGCAGATCGTGTCAGAGGAATAGCGCAGCGCGTAAAGCGTCTGCCCGTCGCTGAAAGCAGCCGACACCCGCATATGCGGCGGTGCGCCGTGATGGCGGGACAGCCCCTCCATCTCACCAATGGCCCGGGCCATGGCCGGAATGGGGTTTGCATCCAACCCGTGACCTAAAGCGAGGAGGAACAGAACCTCGCTATCCGTGCCGCCCTTCCGCTCTCCATAAAGCGCCTCGGGGATCGCCATATCGGCACGTTTCCGGAACCTGTCGAACCCACCGATCTGGCCGTTATGCATGAAGCTCGACCGGCCCACCACAAAGGGGTGGCAGTTGTTCCGGCTAGTCGCCGCCCCCGTCGAGGCCCGGACATGGGCCAGGAACGCCCGTGCCCTGACCTGCGCCGCAAGCGCCGCGAGATTGGTGTCCGACCAGGCCGGATACACATCGCGGTAAAGCCCCGGCTCCGCCTTCGCGTCGTACCAGGCAAGGCCAAACCCATCGCCGTTGGTTTCGGTCTTGCACTCCGTCGCGTGCTGGCTTTGCGCGATCAGGGAATGGCCTGGGCGCGTCACCAGCTCTTCCAGGAAGATCGGCTGGCCGATATAGGCGGCCCATCGGCACATGCGCCTATTGCCCGCGGTTATCGGTTTGCGCATAGAGCTCGGCTGTGATCCGGCTGGCGGTTTTCTCAAAGAGGCAGGGGATCACCGCATGAACCGCCGCGGCACAACTGGCCAGGAACAGCCGGCCCGCGAAGCGCCCCGCAAAGGCGGCGTGTTCGGCATAGCTTTCGTCAACCGAGCGGGGATGGGTGAGAAAAATCCGGGTGAGCATCGTGCCTGTCTCCTTACTCCTGTCCTGAGGTTCAGTTTGCCCCGGATCACGTGGGAGAGGCTCCCAAACATCCGACAAAACCCGCTAGGAATTGGGAGAAATGCACGTTATTGACCTCTTCATGGAGAAGTTAGACCAGATCGACCGCAAAATCCTGACCATTCTGCAACGCCAGGCCGACCTGCCGCTGGAGGAGTTGGGCGCGCGTGTCGGCCTGTCCCGCAACGCCTGTTGGCGCCGGGTCCGGGCGCTTGAAGCCGCCGGTGTGATCAAGGCCCGTGTCGCGTTGGTCGATCCAGCGAAACTGGGGTTTGGGCTGATGGTCTTCATCCAAGTCCGTGTCGCGCAGCATGAAGCGGGCTGGCTTGAGCGCTTCGCCCGCGCGGTCGGCGAGATGCCGGAGATCTTGGGCGTTTACCGGATGACCGGCGATCTCGATTATCTGATCCGCGCCCGGGTGGCCGATATGGCCGATTACGACCGGCTGTATCAGCGCCTGATCCGCAAGATCGACCTCAGCGATGTCTCCGCAAGCTTCGTGATGGAAGAGCTGAAAGACACCGCTGAACTGCCCCTTTGAGGCTTTTGGGCGTGGTCGTTTTGCAGCGGGTGATCCCGTTCTGTGATCGACGGCGCGGACAGCCGATGTTGAATGCCTCCGGCGGCCATATTTGGAGGATGAAGAAGGTGCGGTGAATTTTAGGTGAATTGCGCCGAAGTCACTCCACCGCCTCGACCAGCACCAAATCCCGCTCCGAGGCGCCCCGGGCATGGGACAGCGCCTCCTGATAGATCGCGCTTTCGTAGCAGGTGTTGGCGGCCTCAAGTGACGGGAAATGGGCGACCACATTCCGCGGATGGGCGCGGCCTTCTTTCTGGATCGCCTGGCCACCGCGGGCCAGGAACGTGCCGCCATGGGCCGTGATCGCCTCGGTCGCGAGCGCGGCATATTTCATATAGGCCTCTTCGTCAGTGACCGTGACATGGGCAATCCAATAGGCACCTGGCATGTTTCACACTCCCTGCAACACCGCTTCCGCGGCTTTGATCGCGGCCTCGGCGCCGCTGGCATCAGGGCCGCCGCCTTGGGCCATGTCGGGCCGCCCGCCGCCACCTTTGCCGCCCAATTCCGCCACCGCGGACTTCACGAGATCAACGGCGCTGACGCGAGCCGTCAAATCCTCGGTCACGCCTGCGGCCACGGCGGCCTTGCCCCCGGCATCGGCCACGAGCAACACAGCGCCCGACCCAAGCCGGGCCTTATGCTCATCAATCAGCCCGGGCAAATCCTTGCCGGTGACCCCCGCCAGCACCTGCGCATGGAAGGCGATCCCATTGATCTCCAAAGCGTCTGGCGCCGCGGATGCGCCGCCGGCCATGGCCAGTTGCTTCCGAAGCTGCGAGACCTCCGCGCTCAACGCCTTGCGTTCGTCCTGAAGCGCGGCCACGCGCTCCATCACCTCCCCCGGCTGAGCCTTCAATGCCAGCGCCACCTCCGCCAACCGGTGATCTTGGGCCGAGAGATAGTCAAACGCCGCCGCCCCGGTCAGGGCCTCAATCCGACGCACACCAGCGCTTGAGGCGCTGTCGCCCAAGGTCACGAACACGCCAATATCGCCGGTCTGGCGCACATGGGTGCCACCACAAAGCTCAATGGAATAGGTCTGACCATCGGCCCCCTTGCCCGAACCGTCGAGTGCGCCCATGGAAACCACGCGCACCTCATCCCCGTATTTCTCCCCAAACAGCGCCTGCGCCCCCAAATCGCGGGCGGCGTCGGGGGTCATGATCCGCGTCTCCACCGGCGCATTCTGGCGGATGAAAGCGTTCACCTCTTCCTCCACCTGTTTGATCTCGTCCAAGCTCAGCGCCTTTGAATGGCTGAAGTCGAAGCGCAGCCGGTCGGGCGCATTGAGGGAACCGCGTTGCGCCACATGCGCCCCAAGCGCGCGGCGAAGCGCCTCGTGCAGAAGATGGGTTGCCGAATGGTTCGCCCGGATCGTGGCGCGGCGGGCGTGGTCGACCTCCAGCTCCGCGGCCTGCCCCGGCGCGATCTCTCCCTCGGTCACCTCGGCCAGATGCAGAGACACATCCGCGACCTTCTTGGTATCGGTGATCCGTGCCTGGCCCGTCTCGGTCTTGAGTGTGCCGGTATCGCCCACCTGCCCACCCGCTTCGGCATAGAACGGGGTCTGGTTCAGAACCACGGTCACCGTCTCGCCCGCCCTCGCACCCTCGACCGCCGCGCTGTCGCGCACCAAGGCCAGAACCTGCCCCTCGGCCACCTCAGTGTCATAGCCCAGGAACTCCGTCGCCCCATGCTCTTCGCTCAGATCAAACCAGATCGCGGCATCAGCGGTCTCGCCCGAGCCCGCCCAAGCGGCACGCGCTTTCGCCTTCTGCTCCGCCATGGCGCTGTCGAACCCGTCGGTATCGACCACCCGGCCCTTTTCGCGCAGCGCATCCTGGGTCAGGTCCAGCGGAAAGCCATAGGTGTCGTAAAGCTTAAACGCCGTCTCGCCCGGCAAATGGGCCTCCTCCGGGAGGCTAGCGAGTTCCTCATCCAAGAGCCTCAAGCCTCGGTCAAGCGTGGTGCGGAACCGTTCCTCCTCCAGCTTAAGGGTCTCGGTGATCAACGCCTGCGCTTGGCCCAGTTCCGGGTAGGCCTGGCCCATCTGGCTGACCAGCGCCGGCACCAGCCGGTGCATCAGCGGATCCTGCGCGCCCAGAAGGTGGGCGTGACGCATTGCGCGGCGCATGATCCGGCGGAGGACATAGCCGCGGCCTTCATTCGACGGCATCACCCCATCGGCAATCAGAAACGCGGTGGAGCGCAGATGATCCGCAATCACCCGGTGATGCACATTCTTCGGCCCGTCGGGATCAACGCTTGTCGCATGGGCTGACGCCTCGATCAGGCTGCGCATCAGATCGGTGTCGTAATTGTCGTGTTTGCCTTGCAGAAGCGCGCCGATCCGCTCCAACCCCATGCCGGTATCGATGGATTGTGCCGCCAGATCTTTGCGGTCGCCATCCTCGAATTGTTCGAACTGCATGAAGACCAGGTTCCAAATCTCGATGAACCGATCGCCATCCTCCTCCGGGCTGCCCGGCGGGCCGCCCCAGATATGATCGCCATGGTCATAGAAAATCTCGGTACACGGCCCGCAGGGGCCGGTCGGGCCCATCATCCAGAAATTGTCATGGGTCGGGATGCGAATGATGCGTTCGTCAGGCAGGCCTGCGGCCTTCTTCCAAATCTCGGCCGCCTCATCATCGGTGTGGTAGACGGTGACCAAGAGGCGCTCGGGATTGATGCCAAACTCCTTGGTGATCAGCTCCCAAGCATACGGGATCGCGGCGTCTTTGAAATAATCGCCGAAGCTGAAATTCCCCAGCATCTCAAAGAAAGTATGATGCCGCGCGGTATAGCCGACATTGTCGAGATCATTATGCTTACCGCCCGCGCGCACGCATTTCTGGCTGGTCGCGGCGCGGGTGTAGTGGCGATGTTCGACTCCGGTGAAGACATTCTTGAACTGCACCATGCCGGAATTGGTGAACATCAAGGTCGGGTCGTTCCGCGGCACCAAAGGCGAGCTATCGACAATCTCGTGGCCGTTGCGGGCAAAATAATCAAGGAAAGTGCTGCGGATGTCGTTCAGGCTGGCCATGGGCGGCGGTCTCATCTGGCGTTGGGCACGGGCGGTAGATCAAGCGTCTCCCGGATGTAGCCTTGCCACCGCGGACTGTCCACAGGCCAATCGGCATGGGCCAAATGCAGGAAGGCATCGCCGAAGCGATGCCTGTCCCGCCGCATATCTTTAGATCGCGATCTATGTGCCCGCGCCTTTGGCGGTCACCTGAGACCGTACCTCGCTCAGTCCTCGATCATGCTTTCATCGTCCTGGGCCGGATCGGCCACCGCCTCCCCCGGAGCCAGGTCGAAATCAAGGCCATGGGCCGCGCGGATTTTGTCTTCGATCTCCAGCGCCACGTTTGGATTGTCTTTCAGGAACTGCTTGGCATTCTCGCGGCCCTGCCCGATCCGTTCATCCCCGTATGAGAACCAGGAGCCGGATTTTTCAATCACGCCGGCTTTGCCGCCCAGGTCTAGAAGCTCCCCCATCTTTGAGATGCCTTCGCCATACATGATGTCAAATTCCACCTGCTTAAACGGCGGCGCGACCTTGTTTTTTACCACCTTCACCCGGGTCGCATTGCCGACCACTTCATCGCGATCTTTGACCGAGCCGATGCGGCGGATATCAAGCCGGACGGAGGAATAGAATTTCAGCGCATTGCCGCCCGTGGTCGTCTCAGGGCTGCCGAACATCACGCCAATCTTCATGCGGATCTGGTTGATGAAGATGACCATGCAGTTCGACCGGCTGATCGAGCCCGTCAGTTTCCGCATCGCCTGGCTCATCAGACGGGCATGAACACCGACGGAGCTGTCGCCCATATCGCCTTCCAACTCCGATTTCGGGGTCAGCGCGGCGACCGAGTCGACCACAACCAGATTGACCGCGCCGGAGCGGACCAGCGTATCGACAATCTCCAGCGCCTGCTCACCGGTATCGGGCTGCGAAATCAGAAGCTCATCGAGATCAACGCCAAGCTTCTTCGCATATTGTGGGTCCAGCGCATGTTCCGCATCGACAAAGGCGCAGACCCCGCCTTTCTTCTGCTCCTCGGCCACGACATGAAGCGTCAGCGTGGTTTTGCCCGAGCTTTCCGGCCCATAGATTTCGACGATCCGCCCCTTGGGCAAGCCACCGATCCCAAGCGCGATATCGAGGCCGAGGGACCCCGTCGAGGTCGCCTCAATCTCTTGCACAGCATTCTCTTGGCCAAGCTTCATGATCGAGCCTTTGCCAAATTGGCGCTCGATCTGGGCAAGCGCGCTGTCGAGCGCTTTTTGCTTCTCTGCGGATTTGCGGTCAGTCATGTCCAGAACGGTCGCCGTTGCCATGGTGTTTGTTCCTTATTCCATACCGCTTCGTAAGCGGCAATGATGCTCAGTGTTCGCCTCTTGTTCTGCCATTCTGATGCGCACAAAAAGAGAACATTTCAAGTAAAATCTTGTGAGTTCGAGTTTTTCCTGGGAAGGGTTAAGAACTGGTTGATGGGGGCCGCGGCCAATGGACATGACGCTATGTTAGTGTTTTGGAAGCAGAAATTGGTGCTCTTTGCGGTGCCGAAGACGGGCACCACCGCGCTTGAGGCCGCCCTTTTGCCTTATGCCAGTGCAGCGATTCTCGATCCGCCGGGCATGAAGCATGTCTCGGTCAGTCGGTATACCCATGCTCTGGCGGGATTCTTCGAACAGCGCGGACGCCACCCGATGGAGACGGTTGCGGTCATGCGGGAGCCGATTGATTGGCTTGGAAGCTGGTACCGGTACCGCAGTCGACCGCAGCTTTCGGGCAAGGAGAACTCGACCGAGAATGTGGATTTTGACGGGTTCGTCGCGGCTTGGCTTGAGGAGAAACCGCCCGCTTTCGCGAATGTCGGATCGCAAGCAAGGTTTCTGCGGAGGGACAACAAGGCCAACGGGGTCGACCATCTTTTTCGCTATGATCAGATGGAAGAGATCGTGGGGTTCATGGAGACGCGGCTCGGTGTCGAATTGGACCTGCCGACGGTCAATGTCTCTCCGAAAATGGAGGTGACCCTGTCGGCCAAGATGGAGAAGCGGTTGCGCAAGGAGCGCGCGAAAGAGTTTGCGCTTTGGGAGAGCCTGGCGGGTTAAGGAAGTGGCTCACCTTCAAAGACCTATCACACCACCCGCAATCCTCTGACGCGCGTGAAGACTGGCCTGTCCGCAGCCGACTTCAAACCGACCCTCCCGTTCAAGACCGGAAAGGCCCGCGCCGCTCAATGCAGTTGCCGCTGCACGGTCGCGGTCAGATCGGAGAGAGAGAATGGCTTTGGCAGGAACACCGAGTTCGGGATTTCGTCGCTGGTGTTTTCCAGCGCATCTTCCGCATAGCCCGAGACAAATATGACCTTCACGCCGGGCCGATCCTTCAAGGCTTCCCGCACCCAGCTTGGCCCATCCATCCCCGGCATCACCACATCGGTGACAAAGACATCGACGGCAAGCGCGGTGTCGCGGAGTTTCTCCAGGGCCTCTTCCGCGTTTTCCGCCTCAAGCACTGTATAGCCGCGCAGCCGAAGAGCGCGCGAGGCAAAGGCGCGGACCGGGGCCTCGTCCTCAACCAACAGCACCACGCCATCCGCTGAAATCTGGCGCTCCTCCGTCTTCGGCTCAACGGGTTCAGGCGCGTCTTCGGATTGCGCGGGCTCACCCTCTGCCAGAAGGGTGCTCTGCGGTGTCACATCGGCGGGTGTCTCCGGCGCCGGTAGCGGTTCGGCGGGTGGTGCCAGGGCCGGGGTCATCATCTCTTCGGCCAACCGATCATGGGCCGGGCAGAAGATGGTGAAGGTCGTGCCTTGCCCAACCACGCTGTCGACAAAGATATAGCCGCCGGTCTGTTTCACGATGCCGTAAGCCATGGAGAGGCCAAGCCCGGTGCCCTCTCCCGTGCGCTTCGTGGTGTAGAAGGGTTCAAAAATGCGCCCCAGCTTGTCCGGGGGAATGCCTGTGCCTTCATCACTGACGGTGATCGCCACATATTGGCCGGGCGGGACAACAGCATCGTCGCGGCTCAGCGCCTCTTTCAACCGCACCATCTTGGTCGACACGTCGATTGCGCCACCCTCCGGCATCGCGTCGCGCGCATTCACCACCAGGTTCATCAAGACCTGATCCAATTGCCGCCGGTCGGCGCGGATCGGCAGAAGCGCCGGATCATGGCTGAGCGTCAGTTGCACCCGCTCCCCCACCAACCGGTTCAAGAGATGGGTCAGGTCGCCCATCGTGTCGCGCAGATCGAGCAATTCGGGCTCCAACGTCTGCTTGCGGGAAAACGCCAGAAGCTGGCCCACAAGGCTCGCCGCGCGATTGGCGTTTTGGTTGATCTGCACCAGATCCGCATATTCCGGATCACCCTGATCATGGCGCAAAAGCAAGAGGTCGCAATGGCCTGTAATCGCCGTCAGAAGATTGTTGAAATCATGGGCCACACCGCCGGCCAACTCCCCAATTGCCTGCATCTTCTGGCTTTGGACAAATTGCTGCTCCAGCGTCTTCAGCTCGGTTGCGTCATGGAGCACCGCCAGAAGGGACACGCCTGCGCTTGTGGGGATACGGCCAAGCGTCACTTGCAGGAAACACTCCTCCTCCCGCCGTTTCGCGCGCATCACTTCGGGCCGGTGGGGAATACGTTCCTCAACCGTGTCGCGCAGCCATTCATTGATCGGACGGCCAAGCCCTTCGAGGAGTTCCGCAAACGGCACGGTCTCCCCAGGCGTGAGGTTCAGAAGGGCCTGCGCCTGATAATTCGAGGCCAGGATCGTGCCATCAGCGGCGATATGAAGAAGGGCAACCGGCAGCGCCTCAAAGGCGCGCGCCGCCACGCCGGGTTCGGCCACTTGGGTGGAGGTGAAGGCGGGGACGAGATAAACCTCTCGCCGACCATCGCCGGACGTGATCTCCACTGGCTGAACCTCTACCTGGCCGGTCTCCGTCGCGACGGTCTGCGCCCGCCCGGGTTGCAGCGGTAACTCAGTGAAGACGTGCGACAGGCTGCGCGCGCGGCGCCCAAGCGTGTCCCGCATCGCATCATTCATCGATAGGATCGTATCGTTCTGGCTGACCACCATCATCGGCAGCGCGATGTGATCACCACTCCGTTGCGCGCTTTCGACTGTTTCATCGAGGCGCCAGAGGGTGCCAGTGCCGACGCGATGTGCGGTGACGCGGATATGCCCCTTTCGGGTGACCACCGTCTCCCGCGCCATTTTGGAATGGGAGAGGGCGGTTTCCTGCCGGAAGAAAACTGCGGGAGCGTTTGCCAGAAGCCCTGAGAGCGCACGGGACATCGGCTGCCCCCGGCGCTCGCCAAACCGCTCCTCGGCGGCGGCGTTTTGCGAGGCAATCGCCCCACGCGCGTCGGTGCAAAAGGACGGCGCGGGGTCATGGGCGATG
>JANQNZ010000306.1 GCA_028279315.1 Rhodophyticola sp. | reverse complement strand
GCCTAGGTCGCGAAGCTCCGCCATGGGCGCAACGCGGGGGGAGAGGCCGCCCAGAAGCTCTACCTCGGCCTGGCCAAGGGCCGCGCGCAGTTCGGCCAGGGTTTCGCCACCAAAGCAGGCGACCAGAAGCAGACCGTCAGGCCGAAGCGCGCGGCGGCATTGGATCAACTGGCCGACGGGGTCATTGGCCCAATGCAGCCCCATGGCATGGATCACGAGATCATGGGCCGCCCGGTCAAGCGCCAGCGTCTCATCATCCGGCATCACCGTCGCGCCGGGCAGAAAATCCGCCCAAAACTCAGGGAAAGGCGTCACCAGCGCGGGCGCCGTAAAGACTCTGTTAACGTCGATGAGTCTTTCCTGAAGCTCGGCCTGTGCCTCCTCATGGAGGAACCCGGCCTGATCCAGCCGCGCGCGGGCGCGGTGCTGGGCAAGGGCGGTGCGATCCACCAAGGCGGCTGGCATGGGGTTTGGCATTAAGGTCCCGTTCGCTGACATGGCGCAACTTAGGAGCCGGGGATGAGATTGCAAACAGCCGTCCATGCGGTGTTTCCGCCCGAATGCCTAAGCTGCGGCGCGCGGGTTGATCAGGATTTCGCGATCTGCGGAGACTGTTGGGCAGACACGCCCTTCATCAATGGTGCTGCCTGCGATCTTTGTGGCTGTCCGTTGCCAGGGGCGGATGAGGAGGACGGCGGCCTTCGCTGCGATGAGTGTATGCGGATGGCGCGGCCTTGGGCGCGGGGCCGGTCGGTGTTTCTCTATCAGGCTAACGCGCGAAAGCTGATCTTGGGGTTGAAACATGGCGACCGGGCCGAAATTGCGCGGGCGGCGGGCCCTTGGCTCGCCAAGGCGGCGGCCCCTTTGCTGACGCCGAACACGGTGATTGTGCCGGTGCCGCTCCATTGGTTTCGGCTCCTCCGCCGCCGTTTCAACCAGTCCGCGCTGCTGGCCCGGGCTTTGGGCAGCGCCTCGGGCCATGAGGTTGCGGTGGATGCGCTGATCCGAACCCGGCGCACGGATATCCAAGACGGGCTGGGGGTGGAGGCGCGGTTTCGGAACCTCGACCATGCCATTCAGGCGCACCCCAAGCGCGGCTCGATATTGGCCGGGCGGGATGTGCTTTTGGTGGACGACGTGATGACCTCGGGCGCGACCTTTGCCGCCGCGACCGAGGCCGCGTTTCGGGCGGGCGCCAAAAACGTCTGCGTGATCGCCCTGGCGCGTGTGGCCAAAGACGCCTAGATGGTGGGGCTACCCAAGGGTTCAAAGGTCACACCGTTATGCAGAACGTTGAAATCTACACCTCTCCGCTTTGCGGATATTGTCACGCGGCCAAACGGCTGTTGACCGAGAAAGGCGTGAGCTTTGCCGAGTATGATGTCAGCCGCGACCCGGACAAACGCCAAGAGATGATGAGCCGTGCGAATGGCCGGCACACCGTCCCGCAGATCTTCGTGGGTGAGACCCATATCGGCGGGTACGACGATATCGCCGGGCTGGAGCGCGACGGCAAGCTTGACCCACTCCTGGCAGGCTGACCCGCGCGTCAGCTTCCCCCTTGCCGCATCGCGCGGACGGGGTATGGTGCGCGCCCATGACCCGCCCCGACGACCCGTTAGCGATTGCGCTTTTCAGCGAGATGTTCATGGCCGATCAATTGGCCCGGAACCGGTTGTCGAAAGCACTGCCCAAAGGGATGGAGTTGAGCCATTTCTCGGTCCTCAACCACCTGGCGCGCGGGAACGAGGAGAAAACCCCGGCGCAATTGGCGCGGGTCTTCCACGTCACCAGGGGTGCGATGACCAATACATTGGGGAAGCTGGAATGGGCGGGCCATGTGCATATCCGGCCTGATTGGGACGATGCGCGACGCAAGTTCGTCTCGATCAGCCCCTCGGGCCGCGCGGCCCGGGACGCCGCCCTTGATGCCATCGCCCCGATCCTGGCCGAAACGGTACGTGAGATTGGCGATGAACGGGTGCGCGCCGCCCTGCCCGTGATCCGCGAGATGCGGCTGAGGCTGGAAAGCGAGGAGTAGGTGCTGGGGATCAGCGCCTCCTCCTATCCCTTGATCCGGCGCGGGTCTTGACCGCTATGACAGACGGGCCGGATTTCAGTGCGGAGTTGCGCTTGGGCGGTGTTGTCGCCGGGGTCGATGAGGTTGGACGTGGTCCCTTGGCCGGGCCGGTCACAGCCGCTGCTGTGGTGCTGGACCCCACCCATATCCCTGCGGGCCTGAACGATTCCAAAGCCCTGAGCGCCAAGCGCCGCGATACGTTGGAGGCGGAGTTACGTGCCATGGCCGAGGTCAGCCTCGGCTGGGCCAGCGTTGAGGAGATCGACGAGATTAACATCCGCAACGCGGCCCTTCTGGCGATGACCCGGGCGGTGGACGGCTTGCCCCGCCCGCCCGATCACGCGCTGATCGACGGCAATGCGGTGCCAAGCAATCTGCCTTGCCCTGGAACGGCGCTCATCAAAGGCGATGCCCGGTCGCTTTCCATCGCGGCGGCCTCGATTGTGGCGAAAGTGGCGCGGGACCGGCTGATGGTGACGCTGGCGCAACAGTTCCCCGGCTATGGCTGGGAGAAGAATATGGGATACCCCAGCCCGGCCCACCGGGCGGCGCTTCAAGACTTGGGCGTGACCCCTCACCATAGGCGTTCGTTCAAGCCGGTCCACAATATCTTGTATCAAGAGAAATCCTAAGCTCCTGATTCAAAAAAGAAATTGACCGCGACTCACCTTTGACTCATCTTTGTGGATAACTTCAGAGCGCCCGGAAGAGGCGTGAGACCACGAGGCAGTGATGACCACGAAGACAAAAAATAAGGGGGCGGGGACGCTTCCCCTCAACAGTATTTTGCCGGGCGATTGCATCGAGGCGATGAACGCCCTGCCGGAGGCGTCGATCGATCTGATCTTTGCCGATCCGCCCTATAATCTGCAGCTGAAAGGCAATCTGCATCGGCCAAACAACACGATGGTTGATGCGGTCGATGACGCCTGGGATCAGTTTGACAGTTTCGGGGCTTATGACGCCTTCACTCGCGCTTGGCTGAAAGCCGCGCATCGGTTGTTGAAACCCCATGGCGCGATCTGGGTGATCGGGAGCTACCACAATATCTTCCGCGTTGGCGCCGCCCTTCAGGATCAGGGCTATTGGATCCTGAACGATGTAGTTTGGCGGAAGTCGAACCCGATGCCGAATTTCCGCGGCAAGCGCCTCACCAACGCTCATGAGACGATGATCTGGGCGTCGAAAGCCGAAGGCGCGAAATACACCTTCAATTACGAGGCGCTGAAGGCCCTCAATGAGGGTGTTCAGATGCGGTCCGACTGGGTCTTGCCGATCTGCAATGGCGGGGAACGGTTGAAAGACGACAAAGGCGAGAAGGCGCATCCGACGCAGAAGCCCGAGGCGCTGTTGCACCGGGTTCTGGTGGCTTCGACCAATCCGGGTGATGTCATCCTGGACCCGTTCTTTGGCACCGGAACCACTGGCGCAGTGGCCAAGAAACTGGGCCGTGATTTCATCGGGATCGAGCGAGAGGCGGAGTATCGCAAGATCGCCGAGGCCCGCATCGCGAAGGTGCGGAAATTCGACAAAGCCTCGCTGGAGGTGAGCCAGGGCAAACGCGCGGAGCCTCGCGTGCCGTTTGGACAATTGGTGGAAAGCGGCCTCCTAGCGCCGGGTGAGATGCTGGTGAACGCGCGCGGCCAGATGGCCAAGGTGCGCGCCGATGGGACGTTGATTGCCGATGACGTCAAAGGCTCGATCCATCAGGTCGGTGCGAAGCTCGAAGGTGCGCCAAGCTGCAATGGCTGGACCTATTGGCATTTCCGGCGCGAAGGAAAGCCTGTGTCCATCGACGTGCTTCGCCAGCAAATCCGCGCTGAGATGGAGGGCTAGCCAACACTCTCAATAGAGTACCGCCCGTGCCTGCGGCCCCTCGGGGTCCGGCACGACCCTTGCCCCGCTGGTCTTTGGGACCGGCGGGGTTTTTTTGGGCTCCGGGGGAAGGCGCGTCTTCGCGCCCGGCCTTGTCAGGCCGAGCCCTCAGACGCGCCTGGTGCCTCCGGCGGGAGGTATTTATGAAGCAAAGAGGGAGGGCCGTCTTGGGAAACCTTTGAGGGGGGGTTCCAGGCCCGAGCGGGTGGGGCCCGAAGGCCGTCTCGGGACAAGGGGCCAGTTGGGCGTTTCAGGTCGGAGCGGTCAAAGCCGCCCGACGCCAGAAGATGCGTTACCGGGGCGCCGGATGCAGCGCCTTGTTGTAAGGCTTCCAGTCGGTGATTTCGGGGTAGTACATCTGCCGCCATTTCCGCACACGCGGGTTCATCACGCGGCGCCAGAGGGGCGGAATCATCGCCGCTGCGGTCATCACCGGATAGCCGTAAGGCAGCTGTGGGGCCTCGGCCTCGGTGTAGTTCTGGAGAAGCGGGAAGCGCCGGTCGGGTTTGTAATGGTGGTCCGAATGGCGTTGCAGGTTGATCAACAGCCAGTTGGAGGCTTTGTGGGCCGCATTCCAGCTGTGGCGCGGCTGGACGTGTTCGTATTTGCCCTCACCCAGATGTTTCCGGGTCAGGCCGTAATGCTCGATATAATTGGTCAGTTCGAGCTGCCAGATCGCGGTGATCGCCTGGTAGAGGAAAAGCGCCACACCCGCCACGCCGCCAATGGCGAAAGCCAGGATCAGGAACCCGGCCTGGAGCGCCCAATAGCGCCAGAACGGGTTGGAGCGGTGATGCCAGGGCAGGCCTTTCCGGGCCAGCATCGCTTTCTCTGCTTTGAAAGCGGAGACCAGGCTTTCGCGCAGGACCCGGGGGAAGAAGCGGTGGAAGCCTTCGTTATATCGCGCCGTAACGGGGTCACGTTTGGTGCCGACATAGCGGTGATGGACTAGAAGATGCTCGGACCGGAAATGGGAATACATCACGGTTGCGAGCAGGAGGTCGGCCAGCCACCGTTCCACCGGGTTTTTCTGATGCATCAGCTCGTGACTGTAATTGATCCCGATGGTGCCGGAGATCACGCCGACCCCGAAGAAGAGCAGGATTTGTTCGAGCGTGTTCAGATGATCCGTCACCGAGACATACCAGATCATCCCGAAGATCACGCAGAACTGGATTGGAAACCAGATCAGCGTGATCAGGCGATACCAGAACAGTTGATCCTCGGAGGTCTCCAGATCGGCGTTTTCCAGATTCAGCCCCGTGAACCAGTCGAGAACTGAAAACAGCCACCAGGTCGAAAGCGGCATGAGGAGGAGCCAGAGCCCCCCTTGGCCCGCGACAAAGATAATCAGCGGGATCAGGCCAAGCGATAGCCAGAATGGCAGCGCGCTTTGCAGTTTGGCGGTTTGGGTCGCGGAGATCATAAGGCCGCTCCAAGCATCGGTCGGGCGCAGTTTGGCGCAGCCCGCGCGCGATCTCAATCTTTGGCGAGGCTGCTTTGCGCAAGGTCAAAGGCTTTGCGCATCACTGTAGGCAGGTCAGATGGCCGAAATTGGGCGGGGGGGAGGAAATCGCCTCGGTTGGGTGTTGTGTCCACCCCGACCTCGGCCACACGAAGCGCCAGACGCAGGTGAAAATGGGTGAAGGTGTGGCGCACTTCGCCGCCGGGGTCATGCCAGGCGGCGCGGAGCGGCGGGGTCTCAACCGGTGCAGCCTCGGTCCATGCGCTGCCGGGCCAGCCGCGCATGCCGCCGAGGAGGCCCTTCTCGGGCCGGGTTTCCAGAAGCCAGGCGCCGTCGGTCCGCCGAGCCAGATAAGCGATGCCGAACCGGGTCGGTTTCTCCTTTTTCGGCGCTTTGCGCGGCAGATCGGCGGCAATGCCTCCTGCACGGGCGGTGCAGGCCGGTCGCAGCGGACAAATACCACAAGCCGGATTGCGCGGCGTACAGATGGTGGCGCCCAGGTCCATGACTGCTTGGGCGTAGTCGCCGGGTCTGATCTGAGGCGTTAATGTTGCAGCGAGCGCCTTCAACTCAGGTTTCGCTTTCGGTAAGGGCGTCTCGACGGCGAAGAGCCGCGCCATCACCCGCTCCACATTGCCGTCCATCACCGTGGCGGGCTGGTCGAAGGCGATGGCGGCGATGGCGGCGGCGGTGTAGGGGCCGATGCCGGGCAGGGTCAGAAGCGCGGCTTCGGTGTCTGGAAACCGCCCACCATGCTCGTCCACCACGACCCGCGCGCATTTCAGCAGGTTCCGGGCGCGGGCGTAATAGCCTAGCCCGGCCCATTCGCCCATCACCTCTGCGTCTTCGGCTGCCGCCAGGTCGGTGACCGTTGGCCATCGTGCGATGAAGCGGCGGAAATATTCCTTCACCACAGCCACGGTTGTCTGTTGCAACATAATCTCGGAGAGCCAGACAAAATAAGGGTCCGGCCGCTCCCCCTCCACCCGCGCCGCCGGACCAACGCGCCATGGTAAGACACGGGCGTGGGTATCATACCACGCCAAGAGCTCTGCGCTGATGTCCGCTTCACGCACCTGTTATCTGCCCATCCCACGGCTTGTTATTGGATGACGTCTGGCGGAGAAATACATTGATCCAAAGCGAAGGCCAGCCTGAACGGGAGCGACATGGCGAAGCCAGACACCGAACGCCGCCGCGCCACGACACGCGGGTTTCAGTCCGCGAGCAAGATGCTGGGGCGGGTGATGAAACATCCGTTCGAGAAACGGGGGTTTGCCGAGGCCAAGCTTCTGACCCATTGGGATGAGATTGTCGGGCCAGAGATCGCCGCGATCGCCCGGCCGGTGAAGGTCAGCCATGGCCGCGGCGGTGGGTTGGGCGGCACGCTGGTTCTTTTGACGACAGGGGCGCAGGCGCCGGTTCTGGAGATGCAGAAAGAGCAGATCAAGGACCGGGTGAACGCCTGTTATGGCTATCGCGCGGTTGCGCGGGTGCAGATCACGCAGACGGCGGCCACGGGCTTTGCGGAAGGGCAGGTGACCTTCTCCGCCAAGCCGAAACCGCCCGAGGCGCTCGATCCGAACCTGAACGCGCGGGCTGAGGCGGCGACCGCCGACGTGACCGATCCGGAGTTGCGGGGGTCCTTGACTGCGCTCGCCAAGAATGTGTTGGGACAGACCAAAAACTAAGAGGAGCTTTCGATGAAGCGCAGGATCATTTTGACCGGCCTTGGCGCCACGGGCCTGGTACTAGGGGGTGGCGTGGTCTTGCAGCCCTGGCAGAGCCGTCAGAGCCCCTTGGTGCCGGCGGGCGCCGTGGGCGCGCAAGAGGCGGGCGGTGCGCCTCTGGTCGAAGAAATCGCCAAAGGTGACCCGGATGCGCCGGTGACGGTCATCGAATATGCCTCTTTCACCTGCCCCCATTGCGCGCGGTTCCATGAAGAGGTCTTCCCGCTGATCGAAGAGAATTACGTGGAGCCGGGGCACGTGCGCTTTGTCTATCGCGAGGTCTATTTCGACCGTCCTGGGCTCTGGGCGGCAATGGTGGCCCGCTGTGCCGGCCCCGACCGGTATTTCGCGGTTGTCGACCGAATCTACGAGACGCAGCACGATTGGGTCCAAGGCGCGCCGGCGGCAATTGCCGAAAACCTGCGGCGGATCGGCCGGTCGGTCGGGTTGAGCGAAGGCGAGCTTGACCAATGCCTCACCGATGGCGCGATGGCCCAAGCCATGGTCGCGACCTATGAAGAGCAGGCGGCAGAGCACAATATCTCGGGCACGCCGTCTTTCGTCATCGACGGAGAGCTTTACAGCAATATGAGCTATGCCCAGTTCGCGGAAATCCTGGATGAGCGGATCGCGGCGGCTGAGGGGTAGGGCGCATTAGCGTAGACCGAGCCTCGGCCCGGGATGACAAGCGGTGGGGCCACCGGGCCAAGGCCCAGTCTACGGCGGTCGAGCCACCGTCATTCTATGTCCCTGCCGGGCTTGTCT
Organism: Rhodophyticola sp.; assembly: GCA_028279315.1. Taxonomy (GTDB): domain Bacteria; phylum Pseudomonadota; class Alphaproteobacteria; order Rhodobacterales; family Rhodobacteraceae; genus Rhodophyticola. Next base: position 6,875 of record JANQNZ010000306.1, on the reverse strand, counting down.
TACTCAGCTTTTGGGCGGCTGTCTTAACCCGTCTTTGAGCCAAGGATGCGGTCCAACGCGTCCGTTAGGGGCGCTGGATCGTCGAGCTTAAGCCGAACAGGCACGGTCATGACCGCTTGACGGAACCTCTGCGGTAGCCGCGCAGCGTCTTTTTCGGTCGTCACGAGCTGCGCGCCTTGAGTTTTTGCGTCTTTCTGCAACCGAGTGAGGAATGTCTCGCTTAAGCGCTGATGGTCGGCCAATGGCTCGGCCCTTTTGATATCCGCGCCAAGCCCGCGCAGAGTTGCGAAGAACCTCCCGGGGTCACCGATGCCGGCGAAGGCGATGACGGGGAGGCCCTGAAGCGGCAGGCCGGTGGGCAGGGGCTGAAGGGCGCCCGTTAGATGCGGTAGGGTGATCTGCTCTCCCCAAGTGGCGGCGAACGGGGTCTGCGCGTCCTCAGGGCCAATCGACAAAAGAAGATCGGCGCGAGCGAGGCCGATCTCAATAGGCTCCCGCAACGGACCTGCCGGGATCACCTGGCCATTGCCGAACCCACGCGCGGCATCGACCACAACAAGCGACAGATCATGGGCGAGGCGCGCATCCTGAAACCCGTCATCAAGCAGGATCACCTCCGCCCCGCCTTCAACCGCCGCCTTGGCGCCCGCCAAGCGATCCTTGGCGACCCAAGTTGGCAGAAACGCCGAGAGCAGCAGTGGTTCATCCCCCACATGGGTGGCGCGATGAGCGGTGTCCGAGACCCGAACCGGCCCTTCCAGCGCACCGCCATAACCCCGGCTGACCACATGGGGCGCCAGCCCCCGCGCCTGCAACATCTCCGCCAGCGCGATGACGGTTGGGGTTTTGCCCGTCCCGCCCGCGTTCAGATTGCCGACGCAGATCACCGGCACGCCGACCCGCTCTCGCGCTCCACGGCTGAGGCGCTGGGCGGTACCGGCGGCGTAAAGCGCGGCCAGGGGGGAGAGCAGGCGAGACAGAAGGCCAGAAGGCTGATGCCAATAGCCCGGCGCGCGCATCAGGCCGGGCTCTCAAGAGCGGCGGGTTTGGCATCAAGCCGGTCAAGCAGGACATCGATCGCCAGATCGGTGACATCGGCGCCAGACGACGAGACCTCCCACGCCGCATTGGCCATCGCTGCCGCGCGGTCGGGGTTCATCAGGTCGTTCACCGCCGCCGCCAGATTGTCAGGGGCTGAGACCAGCCGCGCCGCCTTGGCTTCGGTCAGCCGCTGATAGATATCGACGAAATTGGTCACATAAGGCCCGTGCAGGATCGCCGACCCCAAAGCCGCGGGCTCAAACGGGTTATGCCCGCCAATGGGCTCCAGCGAGCCGCCGACAAAACTGATCGGCGACAGGCGGTACCAGAGCCCAAGCTCCCCCATCGTATCGGCGAGATAGACCTGGGTGTCGCCATCGGGCAGCGCATCCGTGCTGCGCCGGACATAGGCCCATTTGCCCGCGTCCAGGAGGTCCGCGATCTGATCCGCCCGCTCGGGGTGTCGCGGGACCAGGATCAGCATGAGGCGCGGGTTTGTGCGGAGCGCCATGTTATGAGCATCGAGCACCTTCTCCTCCTCTCCCTCATGGGTGGAGGCGGCGAGCCAGATCGGCCGGCCGGAGAGGCGGGAGGCGAGGCGCGCTCGCTCGGCTTCGTCATACGGCAGGGCCGCGGCGCCTTCTTTCAGGGTGCCGGTGACCTCCATCCGCTCCCCCGGAAGGCCGAGGTTCCGTAGATAGTTGGCGGTGATGTCATCCTGCACCAACGCCTGGTCGAAGCGGCAAAGCAGGCTTTTCGCCATACCGCGCAGGAACCGCCATTTGTCATGGCTCGCCTTCGACATCCGCGCGTTGATCAGGAGCATCGGGATGCCGCGGCCATGGGTTTCGGTGATCAGCGCGGGCCAAAGCTCACTCTCCGTCCAGATCGCCAGGTCCGGGCGCCAATGGTCCAGAAACCGGCGCACGAAGGCCAGCGCGTCGAGCGGAATGAACTGGTGAAACGCACCCTCCGGCAGGCGGGAGGCCATGACCCCGGCAGAGGTGAGGGTGCCGGTGGTGACCAGGACCGCCAGATCTGGACGTTCTTCCAAAAGCCGCCGGATCAGTTCCAGAAGCGCGAGGGATTCGCCGACGCTTGCCGCATGGAACCAGACCAGCGGCGCATCGGGCCTGGGCAGGGATGCAACCCCCCGGCGTTCATCGATCCGCGCGGCATCCTCTTTGCCGATCGCCAGGCGGTCGGCCAGTTTGCGATTGGCGTAACGCTCGGCCCGGGCGGCAAAGGCCAGATATCCCGCAAGGGCGAGAGAGCGGGCCATTCTGTGCGCCTAACCCCCCAACTCTTCCGTTGGCGAGGCCTCGGTTTCCTCATCGCGGAGCCGGTGAATATGGGCGATGAAATAGCGCATATGGGCGTCATCCACCGTACGCTGCGCCGCCGATTTCCAGGCGTTATAGGCGCTGGCGTAATCGGGATACATGCCGACGATATCGATGCCATCGACATCTTTGAATTGGTTCTTTGAAGGGTCGGTCAGCTCGCCGCCAAAGACGAGATGCAAGCGTTGGGTCATGGGCGTAAGGGCCTTTGATCTTGGGGGTCGGTGTTCGCGGCGCACCCTACGGGTTTGGCTTGGGCCGTCAAGCGGGGCGGGTTTTCGGCATGGTGCAGCGGTCATGGCATTGCCCTTTGGGTCCGGAAAAGCCGGCTTTTCCGGTCGGATTTGCCGGCAAATCCGCGCTTTGGTCAGAAGGCGGTGCGTTGAGCCAGCTCTTGGCGCCTGCCGCAAGCGTCGGGTTTGCGTATTTTTGGGAAAGATGAAGGCGAGGGCCGTCTTGGAAAAGCGCCAGCGGCGCTTTTCAGGCCAGAGCAGGCGGAGCCCAAGGGCGCCGTCAAGCTAGCCGAGCGAGGAGCCGCTGATGAAGGCCCGGCGCGGCAGCAATGATGCCAGGCAGGCGCGGAGTGGGGTTGTTGAAGCGGAGCGGCGCGCCGTGGCGGTCGGTGACCGTTGCGCCGGCCTCAGCCGCGATAAGCGCGCCCGCCGCGATATCCCATTCCCAACTGTCCCTGAGGGTGACCATCCCATCGAAGCGGCCCTCACCGACCACCGCGATCCGGAATGCAAGGGAGGGGCGGAAATGTGGGGTGACGGGGGGTGGGCCGCCGGGCCAGTTCTCGGGCCTCAGCGTCGGCCTGGTGATCAAGAGATCGGCGTCAATCTCGTCGGATCGGGTTGAGGCGTGGATCGGCGCCCCATTCAGGCTTGCGCCCCGCCCGCGGGCGGCGGCGAAGAGTTGGTCCTTCATTGGGAGATAGACGACGCCCGCCGTCACCTCGCCATCCACGGTCAAGGCAATGGAATGGGCGAAATTACGTGAGCCATCGATGAAGGCGCGGGTGCCGTCGATCGGGTCGGCGATGAAGACATGGGAGGCGGAGAGGCGCGAAGGGCCATCAGGTGTTTCTTCCGACAGCCAGCCATGGCCGGGGCGGGCTGATGTCAGGCGCTCCCGCAGCATCGTGTCGACCTCGATATCAGCCCGTGTCACCGGCCCTTCATCGCCGCCCTTATCCCAAGTCTCGACCCCTGTCTTCCAGTACCGCGCCGCGATCTCTCCGGCGGCGCGGGCGGCGTCGATCAGAAGGGCGAGGTCATCGTCAGGCCCCGGCAATCGTCAGACCTTCGACCAGAAGCGAGGGGACCATGCGAGAGACATGCGGCCGCGCGTCATTGGCCGGGATCAGCGTCATCAGCATCTCGCGCAGATTGCCCGCGACGGTGCATTCATTGACCGGGTACGCGATGGCGCCGTTTTCGACCCAGAAGCCTGAGGCGCCCCGGGAATAGTCACCTGTGGTCGGGTTGATCGAACTGCCGATCATCGAGGTGATGAGAAGGCCGGTGCCCATATCTTCTATAAGATTTTCACGCGATCTCTCCCCTTGGGTCAGCGCTACGTTGCCGACCGAGGGGGAGGGCGGGGAGGAGGTGCCGCGAGTGGCGCTTCCCGTGGAGGGCAGGCCCAGTTTTCGACCGGTGGCGAGGTCCAACGTCCATCCGGTCAGAACCCCGTTCTCGACAATGCTGCGTTTCACGGTCGGTAAGCCCTCTCCATCGAAGGGGCGTGAGGCGGACCTTCGCGGGCGGTGCGGGTCTTCGACCAGCGACAAAGTGGCAGGCAACACCGGCTCGTCCAGCGCATCGCGCAGCCATGAGGCGCCGCGGGCGATGGCGGTGCCGTTCGAGGCTTGCAGAAGATGCGCGATGAGCGAAGCAGCGATACGTTCGTCATAAAGCACCGGGTAGGCACCCGTCGGCGGCTTCTTGGCACCTGCGCGGGCCACGGTGCGCTCTCCGGCCAATCGCCCAACCTCTTCCGGCGATGGCAGGTCTTCGGCATGGGCGCGGCCCTCGCCACAGTAATCGCGCTCCATCTCTGTGCCTTCGCCGGTGATCGCCACGCAGCCAAGCCCGTGATCGGTGCGCCCATAGCCGCCGGAAAATCCGTTCGTCGCGGCCAGATGTACGCGGCGTTGGCGGTAATCCGCGCTGGCGGTCTGAACTTGGGAGACGCCCGAGACGGCAAGGGCTGCGGCTTCAGTTTCGAGCGCCATCTCTTCCAGAGCGGCGGCGGAGGGCTCAGACGTCGGATCAACCAGATCAAGCGCGCCGAGGTCCCAGCCCGTGGCCAAATCCTCAGGCGCGGCGAGGCCAATTGTCGGGTCCTCAGGCGCCAGGCGGGCCATGGCCACGGCGCGGTCTGCCATCTCGGCCAAGGTCTCTGGCTTGATGTCCGAGGCCGCGACGCAGGCTTGGCGCTGTCCGATCAGAACACGCAGGCCAATCTCAACCCCCTCCGCACGTTCCGCCTGCTCCAGCTTGCCCGAGAGAACGCCAATGGTGACAGAGGTTCCATCAACCGCAATCGCATCGGCGGCTTCGGCCCCGGCCTTGGTTGCGGCGGTCAGGAGATCATGGGTCAGACTGTCGAGGGCGCGGGTCATGGATGGTCCTGTCTCAGGGCTAAGGGCTGACCTAGTGCCCTTGATCAGGGGGTGCAAGGCGGGGCGTAAAAGAGACCGCCCGAAGCCAAAGGGGCCGGGCGGGTCTTGGTCTTTGGCGAACAGGCTTTACTGCAGCGGAATGCCGTTGGCCGTGATTTGCCCGCCAGGCAGGAACTCAACCGTGGTCTCAAGCGTGTCCATCGTCGCGCCGGGGCGCGCGAACATGCCTGCCACGCCGCGCGCCATGGCGGCCTGCTCCATCGGCAGAAGGCCCGCGCCGGTCAGCCGGTCAAGCAACCCGTTCATCCCCGCCAAGCGCAGATCGATTGTGCCCACAGGCATTGGGACGATCTGACCGGGGGCGAACTCAAGCTCCCCATCGCCTTCCAGTCGGGCGCCAGCGGCGGAGATGTCGAGCTCATTCAAGGTGGCTGAGCGCAATTCACCCGGCGGTCCCTGCATCGTCACAGGATCGGCATTGAGGAGATTGACGAACATCTGCGCCGTTCCAGTCATATCGATCAGCAGATTGGCCGGGTCACGCGGGATCGCCCCGCCTGGGTCGAACATGCCCCAAATCTCCTCATTGATCTCCAACCCCTGGTAGTCGAGGACCAAGGCCATATCCGAAGGCTCCTCTTCCGGCGCCATTGGAACGGTGATCAGGAACCCGGTCGATGCCGCGGAGATCGTAATCGGAACTGGGAACTGAGAGGTCAGGACGCGGGCCTCAACCCCTTCGCCCGACAGGTCATAGGTCAGGCCGCCCGGCGTGAACTCGATGGCGATCTCGCCGCCTTGGTTCGCAAAGGCCATGTTGAAGGCCTCACCAGGCCCTTCAAAGGCCGCCTCATAGCTCAGCCGCTCATATGTCGCATCGCCGGTCAGATCGAAATTCTCCGGCAGGCTCTGAGCCCCGCCCGCCATCGCGGCAATGGAGGCAAGCGTCATGGCGCTTGTTGACGATGTCGCGCCCATGCTGAAGCTCATCTTGAAATTGCCGGGGTCGGTTTCGGGGCCGTCCACCTCGATTGTGCCACCGGCGCTTGCGAACTCGCTGTCCGAGGTGACCCGCATATCCTCGACATTGTCCCCGATCAGAATGTAATCCGCCCGGATATCGGTGACCGACATGTCGATGGAAAGCTCAGGCGCCTCGGTGCCGTCAATCGTCATTCCCGCATCGGTCATGGTGATCCGGTCGGCGACATAGTCATATCGCCGATTGTCTGGGGTGCCGGAGGCGGTGATCTCTAGCCCTTCAAAGCCAATCTCGAAGGCAAAACTGGCCTCGGCCCCAAACTCAGGCGTTGCCCGGCTGGTGATCCGATAGGGGGAGGAGACGGAGATGCTGACCGTGCCATCGCTGTTCTCGGTCAAGATGACCTCATCCAAGACCGCCTCAGCGCTGGCCGTTGGGTCCTCGAACGTGGATGTGAGGCCTGTGATGACCAGCCCATCGGCGGTTTCAGAGACCCCATCGGCGCTCAGGGGCTGATTCATCGCCGCGCTTTGGGCTTGCCATTCGGCCCAAATCTCGGCTGCGGTGACCTGGGCCAGGCTGGGGGAGGCGGCAAAAATCGCCGCAACGGAAAGACTTAACGAAAGGGATTTCATCTTTGTCATGGGGGACCTACCAAGGGTGAATTGCTACCCGTGATGTTCGGCCCGGCCCGCGGCGGGGTCAAGGGCGGAATCCCGCAGGTTTGAGGCGGTTGAGGTTAGGAAAGGCGAGGCGATGACAGGATTGAGTGGAAAGACCGTGATGGTGACGGGTGCCAGCCGGGGCATTGGTGCCGCGGCCGCGCGGGCCTTTGCCGAGGCTGGCGCAAATGTGGCGCTTCTGGCCCGCTCCCGCGAAAGCA
>JANQNZ010000298.1 GCA_028279315.1 Rhodophyticola sp. | reverse complement strand
GAAGGCGGCGGCGACCCAATCGGCCAGAGGGCCGGGGTCCTCGACATAAGTCGCCTTGGGCCAGCGGGCTTTGAGGTCGTCCAAGGCAGCGTCGCGCCCGGTTTCGGCGGTAAACGCCATCCCGCAGAGGCCGCGATCGGTGCCCATGGCCAGCGCTTCGCCGAAAGGCGAGGGGAACCAGCCGTAGCGGATCGTCAGACCCTCGCCGCCGCGCGCATAATCGCCGGGGCTCATCGCTTCCCATCTGAGGAAAAGATCATGCAGCCGCCCGCCGCCAGAGAGGCCGGTTTCGGCCACCGTGTCGAGCACGGTGAAGCGCTCCGCGAGCAGCCGTTTCGCATGGTCCAGCGTCAGATATTGTTGGTAGCGCTTGGGCGACACGCCAACCCACCGGCTGAACACCCGTTGAAGATGCGCGGGGCTCATCTGAAGCGCTTGCGCCAGGTCTTCAAGCGAGGGGCCGGGGGCGGGCGCGGCGTCAATGATCTCCATCGCGCGGCGCACGACATTGTAGTGATAGGCGGTCTCAGTTTCGGGTAAGGGGGTCATAACAGTCATCATACTCTCCATCTTTGATCCCAAGCTAGAGGGGCACTTGGGTCATGCCGACCCGGTTCTTGCGGGAAGGGGAGATTCCGGGCTTGCCGATCACCGAGCGTCCGGGCCAAAAGGGGCGTCATGGCCAAACAGCTCGAATATCATACGATTTCCGAGATCTTCACCCGGTTCCGCGCCTCTGAGCCTGAGCCGAAAGGCGAGTTGACCCATGTGAACGCCTATACATTGGTAGTGGCCGTGGCGCTGTCCGCTCAGGCAACGGATGCGGGCGTGAACAAGGCGACCAAAGCGCTTTTTGAGATCGCCGACACGCCGCAGAAGATGCTGGATCTGGGGGAGGAGCGGCTGATCGAGCATATCAGGACGATCGGGCTGTACCGCAACAAGGCCAAGAATGTCATGAAGCTCTCCCGCATTTTGGTGGAGGAGTATGGCGGCGAGGTCCCGTCGTCGCGGGCCGCGCTGCAATCCCTGCCGGGTGTGGGTCGCAAAACCGCGAATGTGGTTCTGAACATGTGGTGGCGGCACCCGGCGCAGGCGGTCGACACCCATATCTTCCGCGTCGGCAACCGGACCGGCATCGCGCCCGGCAAAGACGTGGACGCGGTGGAGCGCGCCATCGAAGACCATATCCCGGCGGAGTTTCAGCTTCACGCCCATCACTGGCTGATCCTGCATGGCCGCTATATCTGCGTGGCACGGAAGCCCAAATGCGGCGCCTGTATCATCAACGATCTCTGCCCGTTCGAGGACAAAACCGAATGACCCAAAGTTACGATGTTGTTGGTATCGGCAATGCGATTGTCGATGTGATCTCCCACGGGGATGACAGTTTTCTGGAAAACATGGGCATCACCAAAGGCATCATGCAGTTGATTGAGCGGGAACGGGCCGAGGTGCTTTATGCCGCGATGTCCGACCGAGTGCAGACGCCGGGCGGCTCGGTTGCCAACACGATTGCGGGGCTGGGCACTTTGGGGCTCAAGACCGCGTTCCTGGGCAAAGTGAAAGATGATGCACTTGGCCGGTTCTATGCCGACGGGTTGGCCCATGAAGGCACCGATTTCCCCAACCCGCCGGTCGGGGGGGATATCCCGCCGACTTCACGCTCGATGATTTTTGTGTCCCCCGATGGGGAGCGGTCGATGAACACCTATCTGGGTGCCGGCGCGGATTTTGATGAAGGGGATGTGGATGCGGACGTGGCGCGGGCCGCGCGCTGGCTGTTCTTGGAAGGCTATCTCTATGACAAGCCCGAGGGCAAAGCCGCCTTCACCGCCGCCGCTGCTCATTGCCGGGCAGGGGGCGGCAAGGTGGGGATCACGCTCTCGGACCCGTTCTGCGTTGACCGCCACAGGGCCGATTTCAAACGCCTGATTGCCGATGAGATGGACTACACCATCGGCAATCACGAGGAATGGTTGTCGCTCTACGAAACCGACGATTTGGACGCGGCCTTGGCCAAGGCCGCGTCGGTTTGCGATTTGGTGGTCTGCACCCATTCGGGCGAGCCTGTGCGGGTGATCCGAGGGGACGAGACGGCGGAGATCCCGGTGCAGCGGATCACGCCGGTGGATGCAACCGGCGCGGGGGATCAATTTGCCGCCGGGTTCCTTTATGGGATGGCAACCGGTCAATCCCTTGAAACGGCAGGGAAAATGGGGGTCGCCGCGGCCTCGGAAGTGATCCGCCATATCGGGCCGCGGCCGAAGACGCCGCTCAGGAAGCTGTTTGCGGATCAGGGGTTGATCTGAGGCGG
>JANQNZ010000260.1 GCA_028279315.1 Rhodophyticola sp. | reverse complement strand
AGAAGGAGGCCCAGACCATGCCCTATACCGCCCCCACCGGCACCCGCATCGGCCATGTCCATCTCAAAGTCGCCGATCTCGACCGCGCCATTGCGTTCTACCGCGACGTGCTCGGTTTTGAGGTCCAGCAACGGTATGGCAACCAGGCGGCGTTTCTGTCCGCCGATGGCTATCACCACCATATCGGCCTCAACACCTGGACGAGCAAAGGTGGCGGCCCGGCGCCGCGCGGCACAACGGGACTGTTCCATCTCGCCATCCTCTATCCAAGCCGCGCTGCGCTTGCCGCTGCAACGGCACAGGTGCTGGAGATGGGCGTTCAACTGGACGGCGCCTCCGATCACGGGGTCAGCGAAGCGGTCTATTTCAACGATCCCGACGGCAATGGGATCGAGCTCTACCGCGACCGCGCGCCAGAGGAGTGGCCCCGCGACGCCCAAGGGGGCTTGGCCATGGTGACAGATCGGTTGGATGTCCCGGCGCTTTTGGCCGAGGCTTGAGTTGGGATGCTAACAGCTCCCTGTTCGGCGTTGCACAAAACTTTCATGAAACACCTCTAGACTCGCATCTGTGCACGGCTATATATCGCGTTCCTAAGGCCAACCCTTTGTCCAAAAGAGGAGCCGTTTTCATGAAATATCTAACCAAATCGAAACCGCTGCCGGTGGTCGCGGAAATCCCAGCCAAACCAACCAAACCCACGCCTGAGAAACCGAAACCGGGCGCGATGGATTATCAGCTTGGGTTTACGTCTGGACCTCTGACCTAAACTCCCCCATGTTGCCTCCGGGGTCATTTCCTGGGGAGGGCGACATGGCAACCGGCAGCAATATCAAAACCTATGTCGACGGCGCCTGGCACGATGGGGATGCCCCAATCATGCGCGCCGCCGACCATGGTGCGTGGCTCGGCACCACCGTTTTCGATGGTGCGCGCCATGTGGACGGCATGGCGCCCGACCTTCTGGCCCATTGCACCCGGGTGAACCGCTCCGCTGAAGCGTTGATGATCAGACCGACCGTCACCGCCGAAGAGATGGTGGAAATCACCTGGGAGGGCTTGAAGCGTTATCCGCCCGGGACGCCCGTCTATATCCGGCCGATGTATTGGGCGATCCAAAGCGGCCATATGGCGATTGTGCCGAAGGACACGGAAACGGGCTTTGCGATCTGCCTGGAAGAGATCCCGATGGCCGCGCCTGAGGCGGCCTCGCGCCTCACCACCACGCAATTCCACCGCCCAATCCTGGCGGACAATGTGACCAACGCAAAGGCGGGCTGCCTTTATCCCAACAATGCCCGGATGCTGTCTGAGGCGCTCTCCAAAGGCTATGACAACGCGCTGGTCGCCGATGCCATGGGCAATGTGGCCGAAACGGCGACCGCCAATATCTTCATGGCCCGCGATGGAGTCGTCTTCACCCCCGTTGCAAACGGCACCTTCCTCAGTGGCATCACCCGCGCGCGGCATATCAAGAACCTGCGCGCCGATGGTATGGAGGTCCGCGAAACGGTGTTGAGCTTCCAGGATTTCCGCGAGGCCGATGAGGTTTTCATGTCCGGCAATCTGAACAAGGTGACGCCGGTGACGGAATTCGACGGGACCCATTACCAAATTGGCCCGATCGCCCGCAAAGCGCGGGAGCTTTATTGGGATTGGGCCGCAAGCGCACCCTAACCCTCAGCCAGCACGTCCAGAATTTCCGCCACCCGTTTCGCCTTTGTCGCGGGGGCCTTTGCGCTGGCCACCCGATGGGCGTATCCGCGCCGTTTGCCCGGGGTCCAAGCAGCCCAGACCTCCGCCAGATCCGGCGCATCGCCGAGGGCGTCGGCCAATTCCGGCGGCACATGCACCGCGTCTTGATCGGCCACACCGAAACGCACCACAACCTCTTCACCAATCTCCTTGCGAAGCCGTTTCAGAAGCTTGCGCGGCGTCATCAGATAGTGGCCGCCATCAGCGGGCATCAGCGCCCCTTCAATGGAGAACCCATCAATCTCGCCTTCGATCCGAAGCCTTGGGTAACGGTCAAAGGGAAGATGGGGTGTGAGCGACTGGGGCAGTCTCACAACCGTGTAGTAAAGCGTGCCACCCATGTGCTGCGTCATAATCGGCGCGTGAAACTCGAAGGGATAAAGCGACATCCTGGGCAAGGTAGCGGGCGCCAAACCCGTTGCAAGGGCGCGGTCTTCACGTCATGCTCACCCCCCGGGATTGGAGTGGAGAGCGTGCATGCGGAAGTTTCTGGTGGTGCTGGACGACACGCGCGAATGCTTAAACGCGATGCGCTTTGCGGCGATGCGGGCGGCGCATACGGGCGGGGGGGTGGAAATCCTGTCGGTGATCCCGCCGGAGGAATTTAACCATTGGATTGGTGTCGGTGAAGTGATGCGGGCCGAGGCACGAGAGCGGATCGAGGCCCATTTCAACGTGTTCGCGAAATGGATGCGGGACCGGCAGGGGGTCGATCCGGAGCTTGTGATCCGCGAAGGCGAACCGGTGAATGAGATCCTGGCCCAGGTGCGCGAGGATGACGAAATCGGGGTTCTGGTCCTGGGCGCGGGCACCGGGAAAGGTGGGCCTGGGCCCTTGGTGACGGCGCTGACAAAAAGCTCCGGCACGTTGCCGGTGCCGATGACAATTGTGCCGGGGGAACTGTCGAAAGAGCAGTTGGAACAGATCACCTGAAATGGCGCGTGGTCGGTATTTTTGGCCCTTCGGGCGATTGGGGCTCTGCCCCAAACCCCGGATGTATTTGGAAAGCAAAGACGTCAACAATTTGAGCAAAATTGTGCCTTCATCTTTCTCCAAATACGCCCGCCGGAGGCGGTCCGACGCCGGCCCTACAGCCTGTCGGGCAAACGTAAGAGCCGGCCGGGTTTCACAGAAGGGTGCGGCCGTACTGGGCCGGTCCTTGGAGGCGGGATGAATGCGAGAGCTTGAGTTCTGGTTCGAGTTTGCCTCGACCTATTCCTATCTCAGCGCGATGCGGATCGAAAAGCTGGCGGCGGAGCATGGCGTGGCGGTGACCTGGCGCCCGTTTCTGCTGGGGCCGATCTTTGCCGCGCAGGGGTGGCGGGACTCGCCGTTCAACATTTATCCGGCGAAGGGCCGCTATATGTGGGCGGATTTGGCGCGCCAGGCGGCGCGGTATGGCCTGGCATTCCGGAAGCCCGACATTTTCCCGCAGCATACGGTTTTGGCGGCGCGCATTGCGCATCTCTTGGCGGATCGGGCGGAGGGGCCGGGGTTTTGCTGCAGCGTCTATGCGGCGCAGTTTGCGGAGGGTCGGGATATCTCGGACCGGGCTGTGCTTGCGGATATCCTCTCAAAGGCTGGCCTGGCGGAGACTGTGATGGCAGAGGCCGAAAGCGCAGAAACAAAAGCCGGGCTGCGCGCGCGTGTGGCTGAGGCTGAGGCCAAAGGAGTATTCGGTGCGCCGAGCTTCATTGTCGCGGGTGACCTCTATTGGGGGGATGACCGGTTGGAGCAGGCTTTGGCGGCGGCTACCGCGGGTGCCGCCTGATTTAGAATCGTTCCAAAACTTGACTTCGGAGCCCCTGCCCCGCATATCTGACCAAAGCGATAAGGATATGCAGCCGATGTTCATCCAAACCGAATCGACCCCCAACCCCGCGACCCTGAAATTCCTGCCGGGCCAGACCGTGCTCGACATGGGCACGGCCGATTTCCCAAGTGCCGACACAGCCGAGAAATCGCCGCTCGCGTCGCGGATTTTCGCGGTTGAGGGCGTCACGGGTGTGTTCTTCGGCACCGATTTTGTGACCGTCACCAAGGCGGAAGCGGTGGATTGGGACCATGTGAAACCCGCGATCCTGGGTGCAATCATGGAGCATTTCCAATCCGGCGCGCCGGTTATGGAAGGCGAAGGTGGCGGCACCGGCGGCCATGCGGAACATGATGGCGAAGACGGCGAGATTGTGGGGCAAAT
>JANQNZ010000206.1 GCA_028279315.1 Rhodophyticola sp. | reverse complement strand
GACTTGTCGCGCACCTCGATCACATCGCCCTCTTTCACACGGTAAGACGGGATGTTCACGCGCTGGCCGTTCACCTTCACATGGCCGTGGTTCACGAATTGGCGGGCGGCGAAGACGGTCGGGACAAATTTGGCGCGGTAGACCACGGCGTCCAGGCGGCGCTCCAACAGGCCGATCAGGTTTTCACCGGTATCGCCTTTGACCCGCGCGGCCTCGGCATAGATGCGCTTGAACTGCTTCTCGGTCAGATCGCCATAATAGCCTTTCAGCTTCTGCTTCGCGCGCAGTTGCAGGCCGAAATCGGAAAGCTTGCCTTTGCGGCGCTGACCGTGTTGGCCGGGGCCATATTCGCGGCGATTGACGGGGGATTTCGGACGGCCCCAGATGTTTTCGCCCATCCGGCGGTCGATTTTGTATTTGGCAGACGTGCGTTTGGTCACGGCTGATCTCCTTCATCTTTTTGGCCCACTCACCTTCTCCGAAAACCGGTTCCCACTTTCCGGGATGAGTGGCGCTTTGAAGGGCGTTGTCCTTTGGCCCAAGGCCCGACAGGCATCCCCTTGCGGGGGCCACCAACACCAATGAAAAGCCCCGCCAGTCACCCGGCGAGACAGACGCGCCTTCTAACGAAATGGCCGAAGGTGTCAACCGTGGAATGGCATTGGAACGTCAGAGGTCGCGGCCACAGCGAACACCCGTCTTTCTTCGCACCCCACCCGGAATCAAGCCGAAGGCGCCGGGCATCGACAGGCCGCCCGGGCGGTCTGGCGATTGGGTGAGGCTTGGTGCTGAGACCGGAGCGAGGAGGGGTTTGATTGCCATAAAGCGCTGCCGCCCAACCGACGGATCGCCAGCCCACTGCCTGTCGATGCCCGGCTCAGGTCTGCACTCGGGGAGAAGCGGGCGCTGTCGGCGGGCTCTTGTTGCGTCCGGGGGACCTAGCGACCAGCCTCCAACCCATGGAGCAGGATGGCCGCCTCGGCCTTATTCACCATGCGGCGCGCGGGCGGGCCATAGACATGGGGGTCGCGCGCCAGTTCAGGCCGCATCTCCAACAGGCTGTCCCGTTGCAGCCGGTCGAGATGGTCAAGGCCCATATAGCCCGGATGAAAACTCTCAACTTCCAGCCCATTGGCCCAGATCACCTGGTGCTTGTCGAGCATCAGATGGACATAGAAAGTCTCGCACAAGGAATGATCCACGGTCACATATCGGTCGCCGACCAGGTCCGAGGCACGGACCAGAACCTCCGGCTCACCCCAAAGGTCCTGCGCGGCGCGGCCTTTCACCAGCACGCGGTGTTCGGGGGAGACCACCAGATCTTCATCAGGCCGGTCGATGCCAAGCGCGCCCACGCGCAGCCGGATCGGGCGCTGATCGGGCATTGCGAACAGCCGCGCGCCCGACATGCGGCGGTGGCCGGACCAGATCACCTCTTGCGGGCCATCATCGCGGGTCAGGATGCGGTCGCCCGGGCCAAGCTCTTCAATCGGCGCCTCACCGTCTTCGGTGCGAAGGCGCGTGCCCGGGGTGAAACAGATGACCGACGGTTCGTCATCGCCAGTCACCGGCACCAAGCGGTGATTGGCCTGCACCACAGTCAAGGTCTTGTTGGGCGGCGGCATCTCATCGGGGAAGAGCAGGATCGGTAAGCGCCCATCAGCCGGGATAACCGGCACCGCGGTGAAGAACCTGGCCCCATCGGTCAAGACAAACGCGCCTTTGAACAGCGGGTCGGCATCTTCTGCCGCTTCTTCGGCTGCGGTCGGCGCCGGGTGATGCAGCAGTTTCCGCACCACCCGGGCCGCACGCGCACGAAGCTCTTCATGGTCCCGGCTGGCCCCTAGAAGCAGCGCGGCGCCTTCGCCCTCCAATGGAAGCGCGCGGCCATGCCAGCGCCAGGTCATCCCGTCGGCCAATTCTTCGTTCTGTTCTGCCGGTAACCCCTCTACCAGGGTCTGCGCCCATGAGATCATGAACGCGCCCCGAAAGCCCGTGCCCATCTGTCCCGCCTCACGTCGTTTTTTATTGGCCTTTTCAGGCTCTTTGACGGGGACGTTAACAGATGCGAATCACTTGGGGAAGGGGGTGATTCGCTAGAACACCCAACCAAGTGTCACTGAGCCCACAACCTGCCCCTCCCCTTGGCCGACATATTCCTCAGACAGATAGGTCAGGCCATAGAAGATGTTGGAGGTTCCAATCGCGTAATTCACGCCAGCGCGCAGGCGATAGCGATCCTCTTCCAGAAGCGGCCCGCGCCCCTCGGGGAAGAACTCCGATTGGTCGACATAAGCGACATCGCCGCCAAGAATGAACGAGAAGCCCTGATCGTCTTCGCTATTGATGCCGGTGAAGCGCTGCCCGGTGACCGGATCGCGCAGCATCAGCCCGCCATCCCCTAGATTGCCGATGGTCACATCGACACCGGCGCGCGCCAGGGTCTCAAACCCGCCCTGAAGCTCGATGAAAGGCCGGATCGCGCCGCCGGAAAAGCGCAAGTCCCGTGCCACTTCGATGGTGCCGTGCAGATAGACGCCGTTGTCGATCTGCGCGCCGTCGACATTGACCTGCGGCAAGCTCAGCGCATCGTGGATTGAGCCTTGGAGGGAGGCGAGCCCGGTCTGATCCCCAGCCAGCATCAGATCGACCCCTGCGGCAATGTCGAAACCCTGCCAGTCGAAATGCATATGGGCGCCCGCCGATAGAACACCCGCATAAAGACGGCTGGCGGGGTTGGGCCGGTTCAAATTGTTCGGCGCCGCAATCTCTCCACGGAAGCGGTATTCGACAACATCGCCGGGGCGGGAGGGCAGACGCCCTTGCCATTCAGGGCCGCGGAGCACGGAGAACCCATAGGAACCCGTGCGCCAGCGGTCGCTGCCATCGCCAATCCGGTCATTGGTGAAAAGTCGGCCAACGCCCAAGGTTTCCCGCGCTTGCGCCTCGGCGGTGGTCGCACCGCCCCATGCCACAAGAGCCGAAAGTCCTGCCAATCTGAGGAATTGCCACATCTGCTGCCCCATCATCTGTCGCCGTCTTTTGTCGCGGCGTATCCAGGAATTATGGCGAAATTAACACGGGGGGCGATCTGGGGCTAGACCAAGTTGATCCGGGGATGAGCCGCGGCGGCTCTTAAGCGCTTAAGCAACCAAACACCCGTCCTTCCAAGCCCCTTGCCCGAATAGTGCGCCGAAGGCGCCGGGCATCGCCAGGCCGTCCCGCGGCCTGGCGATGCCCGGCTTGTGTTGCGCCTTGGAAAGGCCAGTTTTAGCGCGGCCTGCTCTCACCCGCCCCTAACTACATTTCGAATACCCGCAATTGCCGCAGGTCAAACAGCCCTCAGCCATGCGCATCTGATATTCCCCGCAATTCGGACAGGCGGGCCCAGCCTTATGGCCCAAATTCACCACCTGCGCCTGCGGGTCGGCCTTCAACCCCATGCCTTCCCCATCGATGAACCCGATGGAGATCAAATGCCGCTCAATCACACCGCCAATGGCCGCCAAGATTGAGGGGACGTATTTGCCCCCCATCCAGGCCCCGCCACGGGGGTCGAAAACGGCCTTTAACTCCTCTACGACAAAAGAGATATCGCCGCCGCGCCGGAACACCGCTGAGATCATCCGGGTCAGCGCCACGGTCCAGGCGAAATGCTCCATATTCTTGGAGTTGATAAAAACCTCGAAAGGCCGCCGGTGCCCGTTCAAGACGATATCATTGATGGTGATATAGATCGCATGGCTGCTTTCGGGCCATTGCAGCTTATAGGTCTGCCCTTCCAAGGATTGCGGCCGGTCAAGCGGTTCGGAGATATAAACCACCTCGCCCTCAGCCGCCTGATCGGCCACTGCACCCGCCGATTTCTGTTCGGCTTCTGAAACGCTCAGAACCGACCCCGTCACGTCATTTGGCCGATAGGTCGTGCAGCCCTTACAGCCCGTATCCCAAGCCTGCATATAGACATCCTTGAAGGCCTCAAAGCTAATGTCTTCGGGGCAGTTGATGGTCTTGGATATGCTGGAATCCACCCAGACCTGCGCCGCCGCTTGCATTTTCACATGATCCGAGGGCGAGAGCGTCTGCGCATTCACAAAATGATCCGGCAGGTCGATATCGCCGAATTTCTGGCGCCAGAGTTGAACGGCGTAATCCTCCACCTCTTCCTCGGTCCGGCTGCCATCGGGCTGGAGGACCTTGCGGGTGTAGCTATAGGCAAAGACCGGCTCGATCCCGGAGGAGACATTGCCTGCGTAAAGCGAAATCGTGCCCGTGGGCGCAATCGAGGTCAGAAGCGCGTTGCGGATGCCGTGCGCGCGGATCGCGTCACGCACATCCTCATCCATCTCCTGCATGTGGCCCGAAGCCAGGAACGCCTCCGCATCAAAGAGCGGGAATGGCCCTTTCTCCTTCGCCAGATCGACAGAGGCCAGATACGCCGCCCGCGCGATTTTGTTCATCCAGGCTTCGGTCTGCGCCGCCGCCTCATCCGAGCCATACCGCAGCCCCAGCATCAGAAGCGCGTCAGCAAGGCCCGTGACCCCCAACCCAATCCGCCGTTTCGCCTGCGCCTCCTGCGCCTGCTGGTCAAGCGGGAAGCGGCTGACATCCACCACATTGTCCATCATCCGCACGGCCACGCGCACGAGATCGTCCAGCGCCGCTTCATCCAGCCCCGCATCCGCCTCAAACGGGTTGGTCACCAGCCGCGCGAGATTGATTGAGCCAAGCAGACAAGCGCCATAAGGCGGCAAGGGTTGCTCGCCACAGGGGTTGGTGGCCGAGATTTCCTCGACATAACTCAGGTTATTGGCGGCATTGATCCGATCGATGAAGATCACGCCCGGTTCGGCATAATCATAGGTCGACTGCATGATCTTGTTCCACAGATCGCGCGCCTCGACAGTGTGGTAAACCTTGCCGTCAAAGACCAGATCCCAAGAGGCATCGGCCTTCACCGCCTCCATGAACGCGTCGGTCACCAACACGCTCACATTGAACATGCGAAGCCGCGCGGGGTCGGATTTGGCGGTGATGAAATCCTCGATGTCCGGGTGATCGCAGCGCATCGTCGCCATCATCGCGCCACGTCTGCTGCCTGCGGACATGATCGTGCGGCACATCGCGTCCCACACATCCATGAAGCTGAGCGGCCCGGAAGCATCCGCCGCCACACCCTTCACATCGGCGCCTTTGGGGCGGATGGTGGAGAAATCATAGCCGATCCCGCCGCCCTGCTGCATGGTCAGCGCGGCCTCTTTCAGCGCATCGAAAATGCCGGACATGGAATCGGGGATCGTGCCCATGACGAAACAGTTGAAGAGCGTCACCGAGCGGCCTGTGCCCGCGCCCGCCAGGATGCGGCCCGCGGGCAGGTATTTGAAATCCTCCAGCGCGGTGTAGAAGCGGTCTTCCCAGGCCTCCGGCTCCGCCTCGGTCGCGGCTAAGGCCCGCGCAACCCGGCGCCAAGTGTCTTCCACTGTCTGGTCAACTGGCGTGCCATCCGCCTCTTTCAGGCGGTATTTCATGTCCCAGATTTGCTCAGAAATCGGGGCGGAAAAGCGGGTCATGGGCGGCAGCTTTCTCGACGCTTGGGGGGTGGGAGATTAACAGAAACTGTGGATAAGTCTACCAGACCTTGTGGTGGGTTGCAGCACAAAGCTAGATATATAGCTATGGCTGCGAATCTCCATCTCATAAAGCTCTCAGTCGGGACCGAGTCTGTTGACGGGCTTGCCGCCTGGCAGACAACCCCGCGCGCCCAAGGCGCCGACGGGCTGCCGCGCCATGTCACACGCATGTGGCCGAAACGGGCGGAGGAGCTCTTGGATGGCGGCTCGATCTATTGGGTGATCAAAGGCGTGATCCTGGCCCGGCAGCGGATTCTGCGGCTGGACGAGGTGGATCGCGGCGACGGGATCGCGCGCTGCGGGATCGTGCTGGAGCCTGAATTGGTGCGGGTGGAGGCCACGCCAAGACGTGCCTTCCAAGGCTGGCGCTATCTGCCTGCATCCGATGCGCCAAGCGATCTGCGCGCCGCGCGGCAACATGAGGATGCGCTGCCGCCGACTTTGCAGTCCGCGCTTGCCGAGATTGGGGTGCGTTAAGCCCTATCAGGACGAGATGCCCCAAGCACCACGCAAGCCGGGCATCGACAGGCCGGGGGCTGGCGATCCGACCATTGAGCCAAGGCGCTTAATCCCAGCCAAATCCGGCCTCGATCCAATCTCAGCGCCAAGATCAACCAAATCGCCAGGCCGCGGGACGGCCCCTCTCGGCAGACTTTCTTTGAAAGTCGCCTACGGGCAACGCCGTCGATGCCCGGCGCCTTCGGCGCGTTATTCGGACAGGGGTCATAGAGAGGCGGGGGAGTTATCGGTAGGGCGGGACTTGTCCCGCCGCGCCCAGGGGATTCACGGGGTCATGGCGGGACAAGTCCCGCCCTACGGTTTCTTTCCGGCTCCGATCCCGGCATCTGTCGTCGCACCACGCCCTAAACCGCAATCCCAAGCGTCTCCAACAGCCGCGCCAGCGCCGCCTGCTCCGCCGTGCCCCAGTCCGCGACCCGCGACTTGAACAGCGTCGCCTGGCTTCGATGCACCAACCCGTCTTGTAGCACCTTCAGATGGTTCGCCCGCAGCGTATCGCCGGTTGAGGTGATGTCGGCAATCGCCTCTGCGGTCAGGTGCTTGACCGTCCCTTCGGTCGCGCCCTGGCTGTCCACCAATTGATAATCCGCCACGCCCGCATCTTGCAGGAATTCCCGCACCAGCCGGTGGTATTTCGTGGCGATCCGCAGACGATGCCCATGGGCCGCCCGGAAATCCGAGGCGACGGCGTCGAGATCGTCCAAGGTCTCCACATCCACCCAGATCTTCGGCACCGCAATCACCAGATCGGCGCCTCCAAACCCAAGCGGCGCCAGTTCGGCCACCACCTGATCCCTATTCGGGATGCGCTCATGGACCAGATCGCTGCCAGTCACCCCCAGATGTATCCGGCCCGATTGCAGATCACGCGGGATCTCGGACGCGCTCAGCAGCATCAATTGCACGTCCGAGCCTTCGATATGCGCGGCATATTCGCGGTCGACCCCGCTACGGCGCATCTCAACGCCCCGGGCGGCGAACCAATCCACCGTCTTATCCATCAACCGGCCTTTGGAGGGGATGGCGAGGCGCAGCGTCATCGCGCGCCCTCCGCCAGATGCTGATGCAGTTGAAACACCAGTTCCGGCCGGATCACGCCACCGACCGCCGGAATATCACGCCCGCCGCCCAAAACCCGGCAAAGCGCATCGTACCGCCCACCGGTCGCCAGCGGCGGCAAATCAGGCCGCGCCTCGGCCAGGAAGCCAAACACAAACCCGTCGTAATATTCCATGTTCGTGCGGCCATAACTCGCCTCGAACGGCAGGCCAGCCACGTCCACGCCCGCGGCATCCAACGCCTCCATCCGCCGCGCCATACGCGAGACGGCGGGGGCCAAGCCCGGCAAATCCACCGTGATGTCGCGCAATTGCTCAAAGGCGTTCGACAGGGTTTCGCGGAGCGACAGGATCACATCCAACACCTCCGCCTCCGCCGCACCAATCGGGGCCGT
>JANQNZ010000232.1 GCA_028279315.1 Rhodophyticola sp. | reverse complement strand
CGTGGATGCCCCCACGGGCGATCTGGCCCGGTCGCGCGCCGCGGCGCTCTCCATGGTGCCGACGACCACAAGCGCCGAAGCTTTGGTCGATCTGGTCCTGCCGCATCTGGCGGGGCGGATCACCGGCTCCGCCGTTCGGGTGCCGACGGCGAGCGTTTCGGCCGTGGACCTTGCCATCATCACCCGCGCAGCGCCCTCGGCAAAGGAGGCGCAGGAGATGTTGAGGGGCGCGGCGGGGCCAGTCATTGGCTTCACGGATCAGCCGCTGGTCTCCACCGACCTGCGCGCGCGGCCTGAATCGGTGATCATCGCGGGGCCAGAGATCAAACGCTCCAAAGGCGGGATGCTGCGGGTCTTTGGCTGGTATGACAATGAATGGGGCTTTTCGAACCGGATGCTGGACGTCGCGGTGATGATGGCGGCTTTGGATAAGGGAGAGAGCGCATGAGCGGATATCAAACCTGGCTGCGCGAAGGGAATTTCATAGACGGCGCCTGGGTGGGCGCGGATGACGGGGCCTCCATCGACGTGACAAACCCGGCAAACGGGGAGGTGATCGGCACGGTCCCGAAGGCCGGTGAGGCCGAGACCCTGCGCGCCATCGATGCCGCGCAAGCGGCCTTCCCCGGTTTCGCGGATATGGCGCTGATGGAGCGGCTGAGCTTGTTGTGGAAGCTGCATGATGCGTTGATGGACAACCAGGCGGACCTGGCCGAGCTTCTGACCGTCGAAATGGGTAAACCGCTGGCCGAGGCCAAAGGCGAAATCGCCATCGGCGCGCAATATGTCCGCTGGTTTGCGGAGGAGGCGCGCCGCGCGAAAGGGGAGATCGTGCCGGCGGGCGTGAATGGACGTCGGATCTTGGTCACCAAACACCCCGTGGGGGTGGTGGGCATGATCACACCGTGGAATTTCCCCTCCTCGATGTTGGCGCGGAAGCTTGCGCCCGCCTTGGCCGTCGGCTGCACGGTGGTCGCCAAACCGGCCACGGCGACCCCCTATTCGGGCCTCGCCTGGGCCGCCCTGGCCGAGGAGGTTGGGTTCCCGAACGGCGCGGTGAACATCCTCACCGGATCAGCGCGGGCAATCGCGGGCGCGATGATGGCCCGGCCCGAGGTGCGGAAGATCACCTTCACCGGCTCCACCGAGGTCGGCAAAGAACTAATCCGGCAATCGGCGGACACTGTGAAAAAGGTCTCGATGGAACTGGGCGGCAATGCGCCGTTCCTGGTCTTCGACGATGCGGATTTGGAGGCGGCGGTTCAGGGCGCCATGGTCTCGAAGTACCGGAATATGGGCCAGACCTGCGTCTGCGCAAACCGGATTTACGCGCAGGCGGGTATCTATGACGCCTTCGTCGCGCGCCTCGCTGAGGAGACCGCGGCGATGAAGATCGGCGACGGGCGGGACGAGGGCGTCGTCCAAGGCCCGATGATCGATATGGGCGCGGTGGAGAAGGTCGAAGAGTTATTGGCCGACGCGACCGGCAAAGGCGCTCGCGTGGTCACGGGCGGCGGGCGCCACGAATTGGGTGGGACCTATTTTCAGCCCACCGTTCTAGCAGACGCAACCCAAGACATGGCCTTTGCCCAGGAAGAGATCTTCGGCCCCCTCGCGCCCGTCTTCAAATTCGACACCGAAGCCGAGGCCATTGCGATGGCCAATGACACCGTCTATGGGCTGGCGGCCTATGCCTACACCACCGATTTGGCCCGCGCCTTCCGACTGAATGAAGGGCTGAAATACGGGATGATCGGGATCAATTCCGGGCTGATCACCACAGTCGAGGCGCCCTTTGGCGGGGTCAAGGAATCCGGGCTTGGCAAAGAGGGCGGCAGCCAAGGGCTGGAGGATTATCTGGAGACGAAATATGTCTGCATCGACGGGGTTTGAGCGGCAATTGGTGACCGTCAGGGTCTCTGAGCTGAAAGCGTAGCTGTGTGCATGATCGAAGCGCGTTCTGTGTCCGGAGGCCTAGCCAGGCTGATAACCCACCAACTCCCCAACAAGCTTCAGCGTCTGTCGCGCGATCGGGTGCCCGCCGCCATCTTTCGCCGTCCGGGTTAGGACCAGAAGCGCGGTGTGCCGGTCGACGGAGAGTGCCACGGAGTCCGACATGGAGCACATATCGGCCGAGAGCTGGTCCTCCACTGTCGCGGGCGAAAGACCATGGGCGCCGAGAAGTTCCATGAGTCCCACCGCGCTTTCTCCATCGATGCCGATCTCTGATGCTTCAGGCAAGACGACCTCATCGAGCGCAGCACGCGCGCCTGAGAGTTTCAATGTACGCTCCACCACGATGACCCGTGCCGCTCCGAAAAGCGCGGCTTCGTCCTCTTCCGCGCGGCGGGTGGTGGTTCGGCTGCGGAACACCTCAAAATCGGCTGCGCCACCATTCGCGAGCGTGAGGTGACCCGCGCCGGTCGGCGTGCCGGAGTTGGCCCGCGCATTCGGGCTTGCCACATGGGTCCCACGCCCCGGCTTCCGGGCCAGAAGCCCTTCGGTTTCAAGCGTGATCAAGGCCCGGCGCATGGTGCCTTGGCTGACCTTGAACTCCTCGGCCAGGATGAACTCATTGGGCAGGCGAAGGCCGACATCCCATTCGCCGGATCGGATACGCCGGCGCATCTCAGTTTCGGCCTTCTGATAAAGCGGTACACGGGCCATAAGCGGGGTCCTTTCAAACAATCTTATAAAAGATAGAGCCGGGCGGTCGGCGATCCGTCAATTCAGGTGCTCAATGAGGCGGGCATGTTTGTCGAAGGCTTTGATGGTTGCCCCTAAATTGGGCAGCTCTGCCGCTTCGAGCATCGGAATCATCTTTCGAAACGCCTCCGCTGTCCCGATTGCATCGCCAATCGCGGTGTGGCGGTCGGCTTCGGGGATCACGACGCCCAACCGGTCACAGACCGCATCCAGCGTGTGTTCGGCGGATTGGCCGAAAAGGATGGCGGAGCAGAGAACCGTATCGAGGATCGGCTGATCAAACCGCGCACCGATCTCGGTTTCGCGACGCTGTAGGAAGCTCATGTCGAAGGGGGCATTATGGGCGACCAGGACGGCATCCTTCGCGTAGTGATGGAAGCGTTTCAGCGCGGTGGGCACCGAAACCGCATCGGCCACCATTTCATTGGTGACGCCATGCACTTCGATGGAGGCCTGGGGGATTTTCCGGCCTGGGTTCACCAGCATATCGAAGCGTTCCCCATCGATCCGTTTGCCGTTGACGATCCGCACGGCGGCGATCTGGCAAATCTCATCCACTTGCGGGTTGAGGCCTGTGGTTTCCGTGTCGAACACCACGTAGCTGAGCGACTTGAGCGGCGCGTCCGACAGCTCCTCCGGCAGTTCCGCGTGCAGCAATTCGAAATCATAGAGGATCGCCGGAGCCGACAGGCCTTTGCGTGGATTTGCGCGGGCCAGCGTCAGGCTAAGGGCGCCGTCGTCGGTGCTGAGGCGGGTGGCATGGGAGATCAGCACATCGCGACCCGCGAACCGGGCGAGGCCGGGGCTGAGCGGGGTTGCAAGCCAAGCCGCAAGCGTCTCGCCCGAGGGCAAAGGGCCGTCGGCGGCGAGCCGCAAGGTGAGGCTGTCGCCTGAGGGTTCGGCAGTAGTGAAGGTGAAGCCCGTGGCGCCATCTCCGGACCAATCAAGCGCCAGGCGCTCCAACAGCCGAGTGACTGCAAAGCCATCACAGCGGACAAGGGTGCGCGGCAGATCGCAGGTGAGATCAAAGCCCTTGCGCTTCAGCCGTGCCCTGAGCGCTGCGCCAAGATCGCTCGCGGCCAAGGCTTCCAGGGGCCACCATTTGGTATCTGTCGGGCGCTTCCGCGCGGCGACATCGGCGGTGGTCTGGGCCAGCGCTTGGGCTTCCGCCACATCCCTTGGTAGATGCGGCAGCGCGGCCTCGGCTGCTTCAAGCAGATCGGTCAGAAGATGGGCGCGCTCGGCCTGGATTTGCAGATCACCGCTGACGTCGCGGAGACTCAGCACATAGCCCGGTTGCTTGGTCTCTTGCCCCTCAAGCCACATGAGCCGCATCCGCGCTTCTAAGAGCTTCGCGCCTTCCTTAGTCGCCACCAGGATATCGGCGCCTTCCTTGGCTTCGGCGTCCAGCAGCCGGTCATAAGCTTGCCGGATGGGGCCTGGCATCAAGACGTCCGCGACAGGACGGTTCAGGCCCAAGGCCGGGCTGTCATCGAGAACGCCCTTGGCTTGGCCGTTATAAAGCACAACCGCATGATCGGGTGTGCAGAACAGCACCCCGTCCGGCACCTCGGCCAGAAGTGTCTCGAGTCGCGATTTCTCAAGCCCCAGCTTCGCGGTCTCACGCCCGATCTCCAGCGCCATTTCGTTCTTGGTCTCAACCAGGTGAGAGGCGACGGCCGCCGCAGCAGGGGCCAGATCACCCAGATATTGCGCCGTGCGGTGGTCGATTTCGTGCTCCACATCCGTATGGGCGCGGGCGCGCATTTCGGCGGCCAGCCGCTCCACGGGCCGCGCCACATGTTCGTCGAAGAGAACCCAGATCCAGGTGGTCAGCCCGATGATCGCGAAACTGCCCACGGCGCCGGCAATCACAAAAGACGACAGCGCGTGATCTTCGCCCAAGCGGATATAGCCGATGGTCAGCCCACCGATCACAAGGGCGGTGCCGCCAAGGGCCAGAAGGGCAAAAAACAGAAATATGCGCAAACGCAGGCTGAGATGGGTCAACATCGGTCAGGGCCTCCTCATGCCCTGGGCGCAGCCGTGGCGGAGCTCTCTCCCCGATCCGCCTTAGATGCGTCTCAACTTGCGGCGGTCCCTCCACATACCGCCCTTAACAGCGCGTCATCCTCGGGCACCTCAACCCAATCGACATCCGTTGGGGTGCCGTCCTCACCTAATGCTAGCCCGTCGATCACTTCCGCCCGGCGGGAGCCGGGGCAATCGACCAGCATGGGAACTGAATTCGTCGCGCCGAAGCGCTGAAAAATGTACCCTTGGATCAGCCGCACACCCGGCACGGCCTCGTTCGTCATCTCGCTGGCCCGGTCAATGGAGACAAAGCCAGAGACAAAGGGGATGATGTAGGTCCAGGGGCGATACCAATCCCGCTCTTCCCGGATGCTGACGATCTCGAACGTATCGGGAATGGTGCGGCGGGTGTTCTCGTACCAGCCATATTCACTGCCGATCGTGGCGGCCAGCATGGCCACGCCCGCGGCCACCGGCGTGGCCCAGCCCGGGATTCGGTTCTTTAGGGCAAAGCGCAGCAGCATCACCATGCCCGCGCCTGCGAAGCCTGCGAAGATTGTGCCGATGAGGGTGAAGAACATGGGGGCTACGGGGCCTTTCGGGCAGGTTTAGGTGAGCGGGCCGCTGCGCGAGGCGGCGGCGGATTGCATGGTTTTGATCACGACAAAAGCGTCGCGCAGATGGCTCCGCTCAAAATCGCTGAGATCGGTGGGGGACATGAAGTTGTCGGGCTTCTCACCGCGTTTGATCTGCGCGGCTTGGTGCGCCAGGCGGGTGTCGGCGATCATGTCATACGCGTCGATCAAATCGCGCCCGCCACTTTCCGAGATCACGCCGTGATCCACGGCCGCGGTCAGCCGCGCGCGGGTATTGACCGGCGTCAACTGCCCCTGCAGCGCATAGACCCGGCCCAGATCAACCACCGGCACCACGCCGTTATGTTTCAGATCGAGCGTGTTCTTATGCTCGCCCGAGCGGATCGTCGCGAACCCGCGGAAGAGGCCAAGCGGCGGATGATGTTTCAGCGAGTTTGAGATCATGTGGGCCACGAAGATGCTGTTCTTCGCGGATTTCGCCAAGGTCTCTTCCTGGAGATCGGCAAACAGCCGCTCGGTGCCGCCGATGGGGCGCAGGTCGTACATGACACTGGCCAGCATCTGGGCCATCGGGTCGGGCTTGTTGATCCAGGTGTGGAAATACTGCCGCCAGACGCGGACCGGTTGGCGCCATTGCGGGTTCGTGGCCATCATATCGCCGGGGCAGTAGTAGTACCCGGCCTCGTCCAGCCCGTCCGAGACAAACTTGGCGAGTGCCGCGAAATAGGTGTCATCGGCCTCGCTCGCGGCATCGTCGAGGATCAGGCAGTTGTCCTGATCACTGACGCCGGTTTGCTCCTGTCGGCCTTGGCTGCCGCAGGCGAGCCACAAATAGGGGACAGGGGGCGGCCCAAGTTCGGCCTCGGCCAGGGTTAGAAGGCGGCGCGTTGCGGCATCACCGATATCGGTGATCAGCCTTGTGACCACCTGATGGGCGTTATGGGCACCCACAAGCTGCATCAGGAGTTGCGGGATACGGCCCACAACGTCAGCGATGGCTGCCGTAGTCGGTGCTTCGACGATCTCGCGGATCAGCGCCGCGGAAGAGGTGGCTTGGAAGCGCGTCAGATCGGTCTGGGTGAGGATACCTACCAGCTCTCCACTTTGGACCACCGGCATATGGGTGATCCGTTTCTCCACCATCAGATGCAGGACGTCCGAGATCAGCGCCGTAGGGGGCAAGGTCACCGGGTCTTGGGTCATGAAGTCCGAGATCGGGGTGTCATAGGGCAGGCCCACGGCCACAGCACGTTTGGCGAGGTCGCGAGTGGTCATGATGCCGGTCACGCCATCCCCACCCGTCACGATCACGCAAGAGACATTGCGGTCCCGCATCACCTGCGCGGCCTCTTGCATCGTCGCGCTTGGAGGGCAGGTGACGGGCGCGGGCGTCATGATCTCTGACAGCGCCAGTGTCGTGAGGTCTTTCTTCCGCGCCTGCGCGGGCCGCGAGCGGTCGAAGAAGCTCTGCACCCGTGGATGCGCTGAAATCAGCTCGTGAAAGGTCTCAGCCGGGATCGCAAGCGTCCGGGTTGGCTCCGTCGCGGTGGCGGTCACAACAGCCAGGCCGTCTTTCATCAGCCCGCGCTCACCGAAGGAATTCTTCGGTCCCAAGATCGACACCAACGACCCCTCGCCATCGGTGATATCGACCCGACCCGACAGGATCAGGTACAGCGCCTTCTGGGTCTCCCCCGAGGCGTAGATCACGTCGCCCGGTCCGAATTGCGCCTCTGCGACAACCCCGGCCAGCGCCTCAAGCGCATCGGGTGGCAGGCTGTCATAAGGGTGGGTCTGAGCCAGGGTCTCGGCGAAATCGGTCGTCATGAGAGACTCTCGAAGGATATGGAAAGGCGCATCCCGATCTCTTCGGGATGCGCCGGTCTTATGGTAGGGCCCACGGTGTCGCAGGCCCTGCCCGTCAGGTCGTCGATCCTTAGTGATCGGCCGCCGCACCGGCCCCACGGGGGACGCGGACGGATTCGACCAGCTCTTGGATCTCCTGCGGCGGCGCCGAGGTGGCGCGGCTGACCACATAGGCCACCAGGAAGTTCGCCAGCGCACCGATCGGCCCGAAATGGGTCGGCGGGATGCCGAACAGGTACTGATCTGCGGTCAGCGCGTTCGTGCCCGGGATGAAGAAGACACCCAGGTAGAGGAACAGGTAGACACAGGTCGTGATCAGACCAGCAAGCATACCCCAGGTTGCGCCTGCAGAGTTCATCCGCTTGGAGAAGATGCCCATCATCAGCGCCGGGAACAGCGTTGCTGCTGCCAGGCCGAAGGCGAGCGCCACAACCTGAGCCGCAAAGCCCGGTGGGTTAAGCCCCAGATAGGTCGCCAAGACGATGGCACCGGCCATGGATATCCGTGCGGCCAACAGCTCTCCCTGTTCCGTGATGTTTGGATTGATCACGGATTTAATCAGGTCGTGGCTGATTGCCGACGAGATCGCCAGAAGCAGACCCGCCGCCGTGGACAGCGCCGCTGCGATACCACCCGCCGCGATCAGTGCGATCACCCATCCGGGCAAGTTCGCGATCTCGGGGTTGGCAAGCACCAGGATATCCCGGTTGAAGTTGGTCAGCTCATTCCCGGCCCAGCCACGCTCTTCCGCCAGCGCTGCCATATCGGCATTACCGTCGTTGTAGTACTGGATCCGGCCGTCGCCGTTTTTGTCTTCCCAACCAAGCAAACCGGTTTCCTCCCAGGTCTGCATCCAGTCATAGGCTGCGTCGTTCTCGATCGTTTCGACCGCGACGGCCTCACCTTGGATACCTTCCGGCCAGAACTGGGTGGTGATGTTCAAACGCGCCATCGCACCCACAGCCGGGGCTGTGAGATACAGCAGCGCGATGAAGACCAGCGCCCAACCAGCGGACCAACGGGCGTCAGCCACCTTCGGCACGGTGAAGAAGCGGATGATCACGTGCGGCAGACCCGCGGTCCCGATCATCAGCGACAGCGTGTAAAGGGCCATCAGCCAGGGGTTGGTGGTTGCGGTGTACTCGTTGAAGCCCAGATCGGTCAGCAGACCGTCCAGCGTCACCAGAAGCGGAACACCTGCCTCAACACCGCCCGGGAGACCTTCGTTCATGTTCGAGAACAGACCCAGACCCGGGATCGGGTTGCCGGTCAGTTGCAGCGAAATGAAGATGGCCGGGATGGTGTAGGCGATGATCAGCACGCAGTACTGCGCCACTTGGGTGTAGGTGATGCCTTTCATGCCGCCCAGAACCGCGTAGACGAAGACAACCGCCGACGCGATGAAGAGGCCGGTGGTCGATTCAACCTCCAGGAAGCGCGAGAAGGCAACGCCCGCACCGGTCATCTGACCGATCACGTAGGTCACCGAGATCACGATGAGGCAGATAACCCCCACCACACGCGCGGTGTTGGAGTAGTACCGGTCACCGATGAACTCGGGCACCGTGAACTTGCCGAACTTCCGCAAGTACGGCGCAAGCAGCATGGCCATAAGCACATAGCCGCCGGTCCAGCCCATCAGGAAGAGGGAGTTGTTGTAGCCCACAAAGGCGATGAGGCCCGCCATCGAGATGAAAGAGGCCGCCGACATCCAGTCAGCCGCCGTCGCCATCCCGTTGACCACCGGGTTCACACCGCGGCCAGCGGCATAGAACTCAGAGGTCGAGCCAGCCCGGGCCCAGATTGCGATACCGAAGTAGAGCGCAAAGCTGAGCCCCACCACGATAATATTGAGTGTTGTTTGATCCATGGTTTGGTCCGTCCCTTATTCGTCCACGCCATGTTCCTTATCGATCTTGTTCATACGCCAGGCGTAGAAGAAGATCAGACACAGGAACACGAGGATCGATCCTTGTTGGGCAAACCAAAAGCCCAAATCCGTCCCGCCCACTGCGATGCCGCTGATCAGCGGGCGCAGCAGAATTGCGAAGCCGTAAGAAGCAAGCGCCCAGATCACCAAGCAGATGGTGACCAGGCGAATGTTCGCCGACCAGTACGCATTATTGTCTGGCTTGTCTGCCATAGGTTTCTCCCTCTCTTTGGGTCGTCCCCGGATGGTCCTCCTGACCAACCGGGCCGGTTATCCGCCGCCCGCACCCTTCCAAGGCGGTGACGGAATCTCTGTCGCTCACGCGGCGGGTGCCTGGGTGAGCGGTGTCACAACATCCGACAGGCCGCGGGCGATGTCCTCG
>JANQNZ010000216.1 GCA_028279315.1 Rhodophyticola sp. | reverse complement strand
GATCACCGGCACCGTGGGCGCGGCCCTGGACCGGGCGGGCCTTGATTGGGCCACCTTGAAACGCGCGCGCATCGTGGCCGGGATCGCCGGTTGCCGCCTGCCTGATCTGGCCGCCGAGATGGCGAGGCGCCTACCCTTCCCGGCGCAGATTGTCGATGACAGTGTCACGACGCTTGAAGGTGCGCTTGGCCCCCGGGACGGGACTGTGGCGAGCCTCGGCACCGGTTCTTTCTATGTGCGCCGATCAGGCGCGGATATTCGGCATCTGGGGGGCTGGGGCTTCCGGTTGGGCGATGAAGCCTCGGCCGCCTGGTTGGGCCGGAAAGCGGTGACGCTCAGCCTGCAAGCAGTGGAGGGGCGGCGCCCTGCAGACCGTCTCTCAGATGCGGTCATGGCCGCTTTGCCGCCGCACCCGCTGATCGCGTTGAAAGAGGCGCCGCCCGCGAAGTTTGCGAAGCTGACGCCGCTTGTGTTCGAGCATCTCGACACGGGGCTTGGCGCCACGCTTTTGGCGATGACCTTGGACGAGGTGACCGCCACCCTGACCGATATCGGCCATAAACCGGGCGAACCGCTGGTCCTGATGGGCGGGTTTGGCCGGGTGTTGACCAACCACTTGCCGAACCAGTTGGCCGCAGATGTGACCGAACCGGCAGGCACGCCCCTCGATGGCGCCTTGGCCCTGGCTGCGGCGCTACCATGACCACCATCAGCGGCGTCAATATCCGCGACGGTGCGGGCTGGCGCCGGGGGGTGGATGTCATTGTCGAGGGCAACCAGATCACCGAGATTTCGGAGCCGACAGGTCGAGAGGGCGCGAGAACCCTCTGCCCTGGGCCGATCGACCTGCAAGTGAATGGCGGCGGCGGCCTGATGCTGGGTGAGTGCCGCACAAGTGACGACCTCATCCGCATTGCCGCGGCCCATCAGCAGCTTGGGACAGCGGCGATCCTCCCGACGCTGATCTCCGACACGCCTGAGGAAACGGCGCGGATCATCGATCTGGTTGCCAGCACCGACGACCCTGCGATCCTGGGCCTCCATCTGGAAGGCCCGCATCTGGCCTTGCCGGGTGCCCATGATCCGGCCCATCTGCGCCCGATGGAGGCCGAAGACCTGGCGCTTTATCTCGACGCCAAGGCCCGGGTTGGGCATCTGATTGTCACTCTTGCGCCAGAGAAGGTGACGTTTGAGCAGATCGGCACCTTGGTCGAGGCCGGCGTCATCGTCTCCCTCGGCCATTCCAATTGCGATTACGACACCGCCTGTGCGGCTTTCGAGGCTGGCGCCCGCATGGCAACCCATCTCTTCAACGCCATGTCGGGCTTGCATCACCGCGCGCCGGGGCTTCTGGGCGCGGCGCTGGACAAAGCGCCGAGTTTTGGTCTGATTGCCGATGGCCACCATGTGCACGGCGCCGGGCTGCGGTTGGCTTTTCGCGCGCGGGCTGAGGCCCTGGTGCTGGTCAGCGATGCCATGGCCGTGGCGGGGACCGACGCGCAGGAATTCACGCTGAACGGGCGGAGAATCGCCCGGGAAGATGGGCGGTTGATGCTTGAAGACGGCACACTTGCCGGTGCGGATTTGTCGCTTCTGGATGGGGTCCGGTATTTTGCTGAGGCTGTCGGCCTGCCGCTGGTCGAGGCGCTCCCCTTCGCCTTTGACGCGCCGCATCGGGTGCTGATGGGGGAGCCGAATGTGCTGAAAGTGGGTGATCAGGCGAGTTTTCTTGTCGTTGAAGGTCAGGCGGTCAGGCCTTTCGATCCGAGTATGGCCGAAGCCGGACGCAGACGCCGCCAGTAGGGCGGGACTTGTCCCGCCGTGCCAGGGGCGCCGCCGCCGTGTTTCTTGGCG
This sequence comes from Rhodophyticola sp., assembly GCA_028279315.1. GTDB lineage: Bacteria > Pseudomonadota > Alphaproteobacteria > Rhodobacterales > Rhodobacteraceae > Rhodophyticola. The sequence continues at coordinate 3,519 of JANQNZ010000216.1, read as the reverse complement.
GGACAAGTCCCGCCCTACACCGTCCCTTCCGGAGCACGGCATAAGCCGTGCAGGAGACGTAGAAGGGCAGGCGTTCGGCGCAGACCTCACAAAAACACCCCCCCCTAAAGCGCCTGCCCCACCAAGGCCCCAATGGCCGAGGTCGCCGCCATGGCAAGCACGCCCCACAAAACCACCCGCCCCGCGGCTTTTAGCTTGGGTGCACCGCCCGCCTTCGCCCCAAGCGCCCCGAGGGTCGCCAGCGCCAGAAGCGTCGCCGCCGCGACGACAGGCAGGAGCATCTCCAAGGGACTGAGCGCAGACATCAACAGCGGCACAGACGCCCCAAGCCCGAAGGTCAGAGCCGAAACCAAGGCCGCCTGCAACGGCTTCGGCGGGGCCAAATCGGTCAACCCGATCTCATCGCGCAAATGGGTGCCAAGCGCATCCGCCTCGGTCAATTCACGCGCGACGTCGGCGGCCAATTCCGGGCTGAGGCCGCGCGCTTCGTAGATCGACTCCAACTCCCGCAACTCGCCCGCGGGGTTCTTTGCCAATTCCCGCCGCTCCCGCGCGATATCGGCGCGTTCCACATCCGCTTGGCTCGACACTGAGACATATTCGCCTGCCGCCATGCTCATTGCGCCCGCCACCATGCCCGCGATCCCGGCCAGCAGGATTTCCACCCGATCCCCACCACCTGCTGCGACGCCGACAATCAGCGATGCGGTCGAGAGGATGCCATCATTCGCCCCCATCACAGCCGCGCGAAGCCATCCGGCGCGGCCCGAAAGATGCGGTTCGGTATGGGCGGAAATGGGGGTTGGCGTCTCGGTCATGCTGGCGACAGGCTGGCAATAAGCGCCGCGCTAAGGCGGCGGCAGGCCGATTTTCCCTGGGTTGAATATATTCAGCGGGTCCAGCGCGGCTTTGATTGCGGCCATGGCGCCCGTCGCAGGCTCCCCAAGCTCCCGAACCAGGTAAGGCGCTTTGCCCTGCCCGATCCCGTGTTCGCCGGTGCAGGTCCCGTCCATGGAAATCGCCAGATCATTCAGCCAGCCAACAAAGCCTTCGGCCCGCGCGATCTCGCCCGCGTCGTCCATGTCGATCAGCAGAAGGACGTGGAAATTCCCATCCCCCACATGGCCCACAACCGGGGCGATGAAGCCCATCTCTTGCGTCTTCTCCTGCGCCGCCGTGACGCAATCGGCCAGGCGGGAAACCGGCACGCAGACATCGGTGGAGATGCCTTTGGCGCCCGGGCGAAGGCCGAGAGAGGCCCAATAGGCGTCATGGCGGGCCTGCCAGAGGCGGTTGCGGTCCTCCTCCCGGGTGGTGAAGGTAAAGCCGGAGCCTTCAAATTCGCCCGCGATCTCCCCGAAGCTCTCAGCCTGTTCAGCCACGCCGCTCTCAGACCCGTGGAACTCCACGAGAAGTAGCGGCGTCTCAGGCAGGCTGAGCTTAGAATAGGCGTTTACGGCTTTGACCGTCAGCGCGTCCAGAAGCTCGATCCGCGCAATCGGCAGCCCGTATTGGATCGTCGCGATCACCGTATTGCAGGCGGCCTCGACGCTTGGGAAAGAGCATGTGGCCGCCGACACCGCCTCAGGAATGCCCTGCAGGCGCAGGGTCATTTCGGTGATCAGTCCAAGCGTGCCTTCGGAGCCCACAACCAGCCGCGTCAGGTCATACCCAGCAGAGGTTTTTCGCGCCCGCGCCGCCGTTTTCAGAACCTCGCCCGACGGCAGGACCGCTTTCAGGGCCAACACATTGTCCTTCATCGTGCCATAGCGCACCGCATTGGTGCCCGAGGCATTGGTGGCCGCCATCCCACCCAGCGACGCGTCCGCGCCGGGATCAATCGGGAAGAACAGGCCCGTATCCCGCAGATGGGTGTTGAGCGCCTTCCGCGTTACACCCGGCTCAATCACCACATCCATGTCTTCCTGATGCACCGCCAAGACCTTGTCCATCCGGCTGAAATCCACGCTGATCCCACCCGCGGGCGCATTCACATGGCCTTCAAGCGAGGTGCCGGTGCCAAAGGGGATGATCGGCACATGATGCGTCGCGCAGATGCGCACGATCTCTTGCACCTCTTCCGTGGTCTCAGCGAAGATCACGGCATCAGGCGGCTGATTGCGAAGCCAGGTGGTGGTGTGCCCGTGCTGTTCCCTGAGCGCCTGGCCGGTCTCAAACCGGGGGCCAAAGCGCTGGCCCAGAATGCCAAGCGCGGTTGCGATCCCATCTTCGTTGCGCGGCAGATTGGCAAGCATGGCCATGGGCGGCTCCTCCTCAGTCACGCGAAGTCTATCGCCGCTTCCAGCCTATGCAAACCGTGATAGGCAAAGGCGGACGAGGAAAGGACCCCACCGATGGAAATCATCCGCCCTGCTACCCCAGAAACCCCCGCGCCAGACGACACCCTGACCATCGGATTGGCCCAGATCGCCCCGGTCTGGCTGGACCGCGAGGCGACGCTCGCCAAGGTGCTTCAGGCCGTCACAGAGGCCGCCGATCAGGGCTGCCACCTGGTGGCGTTTGGCGAGGCGCTTGTCCCCGGTTATCCGGTCTGGATCGAGCGCACCGATGGCGCGCGCTTCAACGACCCCAAGCAAAAGGCGATCTATGCGCGCTATCTAGATCAGGGTGTGGTGATCGAACGCGGCGATCTGGATCCGCTTTGTGCGCTCGCCGCTGAGCGCCAGATCGCGATCTATCTGGGCATCATGGAACGCGCACCTGACCGGGGCAGCCACTCGCTATATTGCAGCTTGATCTATATCGCGGCGGATGGGCAAATCGCGTCGATCCACCGCAAGCTGCACCCGACTTATGAGGAACGGCTGGCCTGGGCCTCAGGCGATGGGCATGGGCTCCGCGTCCATGATCTGGGGCCGTTCCGGGTCGGGGGCCTGAACTGTTATGAAAACTGGCTGCCGCTGGCCCGCGCGGCGCTTTACGGCCAAGGCGAGAGCTTGCATGTGAGCGTCTGGCCGGGGGGCCTGCACAACACCCAAGACCTGCCGGTCTTCATCGCCAAGGAAAGCCGGTCTTATGTGGCGGCGGTCAGCGGGCTTCTGAGGGTGTCGGACCTGCCCGAGCATACGTTGGCGCGGGACGAAATCGCGGAGTTCGGCGGAGAGGTGATCTCAAATGGCGGCACCACGCTGGTCGCCCCGGATGGAACGGTTCTGGTGGAGCCTGTGGTGGATCGCGAGGCGCTTGTTGTAGCCGAGATTGATGCGGGCCGGGTTCGGGAGGAGCGGCAGAATCTGGACCTGATGGGCCATTATTCCCGGCCCGATGTGTTGGCGTTACATGTGAACCGGACCCGGCAGCGCGCGGTGCGGTTTGAGGATTGAGGGGGCCGGAGGAAGGAGGCATTGGCGGGCCGCCGCGAAACACGATGGGAGTTGCCCAAGGCAGAACGGGAGCCGGGCATCGACAGGCCGTGGGCTGGCGATCTTTCCGCTGAGCGGCAGCGCTTAATGGCAGCCAAGCCCCTCCCCGTTCCGATCTCAGCACCAGACTCAGCCA
>JANQNZ010000207.1 GCA_028279315.1 Rhodophyticola sp. | reverse complement strand
AATTGCGCGCCTTTGGCCGATGTGGCGCGGGAGGGGACTCACCCCGTTCTGCTGAACCGGCTCTACGGCGACACGGCTGAGATCGTCTCGACCGTGGCCCGCGCGGTGGCCGAGGGGCTCTTGGCGGGGGGTGTTTTGCCGGTCCTGAAGCATCTACCCGGCTATGGGCTGGGAGAGGTCGATAGCCATGAGACCGTGCCCCGCGTGACGGCCCCGCTAGCGACCTTGCGCGAGACCGATTTCGCGGCCTTCAAACCGCTCACTGATCTGCCTTTGGGTATGACGGCCCATATCGTCTATGAAGCGATCGAAGACGGGGAACCTGCAACGCTCTCGCCCCGGCTGATCGGTCTCATCCGCGACGAGATCGGCTTTGATGGCCTTTTGATGACCGATGACCTCTCCATGGGCGCGCTGCCCGGGCCCATTGGCGAACGCGCCGCCCGGGCCAGGGCTGCGGGCTGCGATATTGTTCTCCATTGCAATGGCGACCTGGCGGAGATGGAGGTTGTGGTGGCTGAAAGCGGGATCCTGACAGGCCGCGCAGAGGCCCGCGCAGACGCCGCACTTCAACGGCGGAAACCGCCTGAGCCGCTTGACATTGAGGCCGCAGAGGCAGACCTTACGGCGCTTCTGGACGGGCAGGTTTATGGCTGACACTCCGATACCGGCAAATGACAATGAGGCGCTCTGGGAAACCGTGAGTGAGCGCCGCGAGGCCGAGGCGCTGATCGTCGATGTGGACGGGTTTGAAGGCCCGCTTGACCTGCTTCTGACGCTGAGCCGCACCCAGAAGGTGGATTTGCGCAAAATCTCGGTCCTGCGCCTGGCCGAGCAGTATTTGGGTTTCATCGCCGAGGCCCGCAGTCTCAGGATCGAACTGGCCGCCGATTACCTCGTCATGGCCGCCTGGCTGACCTTCCTGAAGTCCCGCTTGCTGCTCCCGCCGGACCCCGAAGAAGACGGCCCGTCAGGCGAAGAAATGGCCGCCCATCTCGCTTTCCAGCTCGAACGTCTCGCCGCGATGCGGGAATGCGCCGCGAAACTGATGGCGGGGGATCGTTTGGGCCGCGACCGGTTCCAGCGCGGCCTGCCTGAGGCCGTGACCACGGCCAAGACCATCACCTATACCGCCGGGCTGATCGACCTGATGCAGGCCTATGCGCGCATCCGCACCCGCGACGAGTTCCGCCCTTATACGATGGATCGAGAGGCGGTCTTCACCATGGAAGAGGCGCTAGAGCGACTCCGCGGGTTGATCGGATTTGCGGGGGATTGGACCGATATTTCCTCTTACATTCCAGAGGGTTGGGAGTTGGACCCGGCCAGGCGCCGCTCCGCCACCGCCTCCACTTTTGCCGCCGCATTGGAGCTGGCGAAGGCGGGTAAGGTCAGTCTCCGCCAGTCTGAGACCTTCGCGCCCATCGAATTGAAACGAAAAGACGAGTGAGATGAGCGAGACGCCATCGACAGAAACCGAAGAAAGCCTGTTCCAGGCCCCGCCTTTGGCCGAGCAGGAACGCATGGTCGAAGCGCTGCTGTTCGCCAGCGCTGAGCCAATGACGACGCGAGAGATGGAAGCGCGGATGCCCCATGGCGCGGACGCGGCGGAGGCGTTGGTCTTGCTCAAGCGCCGCTATGAGGGCCGGGGGGTGAATGTGGTGAAAGTGGGGGAGGCCTGGGCCATCCGCACCGCCGCTGATCTGGGCTTTCTGATGAGCCGGGAGACGGTCGAGACCCGGAAACTCAGCCGCGCCGCCATCGAAACCTTGGCCATCATTGCCTATCACCAGCCCGTCACCCGGGCCGAGATCGAAGAAATCCGAGGCGTCAGCGTATCGCGCGGTACGGTGGATCAGTTGATCGAGCTGGAATGGGTCCGTTTCGGACGTCGCAAGATGACGCCCGGGCGGCCCGTGACTTATGTCGTCACCCAGGCTTTCCTGGACCATTTTGGCCTGGAAAGCGCGCGCGATCTGCCCGGGTTGAAAGAACTCCGCTCTGCCGGGCTCCTCGACAACCGCCCGCCGCCGGGCGTGATGCCAACACCGACGGGTGAGGAAGACGAGGCTTATGACGGCCCCGAAGATGAAGGTCAGGACGAGCTTTTTGAGGAATAATCGGGGGCCCTGCCTGATTTCTGCCGTTTTCTGCCTATATTTTGTTGAGTAAGCGTGGTGAGGAGGCTGACCAATGGACCGCATCGTGAACATGGTGATCAATCGCCTGATCCGTCAGGTCGTCAATCGCGGTGTCGATGCCGGCATCGACCGGGTCTCTCGCAGAGGGCAGGGGCAGAGCCGCGAAGATGCGATGACACCGGAGCAAGAAGAGCAAGTGCAGCGCAATCAGAAAACCGCGCGGCAGGCCATGCGGTTGGGCCGTCGCGCCTCTCGCTTCACCCGGTTCTGAACCGGCGCGCGCTCAGCACCCCTCTATTTCTGATCGCTGAACATCCGGTCGGCGAAATCGGTCAGCGTAAGCTGCCAAATGTCGAACGTATCTTCCATATTCCGCCGGCTGACCCCGAAGTCCAGATTGGCGCTATAGTGCAGGATCACATCGCCATCATCCTCGCGATAGGCGGAGCCAAAGCGCTGATCGGCATTCCATTCATTCAGGAAATCCAACGCGTTATTGGGGCTGGTGAAACTGGCAAAGAACTGGATCGAGTCGCAATCCGCCCCGTTTTCGCAGCCATAGAACAAGATGCCATAACGGGTGCCGTCGACCATGCCTGATATGATGGGCCGCCCATTATGATCGGGCGCGTCCATCTGGGCCGAGCCGAAGCCTTGGGCCACGGATAAGACGGCTTGCGGTGTCGTGGACAACATCTCTTGCGCATGGGCGGCAGGCGCCAAGAGGATCAATGAGAGGGCGAGGGCACGGGCAGCCATGTTTGAAAAGACCTTCGAAGTGACGGACTAAGGTCAGCCTGGGCGCAAGCGGTGCCCGCCGTCAAGACCGCGGACATGCGCCAAACGCAAAGAGGCACCCGCGAAGGGCGCCTCTTTCCCGTTTCTGATCAGCGCTTTAGCAGCTGTAGTAGTTCATGTATTCCACCGGGTGCGGGGTGTGCTCAAACGCGTACACCTCTTCCCATTTCAGCTCCATATAGCCTTCGATCTGGTCTTTGGTGAACACGTCCCCGGCCAGAAGGAAGTCATGATCGGCCTCCAGCGCCTCCAGCGCTTCGCGAAGCGAGGCACAGACCGTCGGGATACCAGCTAATTCTTCCGGCGGCAGATCATACAGGTCTTTGTCCGACGGATCGCCCGGATGGATTTTATTGGCGATCCCGTCCAGCCCGGCCATCAGAAGGGCCGCGAAACAGAGATAGGGGTTCGCCGACGGATCAGGGAAGCGCGCCTCGACACGTTTCGCTTTCGGGCTTTCCGTCCACGGGATCCGCACACAGCCAGAGCGGTTGCGGGCGGAATAAGCGCGCAGAACCGGCGCCTCAAAGCCCGGGATCAGGCGTTTGTAGGAGTTGGTCGACGGGTTGGTGAAGGCGTTGATGGCCTTGGCGTGCTTGATGATGCCGCCAATGTAGTGGAGCGCCGTTTCCGACAAATCCGCGTAGCCCGAACCGGCGAAG
>JANQNZ010000193.1 GCA_028279315.1 Rhodophyticola sp. | reverse complement strand
CGAAGCGGTCGCCACAGGCCAGCACCACCCGGTCGCCCAGATAGAGGGGGGAGAACCGCCCGTCGCTTAATTGCAGGCGTTTATGGTTTCCCAAGCTCTGCACTTGGGCCAGCACCAGATCGCCGGATTTGGCCGTGGAAAGGTCGGTCTCGACCCGGCTGGCCAAGGCACGCCGCACGCGGCGTGTGGTGAAGCTCCATTTCGCCCGCTCCAGAAGCGCGGCAGAGGGTTGATCGGTATTCACAAGGCGCATCACGCAACCTCCTCAATAGGATCACAGTCAACAATCGGGGCCTGGGTCGGCACCGGCGTCTGCGAGGGGGACAGGAAATCTTCGGCGAGCCCGCCAAGGGTCACGCAGTCTTCGAAGCTATGGCCGCAGCCCGGCAATTCCCGATAGGTGACCCGGGGGGGCAGGCCTTCCGCTTGGGTGGCGTCCGTCATCGCTGCGCACCAAGCCCTTGCACGGGCAACCCGGGTCGGGCCTTGTTGGGCGGTGACCTCGGGGTCCTGGCGGAGTTTCTGATCCTGCTCCAGGTCACACGCGCCGACGGCGACATGGATTTCCCGATCCAGGAAACGCCGCAGATTGGCCTTTAACCAGAACGTCCCAAGCCCGTCTTCGCCGCCACCAAGGCCAAACGGATACGCGCCGCTGGCATTTGGGAAGGTCCACCACCCGGGTGCCACCAGGCAAAGCCGCGCCACCTTCTCAGGGTAAAGCCAGGCGAAGCGGTGAGAGAATTGGGCACCACCGGAATAGCCTGACAGATCGACCGGACCATCGGCGATCTGCCCCTCGTCTCTGAGGGTCTTCAGAAGAGCGAGCAAGGCCCAATCAGCGCGCTGCCCGCAGGCGGCGCGTTGATAGCGCCGCCAGGAGGTCCGGTCGAAGATCGGCAGGACGACGGTGCGCCCAATCTCTTCCGCGCGTGGGGCCAGAAGATGTGCCATCCGCTCCGCATCCCGCATGATGCCATGGACCGCGACAATGGGTGGGCCGGCCTGGGCCATCCGGGGTTGGATAAGCCACGCATGGGGCAGAACGCCGGGGGTGCCTTTTCTGTGAACAATCTGTGCCATGGGATTACGCGGCCTCCTTCAGCTTGGCGCGGGCGCGGTCGGTTGAGGCCGCGGCGCGGGCCCGCATCTCGGCAGGCAAGAGGTCAAAGATCATATGGATGCGGTCTTCGGTGCCGTCATTGAACGCTTCATGCATTTCATCGTTGTCGAACCACCAAAGTTCCCCCGCTTGCATTCGGACCTCTTCATCGCCGGCCTTCATCCAGGACCCGGCGGAGGATTTCAGGACCAGGTGATAGCGGCCCCGGAGCCGGTAGTATTCGCCCCGGTCTATATGGGGATAAACCCTGCGTCCTGCGGGAAGGCAGACGATCTTGGCGCGGCTGAGATCGGCATCCAATTCGCGCGAGACATCTTCCAGAAAGGCCCGTGCGATGGGGAAGTTGACCGAGCCGCTGGTCCACCGGCTTTCGTGCACATCTCGGCGCTTGCGGCCCAGGATCATCGATTTGCGCAATCCGCGGAGCGGGATGGCAAGCGCCTCCCGTTGAACGGCGATTTTGTCTTGGCGACCTGTGGCGTTGGCCCAAGCGTCGTCGATGCCCGCGATCTCTCGCAAGAAGGGCTCAGTCGGGACGTCCGCCCGGATACGTTTGAAGTGCTTCATGATGTCCTCCAGTTCTTAGCCGCCGATGAGGGGCGGGGTGTCAGTTGCTTCTCTGCGACCGATCGCGACTTGGCGTGGGTCAACGGCTTGGCGCATCGCGATCGGGCAGTTCTGTTTCAAGGATTGGAAGGCCTGAGCCCGCCGGGTGTGGCTGAACCTGATCCGACCGGTGCAGGCGGTCCATCCGAGGAGGGTTTAAGGGGCCGGGCGGCCTGAGATATTGGCCCGAGGTTTATGGCCGCAAGACGGTGGAGCGGAGTGCTGACCCGGCTCGAACAGCCTTCAAAGGCTTAAGAAAAAGGGAGTGCCGATCGCGGCCGATCCCGCTCGGCGGATGTGCGCCATAACCTCGTTCAGATCGGCAGAAAGGCGCGCTTTATATCGCGGGTTTAGGTTGGTCTCGCGGGCCGCGCAGGGCGCCGGGGTGAGGGGGTGCTGTTCGGGCAGGGAGCGGAGAAAGACGTGTGTTTGGTGTCGTGGACATGCCCCCGGGGAGTCATCCCGATCTATGCGTCCCCTATCGCATCCGCGCCGAGTAGGCTCGACAACTCGACCGATGCTGCGTTGAGCGTGCCGATAAACTCCAAAGCCTTCTCGATATCGAAGCGTTGCGTCGGCGCATGGAATGACAGCGTGGCCAAAAGACGCCCCTGCGGTCCCAGAACCGGCACGGCCAGCGCCACCATGTCGATCATGAACTCTTCGCGGTCGAGCGCGTAGCCTTGGCTCCGAACCATCGCGATCTCATCCCGGAGTTGGGCGCGCTCCGTGATCGTGTTTTTCGTTTCGGCGCTCAGATCGGCCGCCTCAAGATAGCGGTCCAGATGAGCCGGGGAGAGCGTGCTGAGATACATTTTGCCGCTGGCCGTGCAGTGAAACGGCACCTTTGTGCCGGCAGGCATTTGGATGCGGAGCGGCCACTCGGTCTCCACCCGCTCTATATAGATCATCGCGTCGTCGCCAGGCAGGGCGATGTTGCAGGTCTCGCCAATCTCGCGGCTCAGTCGCCTCAGGATTGCCAGCCGCGCCGTCCGAATCTGGAGCGACGACAGGATGCCGCCCGCAAGCGTTCTTGTGCGGGGGCCTGGCGAATAGCTGCGCCCATCCAGATCCCGCTCTAGGAACCCTTCCGCCTCCAGCGTCGCGAAAAGCCGGTGGATCGTGGGTTTGGGCAAATCCAAGGCGGCGTTCACGTCTGTGGGGGTGACGGGCACGCCCGCTCTCGCCACCTCCTCCAAGACCATCAGCAGCCTCAGATTCGTCGGAATGGTCTCCCGCGGTCGGTCCCCGTCCATCCTTGCCTCGGTTTATGTGCCTGTCGTGCGGTATGGTTCATCGCCCCAATTGGTAAAAATGGGACTTGCAGTCTCAATATTGCTCATCTTATGGATGAGGGAAAGGGAGAATCCACCACGCGCACGCCGATCTGCGGGTGGGGTTGAGGATGCCGTCCCACGGATGACGAGATCGCGCGACACTGCGCCAGGACACGCGAAGGACCAGACCCATGAAAATGACCACCGAAGAAGCGTTCGTTAAGGTCTTGCAGATGCATGGGATCGACAATGCCTTTGGCATTATCGGCTCGGCCATGATGCCGATCTCGGATCTGTTTCCGGCCGCGGGCATCACATTCTGGGACTGCGCGCATGAGACGAATGCGGGCATGATCGCCGATGGGTTCACGCGCGCGAGCGGTAAGATGTGCATGGCGATTGCCCAGAATGGCCCCGGCATCACGAATTTCGTGACGCCGATCAAGACCGCTTATTGGAACCACACGCCCATGCTGCTGGTGACGCCGCAAGCGGCGAACAAGACCATCGGCCAAGGCGGATTCCAAGAGATCGAGCAGATGCGGCTTTTCGCTGACATGGTCTGCTATCAGGAGGAGGTTCGCGATCCCTCCCGCATCGCCGAAGTGCTGAACCGGGTGATCGAGAAAGCCTGGCGCGGCTCGGCGCCGGCGCAGATCAACGTGCCACGGGATTTCTGGACTCAAGTGATCGATATTGAACTGCCACAGGTCGTGCGGCTGGAACGCCCGCAAGGCGGCAGCGCCGCCGTGGCAGAGGCGGCGAAGCTTCTGTCTGAGGCCGAATTCCCGGTGATCCTGAACGGCGCGGGCGTGGTGCTGGCGGGCGCGATCCCGGCCTCGGCGGCTTTGGCTGAACGGCTCGATGCGCCGGTCTGCTGCGGCTATCAGCACAATGATGCCTTCCCCGGCTCCCACCCGCTTTTTGCCGGGCCGCTTGGCTACAACGGCTCAAAAGCGGCGATGGAGTTGATTGCGAAGGCTGATGTGGTGCTTTGCCTCGGCACCCGGTTGAACCCATTCTCCACCCTGCCGGGATACGGCATCGATTATTGGCCGAAAGACGCCAAGGTGATCCAGGTCGATATCAATTCCGACCGGATCGGCCTGACCAAGACCGTGACCGTGGGCATCCAAGGCGACGCGAAGCTTGTGGCCGAGGCGCTGTTGGAGCAACTGACCGACACCGCTGGCGATGCGGGCCGGGCAGAGCGCAAGGCCACCATCGCACAGACAAAATCGGCCTGGGCGCAGCAACTGTCTTCGATGGATCACGAAGACGATGACCCGGGCACCAATTGGAACGAACGCGCCCGGACCCGTGAGCCTGACCGCATGTCCCCCCGCCAAGCCTGGCGCGCAATCATGTCCGCGATGCCGAAAGACGCGATCATCTCGTCCGACATCGGCAACAACTGCGCGATCGGCAACGCCTATCCGAGCTTTGAGAAAGGCCGAAAATACCTTGCGCCCGGCCTCTTTGGGCCCTGCGGCTATGGCCTGCCCGCGATCCTGGGGGCCAAAATTGCCTGCCCGGATGTGCCGGTGATTGGTTTCGCGGGTGACGGCGCCTTTGGCATCTCGATGAATGAAATGACGGCCTGCGGGCGTGGCGACTGGCCGCCCATCACCATGATCATCTTCCGCAACTACCAATGGGGGGCGGAAAAGCGGAACACAACGCTTTGGTTCGACGACAATTTCGTCGGGACCGAACTGAACCTCGGCGTGGACTACGCCAAAGTGGCCGAGGGTTGCGGGCTGAAAGGCGTGCAAGTGCGCGGCATGGAGGCCTTGACCGATGCTTTGAACACGGCGGTCAAAGAGCAAATGAAAGACGGGGTCACCACCTTCATCGAATGTGTGCTGAACCAGGAGCTGGGAGAGCCCTTCCGCCGCGATGCGATGAAGAAACCCACCCAGGTCGCGGGCATTTCTGCCGACGACATGCGCCCGCAGATGCCTGCCTAGGTGATGGGCGGGCGCTGGCAGAATAGTGGGCGGTCCTTGATGGTGTCAGGTCAATGCGCTGCGCGGAGGTTGCGCACTTCCCCGCACCTGCCAATGATCCAATTGGAAGGACAATTGCGCTTCTGCCATATCGTCGCCGGAAACGACCGGGGCGCCCTTCGCCCGCCACCGCCTCACGAGTCTTGAAGGCTCATCCGGCGTAACGACATCGGCAACGGCACCGCCTCTCGCGATCCTCTGAAGGTCAAATGGTTCAGGATCACTGGGCCGCAGTCCAAGCGGGCTGGCGTTGACACCAATGTCGACCGGCGTCGTTCCATCGTCCCTCACTACCTCGATAGATGGGAAATCCGCGGTGAGCGACTCCGTGATCCGGCTGAGGCGATCTTCATCCGGCTCGGAGAGGAGCAAGCGCGCCACGCCAGCCTCGCACAGGGCATCGGCGATGGCGGCGCCCGCACCGCCCCCGGCGCCTGCAAGCAGGGCCGAGGCTCCGGTCAGATCGACACCGGCGCCCTCAAGCGCGGCGCGCATGGCGAGCCCGTCCGTCATCTCTCCAACCAGGTGCCCATCGGGCTCCCGCCGGATCGTGTTGACCGCGCCAATCCTGCGGCACCGCGCCGAGACATCGTCGGTAAGCGCCAGCGCGGCCTGCTTGTGGGGATAGGTCAAACTCAGCCCCACCACGGTCTCGCTGGCCCGCACCAGATCGAAGAGTTGGCCAAGCTGACCGGGCGGCACGTCCAAGGGCACCATAACGACATCCAGGCCCGCCTTTCTGCACCACTCATTGACCGATGGCGGCGTTTTCACCTGCGCAACCGGGTGTCCGATGATGAAGATCAGACCTGTCCTCCCCGATATCGCCATGGCGAGCATCCTCAAAAAACGCACTTGACTCCGTTTATAAAACGAATCCAAAAATATCCAACATTTTTGAAATGGTGGAACAATGGCGCTTTTTGGCCGGAAAGATCGAGAAGAAGACACAATCGTGTCGCTGGTCGCCAGCGCGCTTCGGCGGGACATCTCCTTTGGCGTGCTGACGCCCGATGCGAAGCTGAAGCTTGACGATCTGCGTGGGCGGTATGGCGGGTCCAATCACTCGATCCGGGAAGCGTTGCGGATCCTCTCGGCAGAAGGTCTGGTTGAGGCCGAGGCGCAGCGCGGGTTCCGCGTGGCCTCGGCCACCGAAGCCGATCTGCTCGATATCCTTCGCCTCCGCGTGGAGATCGAATGCACGGCGCTCGACTGGGCGATGACCAATGGCGACGTGGCTTGGGAGGGCCGGGTCGTCGCCGCCCATCATGCGCTGAGACGCGCGGAGGAGGCGGTGGCCTCGCAGCCCGACGACCTGACCGCGCTGCAATGGGATGAGGCCCTGCGCGCGTTTCATCAGGCGATTGTGTCGGCCAGCGGCTCACCCCGCATGAACGCTTTGCAGACCCAGTTCTACGATCAATCGCGGCGCTTCTTCTTGGCTGCCCTGAGGGAGGGGCGGTTGGATTTCGAGGCCCGCAGAACCCGGCAAGCCGCCCTGGTCCAGGCGATCTTGGATCGCGACGGGGCAGGGGCGCGCGCTGCGCTTACCGAGGAGATTGCGGTCGATTTGGCCCCCGGAGAGGTCGAAGGGATGACCTGACCGGGGCGCCAGCAGACCACCTCTACGCATCAATAAATCAGGGAGGATAGAAGATGCGACTGAATAGACGTCAAGCCGTCACGCTGATGGGCGGCACCGCGGCGGCGGCCGCCACGGCGCTGGCCGCGCCCGCCATCGCCAATACGCCCCTTGTGGTGGGGGCCCTGCGCTTCACCAGTCATGCGGGCACCTTCACCGCCTTTGAGCGGGGCTATTTCGCGGAAGCGGGGCTGGACGTGGAATTGCGCTTCTTCGATGCGGCACAGCCGATGGCCGTGGCGATTGCCTCGGGCGATGTGGATTACGCCGTGACCGCGATGACGGGCGGCCTGATCTCGCTTGCCAATCGCGGCGCTGTTCGGGTGATCGGCGGCGCACTTCAGGAAGAGCCGGGCGTCACCGGGCAGAAATTTCTTGTCTCTGATGCCGCCTTCCAGGATGGCGTGACGTCCACCGCGGCGCTGGATGGCCGCCGCTTTGCGATCAGCCAGGCCGGGTCGTCGTTCCACTACATGGGCTCCAAAATGGCGGCGGCGGAGAACATCACGCTGAACTACACGCCCCTGCAAAGCGTCGGCAACATCATCTCGTCCCTGCGCTCGGGCCAGGTCGATGGCTGGGCCATCGTTCCACATATCGCCTTGGCGCTTGGCGGATCGGGCGCCGTTCACATCATCGGCGATGTCGCGGACTACCTGCCGAACTACCAGGTCACGACCGTCTTCACCTCGACCGCTAACGCAAATGACGAGCGGGAGATGACCGAGAACTTCCTGGGCGCCTTCAGTCGCGGGGTGGATGATTTCAACGCCGCTATGGTGGATAGCGCGCTTGGCGACGGGGGTCGGGATGAGATGGTCCGTCTGATCCACAACTACGTCTACACGGATCGGGAATATGATGCGGCGGCGCCGTCGATCATCAACGGCTCGATGAGACTGACGCCGGGGGCGGCCTTGAACCTCGCCTCGCTTCAGGATCAGTTCGATTGGTTCAAATCCGAAGATTTGATCGACCAAGACATCGCGTTTGAGACCGTGGTCGATACATCCTACGTCGAAACCATCTGAACCAGAGACGGGCGCGGGCAGCTCTCACACGGCCCCGCGCCCTCCCATCCCACTTAATCATTGGGTAGCCCATGGACTTGTCCCTGAACGGCGTGTCTCACTCCTACGGGAATGTTGAGGTTTTGCGCGACATCACGCTCAATGTCCCCTCGGGGCAGATCGTGTGCATCGTTGGCCCCTCTGGTTGTGGGAAATCCACGCTTCTCCGCATGGCCGGTGGGTTGGAGCGGCCCGATCAGGGCGAGATTTTGCAGGTGGGTGAGCCGCCCGAAGATTGCCTGAACCCGCTCACATTCATCTTCCAAGATTTTGCTCTGCTGCCGTGGCGGACCGTCGACGGGAATGTCCGCCTTGTGCTCGAAGATCACGGCATCCGGGGTGAGAGGGGCGAGGCCATTGTCGCCGATGTCCTGGCCCGGACGAACCTCGGCGACTTCCGAACCGCGCTGCCCAAGCAGCTGTCGGGCGGCATGAAGCAGCGTGTCGCTATCGCGCGCGCCCTTGCCGTGCGGCCTGCCGTCATGCTGATGGATGAACCGCTCTCCGCCCTCGATGCGCAAACCCGGGAGCTTCTGATCGACGATCTCGTGTCGCTCTGGGCGCGGGAGCCATTCACCGCGCTTTATGTCACCCACAATCTGTCCGAGGCCGTTCGGCTTGGCCACAAAATCGTCGTTCTGTCGCGTCGGCCCGGAGAGGTCCGTGAGATCGTCGAAATCGATCGTCCCCTGACGGAGCGCAGCCTGGGCGATGCAGACCTGGACGCCCGGCAAAAACACCTTTGGGAGGTCATGCGAAGCGAAGCCCGCGCCGCAGATGAGGAGTTGGTCCATGACTGAGATCCAAACCGACTTGCCGAAACAGCCCGTCCCATTCCGGGGCGGCGGCTTTCGACCGCGGCCCATCCGCTTTGTCGGTCTCGCCGTCTTCATCGTGTTGATCGCTCTGATCGAATGGGGGGTCAGGGCCGGTTGGATCTCCAACCTGACGCTGCCCCGGCCATCGGATGTCTTGGCCACATTTGGTGAGCTTTATCGGACCGGCGCGCTTTGGGACCATCTGTCGATTTCCCTCTCGCGGCTGGTTGTAGGATCGGCCATCGGGGTCTCTGCAGGTATCGGGCTTGGCATTCTGATCGGGCTCTTTTCGCTGATCCGGGCGGGGTTGGTGCCCCTGGTGGCGGCGATCTTCCCGATCCCAAAAATCGCGCTTCTGCCCTTGTTCGTGATCTGGTTCGGCATCGACGAGGGATCAAAATACGCTTTGATCGCCCTTGGCACCTTCACACCCACGGTGGTGGCGACCTATGGCGCGGTCGAAAACGTCGACCGAACGCTGATCCGTATGGGGCAGAGCTTTGGCCTCTCCTGGTTGTCGATCGTCCGGAAGATTGTGCTGCCCGGGGCCATGCCCGGTATCTTGTCAGGGCTTCGCATCAGCCTGGCCATTGGGATCATCCTTCTGGTCGCAGCCGAGATGCTGGGCGCGACCCATGGGGTGGGGGCCTATATCCTGCAGGCCGGGTCGCTTTACGATCTCGAACGCCTCTTCGCCGGTGTCACAATCCTCTCTGTCTTGGGTGTGACTGTGAGCTTCCTGATTGGTCAGGTGGAAAAGCACCTCTTGGATTGGCGCGTATGAGCCGCCGCCCCGAAGCCCAATACGACGTTCTTGTCGCGGGCGGCGGGGCAGGGGGAGTCGGGGCCGCCCTTGGGGCGGCGCGCGCGGGGGCCAAGGTGTTGTTGGTTGAGAAATACGGGTTTCTCGGCGGGGCCGCCACGGCAGCGCAGGTCCTGGCCTATTGCGGGTTCTTCCAACAGGGCGCTGAGCCTGTGCCCGCGGTGGCTGGCGCCGGGTCCCTTGTGCTGGACCAGTTGCGCCGCCTTGGCCTGAAGGCCGCGCCGCACCGTTCTGAGACCACGGGGAATTGGATCATTCTCCTTGACCCAGAGGCGGTCAAACTGGCGCTTGACCGTGTGTTGCTCGATCACGGTGTGAAGGTTCTCTTGCACACCCGCGTCGCCGCGGTTGCGCGTACCGCGACGGCCCTCGAAGCGGCCACTTTGGCAGGGATGGATGGCCGCACCCGCGTGGCCGCCGAGCAATTCATCGACGCGACGGGTGACGCAAACCTCTCCCTGGTTGCTGGACTGGAGTGTCGCGTCGGTGATGGCGAGGGGCGGCTTCAAGCCGCCTCCGCCCCAATTCGGATCGGGGGACTGGCCCCTGATCTACAGATCGACCGCCAAGCCATCATTGCCGCGCTGGCGGACTATACCGCGCAAGGCGGTGCGTGGCCGGTGCTGCGCGGTGACGGCGGCATCTACACGCGCGTTCCGGGTTCCACCGACCTCTGGTGGATGATCATCGACGTCGAGATGCCCAATCTCTCCTCAGACAGTTTCACCCGGGCCGAACAGGCGCTTAGGGCCGCGGCCCAAGATTATGTCGGGGTTCTCCGGGACCGGGTGCCGGGGTTCGAGCGGGCCTATCTGATCCAAACCGGGCCGCAAATCGGCATCCGGGAAAGCCGTCATCCCCCGGCACGGTACACCCTGACGGGCCAAGACCTCTTAAACGGACGAAAGTGTCAGGACGGCGTGGCCCGGGCCGCCTGGCCGATGGAAAGCCATGACACACCCGGCCGCCCGATCTATCGGCCCATTGGCGGTGCAGGCTACGCGCATGTGCCTTTGGATGCGCTTCGGGCGGCAAAGCTCGATAACCTCTGGCTTGCCGGTCGCGCCATCGGGGCGGATGCCGCCGCCTATGCGTCAATCCGCGTGATGGGAACAAGCTTTGCCACTGGCGAAGCCGCCGGGATGGCCGCGGCGCTGGGTCGTCGTGATCCTACCACGATCCGTCAAAGACTAAGCGGATTAGGTGCGTTGATTTGAAGCCACGGCTGCGTCGCCCTGTCCACAGTCTTCCTCGCCGACGCCATAGTCTGGTGGGCCAATTGAGTCCCGACCCTAATGCACCGCAAAATCCGACAGCGCGTTGATGATGACGATGCCCGCGATGATGAAGGCGAGGCCGACAATCGCGGCTAGGTCGAGCTTCTGGCCAAAGACAAGCACTCCCGCCATCGCCACGACGACAACCCCAAGGCCTGACGCCAACGCATAGGTGATGCCCAAGGGCATGTATTTGAGGGCAAGCGTCAAAAAGTAGAACGAACCGCCAAGGCCAACGATCACAAGAAGCGAGGGCCAAAGCTTGGTGAACTGGGCACTGGCATTAAGGGCGGAGTACCCGATAGCCTCTGCAATGACCGAGGCGACAAGATAGATGTAATGGCTGGGCATGTCTTTGATCTCTTCTGAGGGGATGACGGACGGCAAAGGGTGTTGTGGCGCGCGCCGCTATGGCACGGCTGCGTCGACCTGCGATGCAATGGCGCGGAACAGCGCGACGGTTTCATGGTCGCGGGTATCGAAACCTTCGTCGGCGCTGGTCTTCACGATCACGATCTCTCGGGCGCGATCGACATAGATGTACTGGCCCCAAATGCCGATCGCGAGGAACTCCTCCTCCGGCTCTTCTGGGATCCACCAGTGGTACCCATAGCCGAAGGTCCAGAAGGAGGCCGGGTTGTCGCCGGGTTCCAGCCGCGGCGCAGTGGGGCGGGTAGATATCCCAACCCAGTCGCGCGGCACGATCTGGTCGCCGTCCCGTGCGCCCCCCTCAAGGAAGAGCCGCCCGAAACGCGCATAGTCCCGCAGCCGCGCATTCAGACAGCAGAACGGCAGGACAGGTCCCACGCGACCGGTGCTCCAGACGGCAGGCGCTTCCGCCCCCATCGGTTGCCAAATCCGCGTGGCGAGATAGTCCTCATTCGGCAGACCTGTCGCCGCCTCCAGAACCAAACCAAGGGCGATGGAATCTGCGCTGATGTAGGTGTTATACGTGCCCGGCTCCCGCGCCCGTTCCAGGCTGGCGAGCGTATCGGTCATGGGTTGTCCGGCAGCAAGCGCGAAGAACAACCGGTTCACGTCGGAAATCGGGTTGTCATAATCCTCGTCAAACACGACCCCGGAGGACATGGTCAGCGCGTCTTCGATCGTCACGCCATCGTAGCCTGAGCCAGCCAGTTCAGGCACATAGTCGGTGATCAGATCGTCGATGCT
The DNA here is from genome assembly GCA_028279315.1 of Rhodophyticola sp. Lineage (GTDB taxonomy): Bacteria > Pseudomonadota > Alphaproteobacteria > Rhodobacterales > Rhodobacteraceae > Rhodophyticola. Next base: position 4,668 of record JANQNZ010000193.1, on the reverse strand, counting down.
GCTGATATGGCCCTCTTCTAATGCGATCCCGATCAGTGCGGAGAGGATCGATTTCGCCACGGACCATGATGTGAAAGGCGAGGTTTCGGAGCCGCCGAGCCGATACTCCTCATGAACGATCACACCGTTATGGACGACCAGCAGACCCGTGGTGGCGGTGGCATCGAGAAACGCCGCGACGGGCCTTTCCGTGCCCTCAAATTCATACGTGTCGGGCAAGCCCTGCGGATTAGAAACAAACGCCCAAACCTCGCCACCGGCCGCCACGTCCCGTGCCGGAAACACTCGATCCATCGACCGAAAATTCTCAACCCGGACATCCTCAGCGAAAAGCGTGACCCCGGCCCAATAGGGCGAGTTCCGCAGCCAGAGATAGCCGCCAACCCCCGCCAACAGGACGATGATCAGCAATCCCAAAGCAATCTTCGCCAAAAGGCGCATGCAACCCATCCCTTTCCATTGAGGCTGAACCGCCGTCTGGGTAGCCTTGGCGCTGAGGGAACAAAACCGGTTTGGCGCCAACGACATGGGCTTTGTCGCAAATGACACTGTGCTGGGTGAGACGCTCACCGAAGCGCGCGCGATGGCGGGGAGCTGGCGGCTTTGGGTTGGCCTTATATGCACCGCCTTGATCGTGGGGCTGACCGGCCCGTTCGGCACCTATACGACCATGCCGGTGCCCCTGCGCCTGACCTACTGGGCGGTGGTCGTGATCACGACCTACTGGATCGGCTTTCTGGCATCCTTTGCGACGGTGATTTGGGCTGAGGCCTTGGAGGTCGCGGCACCTTGGAGCGTTGCGCTTGGTGCGGGCGCGGCAAGCGTTCCTGTCACGCTTTGGCTGTCGCTTCTGCACGCGTCGGTGCTTGGCGATCCGTTCCTGGGAGAGGCGATCCGTCTGTTCCCCTATGTCGCCGTGATCTCCCTGGCCGCGGTGTTCCTATTCGAAGCGGCTGAGGCAGAGGGCAATCCCGTCACGACACGCGCCCCGGCGCCGTCTGAGCCGGCGTGGCTCGATCGCCTGCCGCCCGAGCTTGGCCGGGATCTGCTTCTGCTTCAGGCCCAAGACCACTACATGCGCGCCGAGACGCCATTGGGCGAGACCCTGTTGCGCGGATCGATTGGCGAGGCGTCGGAGGCGCTTGGCGATTATGGCGTTCGGGTCCATCGATCTTGGTGGGTGTCACGCTCGGCAATCAGAGGCACGCGCACGCGGCAAGGCGCGCGGGCTGTCGTCTTATCAACGGGTGAGGAGGTGCCCATCGGGCGCAGCTATCGGCGGTCCGTGCGGGAGTTTGTTGATCATATGGGACCCGCCTAACGCCATGCCTTCGGCGCGGCCCAGAACGACCGCGGGTGTCCCCGACTGATCTGACCCAACGTATGGGCTTATGGGTCCAGAGCAATCCAGGCGGCGCCGCTGCTGTCTGATGTTTGTTGACAGTGTGCATCCACAGAATACTTTCCAGGGCATGAACGAAAACACGTCTGCCTCTGCGATCCAAGAGATCCGTCAGCGCCGCGCGAAGACCATCACCTCCATCGCGGTGGACGCCATTGAACAGATGATCGCCACCGGCCAATTGGCCGCGGGCGATCGCATCAATGAGAGCACGCTCGCCGAAAGCCTAGAGATCAGCCGCGGCCCGATCCGTGAGGCTTGCCGCAGCTTGGAACAGGCCGGGCTGCTGACCAGCAAAACCAATCGGGGCATGTATGTCCGGCAGGTCACGCTGGATGAAGCGCGAGAGCTTTACGAATTGCGCGGCGCGGTTGTGGGCCTGATTGGCGAGCTGATCGTAAAGCGCGGCTCGGACGAAGATATCGCGGAATTGCAGCGGCTTGTGGATGAGATGCAGCGCGCCGCGGATGCCGAGGATGCTGCGGCTTACTACAAGCTCAACCTCAAGTTTCACGACAGACTTGTCGGCGCGGCGGGCAACAGCGTTGCCGAAGACACCTATAAGCGCATCGTCAATCAACTGCATCTCTTGCGGCGGCGCGGGCTGGTGCAGGAAGGCAACCTGCAAAGCTCGAATCAGGAGCATGCGGATATCGTCTCTGCGTTGACGAAGCGCGATGCGGAGGCGGCGTCCACGGCCATGCGGACCCATGTCGCCAATGGATTTTCGCGGCTGATTTCCTCCCTCTAACCGGTCTTTGAGCGTCATTGCGGCTTCACTATATCGTAAACTGTTGACAGTTTACGATTCGAAGATGTAACCTCCGGGCGACATCAACACTCGTGCCACACAGACACGTTGGGAGGACTCCATGACTTATCTTTCGCGTATAGCGGGCGCTCTTTTTGCGACCGCGGCCTTTATCGGCCCGGCTGCCGCTGACGATTTTCCGTCGCAACCGATTGAGGTTGTGACCCATGCCTCTGCCGGGGGTGGAACCGACACCACGGCGCGTACGATGCTGATCCGGGCGCGGCGCGCGCTTGACGTGGACGCGTTTGTGCAGATCCAGCGGGGCGGCGGCGGGGCCGTGGCGATGAGCTATGTCTCTGAGCGGCCCTCGGACGGCCATACGCTGATGGCCATCACCCCCACCCATCTGATCACCATGGCCCGCGGTCGCGCGCCCATCGGCATCGACGACATCCGCGGTGTGGTGCGCTCAACCGACGACCCGATCATTGTGGTGGTCAATGCGGCCTCGGGCATCTCCACAATCGAAGAGCTGATCGCCGCCTCGCAAGAGGCGCGCCTGACCTGGGGCGGCACACAAGCCGGCGGGATCGACCACATCGCGGCCATCACCTTCGCCAACCGTGCCGGGGCCGAGGTGGCATATGTCCCCTTTGACGGTGGCGGTGAGATCATCACCAACCTGATGGGCCAGAACATCCTGGCCGCGGGCCTGAACTATGGCGAGGCGGTGGATGGTTTTGAGTCCGGTGATTTCGTGCCTCTGGCCGTCATGGCGCCCAGCCGTCTGGCGATCTTGCCCGACACACCGACCTTGGCCGAGCTGGGCATCGAGGGGGTCAATTTCTCCACCGTGCGCGGCGTTGTGGTGATGGCGGATACGCCTGATGACCGGGTTGCCCTTTTGGAAGAGGGGCTTCTGTCGGCGATGGAGCACGGCACGTATCAGAACTACCTCCTCGGGATTGGGCTCGACGCCACGAGCGTCACCGGCGCCGAGGCCTGGGACACCCAGATCCGCGATATGTACGACAGCATCGCCACCACGCTCGAAGAACTGGGCTTGCGCCAATAGGCAGGTCTCCTCCCCGGGCGGCCGGAGCCCCCTCTCTCGCTCCGGCCGCCTCTCTCTTCGTGCAGCAAGGACAAACGCCATGATCTTTTCTCGCGACGTTCTGGCCGGGGTCATCATTCTCGGCCTCTCGGCCTTCCTCTGGTACCTGACCACCACCTTCGAGGCCGACCTCCTTGGCATGACCCAAGGCATGTCTGCCGAACATATGCCGCGGCTGATCCTGGGGGTGATTGTCGGCCTGACATTCATCATGATCGGCACCGCTTTGATCAAGGGGGCTGAACCCCTTGGCGGCATCCCGCCCTGGCAGATGATGGCAACCGTGGCGCTCCTTGGGACAGCGGCGCTGATGTTCACCACGCTTGGCCTGCCGATTGTGTTCTTTCTGGTTTGCCTGTGCCTGCCGATCATCTGGGGCGCCCGGAACTTTGCCGGAATCGCGCTGTTCGCCGCCTGCGTTCCTGTCGCCATCTACGTGGTCTTCAAACTCATCCTCGGTCTGCGCCTGCCCATGGGGCCGCTTTCCGCGCTTGGCCTGTGAACGGAGGGCATCATGGACATCCTCGGCGGACTTCTTGAGATCCTACAGCCGGCCACCCTGGCCCTTGTCATCGTGGGCACCATGGTGGGTGTGCTGGTGGGGGCGCTTCCGGGCCTCTCAAGCTCAATGGCGGTGGCCCTTCTTCTACCCTTCACGATCTATCTGGAACCGATCCCGGCCATCGCCATGCTGGCGGCCCTTTACTGTGCGGGCACCTTTGGCGGCAGCATCACGGCGATCCTGATCAACGCGCCAGGCGCGCCGCCGGCGGCGGCCACCGCCTTTGACGGCTATCCCCTTGCCAAGAACGGCGAGGCCGGGCGCGCCCTGGGCATGGCGGCGGTCTCAAGCGTTTTGGGCGGCATCTTCTCGCTTCTGGTCCTGATCCTGGCGGCACCTGCTTTGGCGACCATCGCCTATCAGTTCGGCCCACCGGAGTATTTCGCGCTGACGCTTTTCGGCCTTTCCATGCTGGCCTCGATCAGCGGGAAATCCGCGGTCAAGAACCTGATCGGCGGCGCGTTTGGCGTGCTTCTAGCCACCGTGGGCGTCGATCTGATCACGGGCGTCGAGCGCTTCACCTTCGGCGTCCCGCAGCTTTACGAGGGGATCAGCTTCATCCCCGTCCTGATCGGCCTCTTCGCGATGGCGGAGCTTTTGGACCAGGCCGGGCAGAAGGACAGCCCTCTGGAACGCTTCAGCATGTCGGCCTTGAAACTGCCCAGCCGGGATGATTTCCGCCGGGTCTGGAAGACAATCCTGCGGAGTTCTGGCCTCGGCACCTTCGTCGGCATCCTGCCCGCCGAAGGCTCCACCGTTGCCGCGATGATGGGGTATAACGAGGCCAAACGCTGGTCGAAGAACAAAGACAATTTCGGCAAAGGCGAGATTGAGGG
>JANQNZ010000145.1 GCA_028279315.1 Rhodophyticola sp. | reverse complement strand
ATCTTGCGAGCCATAGATGAACTGGCCGATCTCGCCCGGGTTTCTGCCGACCGCATGGCCGGGCGGCTCAGGATCGGGGTGATTCCCACCATCGCGCCTTACCTTCTGCCGCGGGTCCTGAGCCGTTTGACCGCCGCCCATCCCGAGCTTGATATCCATGTGCGTGAGACGCTGACGCCGCGATTAATCCAAGAGCTGATGGAGGGCCGGCTCGACACCGCCATTGTCGCGCTGCCGATCTCAGAACCCGCGCTGACCGAAATTCCCCTCTTCGACGAAGCGATGGTTCTGGTCCGGCCCGATCAAGACGCAGGCGCGCCGGTACCGGATGCGGAAAGCCTACGCGACATGCGGTTGTTGCTGCTGGAGGAAGGCCATTGCTTTCGGGATCAGGCGCTGTCTTTCTGCAACCTCCCGGCAAGCCGTCCGGGTGAAGGCTTGGATGGTAGCTCGCTCTCCACGCTTGTGCAGATGGTCGGCGCCGGTTTGGGTGTGACCTTCATCCCCGAGATGGCCGTTGGGGTTGAGACCCGCTCGGCGCCTGTGTCGGTTGCGCGGCTCAACACGCCACAGCCGACGCGCACGGTTGGTATGATCTGGCGCAAGACCAGCCCGCTAGCCGCGCAACTGACCGAGATTGCGGAGCTTGTGAGATTGGCCGCCTTGCCAGGAGAAGCTGGAGCCGCGGCCCCTACCCCAAACTCGACCCACGCGCGATCAGGTTGACGGGCATCCGCGTCTCGGCCTCGGGCCGTGTGCCGGTGTCGAGCCAGCGGAGGAGCCGCGCGGTGGTCTCGGTCGCAAAGCCCGAGATGTCGCAGGAAACCGAAGAGAGCTGCGGCCAGGCTTGCTCACACTCTTCGATGTCGTCGAACCCGACCAATCGTAGGTCAGGCCCCACGGTCCGGCCCAAACGCGCCAGCCCTGACATCATCCCAAGCGCCACCAGATCGTTGAAGCAGATGATCCCGTCGGTATCGGGGTATTGGGTCAACAGCCCCCCTGCCGCCTCCACCCCAAAAGCCCGCGAGGACGGCCCGTGAAACACCCGCGGTTCCAAACCCGCCGCGGCCATTTCCGACAGATAGCCGGACATCCGCTCTTCCGTGATGGCCCATCCCGCCTGCCCACCCACAAAGGCAATCCGCCGCGCGCCTTGGCCGATAAGGTGCCGCGCGGCCTCTGCACTGCCCGAGGCATAGTCGAAGCTGGAGAACGGGAAGAGATTGGTGCGCGCATCGGTCTGGCGGAGCACTTGCAGGACAGGCAATTCGGCGCGGGCCAGCGCATCGAACGCGTCGTCGGGCGCGCCGTAAGTGGGGGAGATCACCAGCGCCGTCACCCCATGTTCGATCATCGAGGCGATCAGCCGGGCCTGGAGCGCCGGGGTCTCGTCGGAATTGCCGATCACGCAAGAATAGCCACGATCAGCCAGGCTCATTTGCAGGACCGTGGCGAATTCGGTGAAGAAGGGATTGCGCAGATCGTTGATGACCAGCCCGATCAGCCCGGCGGAGGAGGACCGAAGCTGCGCCGCCGCGCGGTTATAGACATACCCAAGCTCCGCCATCGCCTCTTTCACCGCGTCCCGCGTGGCGGGTTTCACTTGGTCGGAGCGTTGCAGAACCAGAGAGACGGTGGATTTCGACACGCCCGCGCGGGCGGCCACATCCATGATGGTGGGGCGGCGTTTCATGGCATGTCGCTAATCCCCGATCCCGTGGAGCGTCAAGAGCGTGTGCATCCGCGCCTCGGCCAGATCGGGACGGGCCAGAAGCCCCGCTTGGTCGGCCAGGCGGAAGACTTCCGCATAATGGGTGATCTCACGGGAGGATTGGAAGCCGCCAGGCATGATGAAATGGGTCTGTGTGCCATTCAACCAACTGAGGAACGCGATGCCGGCTTTGTAGAATTGCGTGGGCGCTTTGAAGATTTCGCGGGAGAGCGGGACCGTGGGAGCAAGAAGCGCGTGATAGCGCTCCATCTCGCCCTCGGCCAGGGCCTCTAGCGCCTGCGCGGCGGCGGGCGCGATGGCGGCGAAGATGCCGAGAAGGGCGTGGGAGTAATGGGCCCCGTCGCCCTCGATCAGCGCGGCATAGTTGAAATCGTCACCGGTGTAGAGGCGGACGGGGTCAGGCAGGCGGGCGCGGAACGCCTCTTCATGGGCTTGGTCCAGAAGGCTGATTTTGATCCCGTCGATTTTGGCCGCGTGGCGGGTGATCAGATCAAGCACGATCTCATTGGCCTCGGCCACCTCCGCCGCACCCCAATAGCCGGTCAGCGCCGGGTCGAACATATCCCCCAACCAATGCAGGATGACGGGTTGCGCGGCGTTCTCGATCAGGTGGTCATAGACTTTCGCATAAGTCTCGGGCCCCGCGCCGATCGCAGGCAAGGCGCGGGTCGCCATCAGGATGATCTGTCCGCCTGCCCCCTCAATCGCCTCCATCTGCTCCGCATAGGCCGCGATGATCGCATCGGCATCGGTCAGGGTCTCGGGCGCCGCCTGATCGGTGCCCGCGCCGCAGGCCACGCGGGGGGCCAGCGGATGGGCCTTGGCCTCGGCCATGGTGCGGGTGATCAACTCGCGCGCCGTCTCCCAATCGACGCCCATGCCGCGCTGTGCGGTATCCATGGCTTCGGCGAGGCCGAGGCCCTGATCCCAGAGCCAATGGCGGAAGCGGAGCGTGCTGTCCCAATCAACCGCGGGGCGCCCTTGCCAGGGGTCACGTTCGGCCAGCGGGTCGCTGACGACATGGGCGGCGGCAAAGGCGGTTCGGGTGAACGGCACCCGGGGGCCGCGCGGGGTCAGGGGCGTTCCGGTCAGCTCGTAAGGGGCAAGTGTTCCATCATAGGTCGGCAAGGTGAGC
>JANQNZ010000136.1 GCA_028279315.1 Rhodophyticola sp. | reverse complement strand
GCATCAGCCAGGCCGCGCCGGGCGCGCGATGCTCCAGGATCAGGGCCGGATTCCGGGTGTAGCCCACAGCCCCCAATTGCAGAAACCAGGCGTGGCGCTGAAAATCGAACCCACCGGGCTCCGCCGGGCCTTCCGGTGGCCCCAGATGCCCTGTCATCATTACCCGCGCGCCCGGCTCCGGCACCAGCCAATCCTGCTGCCCGTGAAGCGAAACACGCACCCGGGTCGGCGCCCGCGCCGGATCGGTCCGCTCCAGCACCACATCGTCCAACGTCAACCGAAGCGCGTCCGAGGCAGAGCGATCCACGGCCACAATCCGCCCTTCGATGGCGCCGTAATAGCGGAACTCTAGCACCGGCCCCGCCACCTGATGCGCACGCCATCCTGCCAAGCAGAGGCCAAGCGCCACAAGGGCCAGGGCAGTCGCCACCGGCCCAAGGCTTCCCCGCCAGATCCGTCCCGCGATTGCCACGGCCAAACCCATGGCGATGGCCACCCCATAAAGGGCCACCCCAGGCTCCTCCCACAGCGAAAAATAGAGCGCCACGCCAAGCCCCAAGAAGACCGGCGCCCATGGCATAAGGGCCCCGCGCTGCGCCTGCTGGAGCCCGTCGATCTGATGCCAGAGGCGCACTTGTCACCCCTCACGCGGTTGCCTAAACACGTGCCCAATACCTAGCTCTGTCATGGTTTCCGAAAGGTTAACGCGGGGTGTGCGCACCAGCCCGCTCCCGAAAGGATGAAGATGGCCGACACCGCCGCCCAAATCGTGACCCGCTTCGCGCCCTCGCCCACGGGATTTCTTCATATCGGCGGCGCGCGCACGGCGCTTTTCAACTGGCTTTACGCGCGCGGACGTGGCGGCAAGTTCTTGCTTAGGATCGAAGACACCGACCGCGCCCGCTCCACCCCCGAAGCGACAGAGGCGATCCTGAACGGCCTCACCTGGCTTGGCCTTGATTGGGATGGCGCGCCCACCAGCCAATTCGCCGCCCGGGACCGCCATGCAGAGGTGGCGCATCAGATGCTGGCCCAAGGTCACGCCTATAAATGCTTCTCCACCCCGGACGAGATCCAAGCGTTTCGGGAGGCCGCCCGGGCCGAAAACCGCTCCACCCTCTTCCTCTCCCCCTGGCGCGACGTGCCAGCGGCCGAGCATCCCGACGCGCCTTTCGTCATTCGCCTGCGCGCGCCCCGCGACGGCGAAACGGTGATCGAAGACGCCGTGCAAGGCACCGTGACATTTCGCAATGATCAGCTGGACGATATGGTCCTCCTCCGGTCCGACGGGACGCCGACCTATATGCTGGCCGTCGTGGTCGACGATCACGACATGGGCGTGACCCATGTGATCCGCGGCGATGACCATTTGAACAACGCCGCCCGTCAGGCGCAGATTTACACCGCAATGGGCTGGGACCTGCCGGTCTTCGCCCATATCCCGCTGATCCATGGGCCGGACGGCAAGAAACTCTCCAAACGCCACGGCGCACTCGGGGTCGAGGAATACGCCGCAATGGGGTATCCGCCCACCGCCATGCGCAATTACCTGGCGCGGCTTGGCTGGTCCCATGGCGATGACGAGCTTTTTACCGATGCGGAGGCGATGGAATGGTTCGACCTCTCCGGCATTGGAAAATCGCCCGCGCGGCTCGACTTCAAAAAACTCGAAAGCGTCGCGGCCTGGCATATCGCGCAGATGGCCGACGCTGATCTCGTTGCGGAAATTGAGCGTTTTCTGGCGCTTACCGCTGCCCCACCTCTTTCGCAGGTGCAGAAAGACGGGCTTTTGACTGCGATGTATTGCCTCAAGGATCGCGCCCGCTCCCTCCCCGATCTCATGGACAAGGCCCAATTTGTGCTGGTGTCACGGCCAGTTAAACAAGACGAGAAGGCCGCCGCGCAACTCGATACGGTATCCCGTGGTATACTCTCGGAATTGACTGAGCAGTTGCAGAATGCTAGCTGGACGCGAGACACGCTGGAGGCGATCTTGAACCAGGTCGCCGAAGCCCATGAGTTGAAATTCGGCAAATTGGCGGGGCCTATCCGGGCGGCGCTTGCCGGGCGCACCGTGAGCCCTAGCGTGTTCGACATGATGCTCGTCCTCGGCCAAAGCGAAACGCTCGCCCGGCTGGACGACACGGCAAGGTCCGGCAGCTAACCCGCCGGATTTCCGCCAACCGGGCCGTGGGAGACAGGCCCCCGATGCGATCACTCTGCCAGGCGTGCCGCCCGGCACGGGTTTTTTGAAAGGGACCGACATGCCAGACACCAAGCACGAGACCAAGACCGCCACGCTCAGCTTCGATGGCAAGAGTTTGGATTTGCCGATGCATACCCCAAGCGCGGGCCCCGAGGTGATCGATATCACCAAGCTTTATGGTCAAGGCGATGTCTTCACCCACGATCCGGGTTTCACCTCCACATCGTCCTGCGAAAGCGCCATCACCTTTATCGATGGCGATAAAGGTGAGTTATTGCACCGCGGCTATCCCATTGATCAGCTGGCCAAGAAATCCCATTTCTTGGAGGTTTGCTACCTGTTGCTTTACGGCGAGCTGCCCACGGCTGCTGAGCTGGAGGATTTTGAACACCGTGTGACCATGCACACGATGATCCATGAGCAGATGGCGAATTTCTTCCGCGGGTTCCGGCGGGATGCGCATCCGATGGCGGTTATGGTGGGTGTCGTGGGTGCGATGTCGGCCTTCTATCACGACTCGACCGATATTAACGATCCCTGGCAGCGCGAGGTCGCCTCGATCCGGATGATCGCGAAGATGCCGACGATTGCCGCTTGGGCCTATAAATACACGATTGGTCAGCCGTTTGTGTATCCGCGGAACGATTGCGATTACGCGACGAACTTCCTCCGCATGTGCTTTGCCGTCCCGGCCGAAGAATACCAGCCCGACCCGATCCTCTCCCGCGCCATGGACCGGATCTTCACGCTCCACGCCGATCACGAACAGAACGCGTCAACCTCCACCGTGCGGCTGGCGGGCTCCTCCGGCGCCAACCCCTTCGCCTGCATCGCCGCCGGCATCGCCTGCCTTTGGGGCCCGGCCCATGGCGGCGCCAACCAGGCTTGTCTGGAGATGCTGCGCGAGATCGGCTCGGTCGACCGGATCCCGGAATATATCGATCGCGCCAAAGACCGTGACGATCCGTTCCGCCTGATGGGCTTTGGCCACCGGGTCTATAAGAACTTCGACCCGCGCGCGAGGGTAATGAAGGAAAGCGCCGATGAGGTGCTGGACCTGTTGGGGATTGAGAACAACCCGACCCTCCAAGTCGCCAAAGAGCTGGAGCAGATCGCCCTCGACGATCCTTATTTCGCGGATAAGAAGCTCTATCCGAATGTGGATTTCTATTCCGGCATCATTCTGGACGCGATGGGCTTCCCAACCTCCATGTTCACGCCGATCTTCGCTGTTTCCCGCACCGTGGGTTGGATTGCCCAATGGAAAGAGATGATCGCCGATCCAGCGGGCAAGATCGGCCGCCCGCGCCAGCTTTACACGGGCGAAACCTTCCGCGATTACGTGGATATCGAGAACCGCTAAGGCGCGGGGCCATCTGAGACCACAAAAGGCCGCGCTTTTGGGGATGCCCAGGGCGCTGCCTTCTTGTTTGCGAGATGTCGACGCCGTCGGGCGGCCTCCCCCATCTCTGTTTGGTTAAAAAGACCCAACGGAAGCATTGAATCTTTCCCCGTCCCCGGTCACCTTCGCGCTTCCGACGACCCAGGGAGAAGGACGGCCCAGCCATGCGCCGCAAAATCATTATAGACACCGATCCCGGCCAGGATGACGCGGTGGCGATCCTGCTGGCGCTGGCTTCCCCCGAAGAGATCGACGTCTTGGGCATCACAGCAGTTGCGGGCAACGTCCCCCTACCCCTGACCCAGAGAAACGCGCGCATCATCTGTGAATTGGCAGGCCACACCCATATCCCGGTATTTGCTGGCTGCGACGCCCCGCTCGAACGCCGCTTGGTCACCGCGGAACATGTGCATGGGAAAACCGGCCTCGACGGCCCGCAACTGCCCGACCCCACCATGCCGCTGCAAGATCAACACGGCGTCGATTTCATCATCGAAACCCTTCGGCGGGAGCCATCCGGCAGTGTCACCCTCTGTCCCCTCGGCCCCCTCACCAATATCGCCACGGCGCTCACCCGCGCGCCGGACATCGCGCCCCGGATTCAGGAGATTGTCCTGATGGGCGGCGCTTATTTCGAGGTCGGCAACATCACACCCGCGGCCGAATTCAACATCTATGTCGATCCGCAAGCCGCTGAGATCGTGTTTAAATCCGGCGTGCCCCTCACCGTCATGCCGCTTGATCTGACCCATAAGGCGCTGACCACGGCGGAACGTGTGGAGACCTTCCGCAAAATGGGCACTCATGTGGGTCAGATGGTGGCGGAATGGACCGATTTCTTTGAGCGCTTCGATAAGGAGAAATACGGCTCCGAAGGCGCGCCGCTCCATGACCCTTGCGTTATCGCCTATCTGATCCGCCCCGATCTCTTCAAAGGCCGCTTCGTCAATGTGGAAATCGAGACCCAATCGGAATTGACCCTCGGCATGACCGTTGCCGATTGGTGGGGCGTGACCAACCGCCCGGCGAATGCCACCTTTATGGGGGATGTGGACGCCAGTGGCTTCTTCCAGCTTCTGACGGAGCGCATCGCGCGGCTTTAACGCCGCCTCCGCCCCTGGAGCTCAGCCCGCTTGGGCCTGGAAGCCTCCACCGGAAGTTTCCCGAGACGGCCCTCGCGCCATCTTTGCTTTCCAAATACTCCCGCCGGAGGCGCGGAATTCTCCAGAATTCCACCCGTTTTCCGCGCAGAAAACGCGCCCTTGGCCCGGCCTCGGCACAAACCTTCCCCCAAGCGGTTCCCTCCGCCCCCCTCCTGCCCTACCTCTAGCGGTGAAGGAGCCGCCGCATGACCGCCCATTTCCCGTTCGACAACTCCTATGCCCGCCTGCCTGAGCGGTTCTTCACCCGCCAGCCCCCGGTCCCGGTCACGGCACCCGAATTGATCGCGATCAACCGCCCGCTCGCCGAAGACCTGAACCTGAGCCTGCCGGACGACGAGGACGAGATCGCGGCGATCTTCGCGGGCAACAGTTTGCCTGATGGCGCGACCCCGATCGCCCAGGTCTATGCCGGGCATCAATTTGGCGGATGGGTGCCGCAACTGGGGGACGGGCGCGCGGTGATGTTGGGGGAAGTCGTCGACCGCCACGGCATCCGCCGCGACATTCAACTGAAGGGCGCAGGCCGGACGCCGTATTCCCGGATGGGTGACGGGCGCGCCTGGTTGGGGCCCGTCTTGCGCGAATATCTGGTGTCGGAAGCGATGCACGCGCTCGGCATCCCGACCACGCGGGCGCTCGCCGCCGTCACCACGGGTGAGCCGGTCCTCCGCGAAGCCGCCTTTCCGGGCGCCATCGTCACCCGCGTCGCCACCAGCCATATCCGCGTCGGCACCTTCCAATATTTCGCCGCACGCAAGGATATCGAGGCGCTGGAGGCGCTGACGGCCCACGCCATCGCCCGCCATTACCCCGAGGCAGACGGCCCGCGCGGGCTGCTCCAAGCCGTCATCGCCGCCCAAGCCAAACTGGTGGCAGCTTGGATGGCGGTCGGCTTCATCCATGGGGTGATGAACACCGACAATATGTCAATCGCGGGCGAGACCATCGATTACGGACCGTGCGCCTTCATGGATGCGTATCATTCGGAGAAGGTCTTCAGCTCTATCGACCAGTTCGGGCGTTACGCTTATGCCAATCAGCCCAATGTGGCGGTCTGGAACCTCGCGCAATTGGCCACGGCGCTTCTGCCGCTGATGCCGGATCGCGATGCGGCGATCGAGGATTTCACAAGTGACGTCAACCAGTTCCCCGATCTATTTAATGCTGCGTGGCATGGACGGCTTCGCGCCAAGCTTGGACTGGCGACCGAGACCGAGGATGATATCGCGCTGGCCTTCGATCTGCTTCAGATCATGGAGCGGCAGCAGGCCGATTTCACGCGGGCGTTCCGAGCACTTTCCGGCCCTGACCCTGACGCCGCCAAGCAGGAATTTGCGAACCCAAACGCGCTCGACGACTGGTTCCCTAAATGGCGAGCGCGCCTAGTGGCAGAGGGGCAGTCAGAGGCCGGGCGGCAACAGATGATGCAAGCGGTGAACCCTGTGGTCATTCCCAGAAACCATCGCGTTGAGGAGGCTATTCAGGCCTCCATTTCAGGGGATTACGCGCCATTCCTCACGCTTCATGAGGCTCTGAAGCGCCCCTATGAGGAACAGTCCGAATTCGCCGCGTTTCAGGATGCGCCTGAGGCCGGTGAAGAGGTGCGGCAGACCTTCTGCGGCACGTAAGACGCCGCCGCCCTGACGTCTCCCCCCGCGTAGGGCGGGACTTGTCCCGCCGCCCCAAGACGGTTCACGGCATGGTCTTGGCGGGACAAGTCCCGCCCTACAGCAATGACCCTAGACGCTGATCTTGACTTAGCCCGACCTAATCCCGGGTCTTCGCCCGCCGAAACAACCGCCGGTTCAACTGAATGAACTCGTCCATCACGGCACGGCTGCCGCCAATGCTTCGCCCATGCAAATAGAAGAACCCGGATAACCCGCCAAACGCGCCGCCGATGCAATCGACGATCAGATCGCCCATCGTGTCCATCAGGCCTGATTTCTGCATGTTAAGGCCAAAGATCTGGTCCATGCCGAACTCGAAAATCTCCCAGATCACCCCGATGGTCACCGCCACACAGAACGCAATCAGCCCAAGCGCCCAGGCAGGCGCCGCATAGCGATCCCCTTCGAAGAGGATGAAGACCAGCAGGAACCCAAGCATCCCAAAGGCAACGGCCGAGAGCCCATGCAGCGCGATGTCCCACCACCAATACCGCTCATAGAAATCGAACACCTCACCCAGAAACAGCGTCGCGAAGGCGAAGACGACAATCGCGGCGATGAAGCGCCGGGGCAGCGCCAGGCCCAAGCGCGGCGCCAGGAAAAGCGGGATCAGCGTGACCAGAAAGGTGAAGACCGAGACAAAGGCCACCGACCAGCGCCCGGTGAAAAGCGCGCTCAAGGCGGCGAGTGCCAGGATCGACCAGACCACATAGGTCAACGGCGTCTGATCGCGAAGAAGCTGCATAAGAGTTATCTATACCCGCGCCCGGCGCTTTCCTAGACGCACTCTTCCTGTCACGGTCCCAATCATGCAGGTTCCACCCCCGAAAGACCCCGCGCATCTGCGTGTCGCGAGTTACAATATCCGCAAATGTATCGGGCTCGATCGGCGCCGGGACCCCCATCGAATTGCCCGGATTCTGCGTGGGATCGGGGCGGATATCGTGGCGTTACAGGAGGCAGATCGGCGGCTTCCCCCCCGCCGCGCCGCGCTGCCGCCGCAGGTGATTGTCGAGGAAGCCGGGATGACCCTGGCGCCGCTCGCCAAGACCAAGGTGTCGATTGGCTGGCATGGGAACGCTTTGCTCCTAGGGTCCGGCTGGCAATTGACCAACGCCGATCACCTGCCCCTGCCGGGTCTGGAGCCACGCGGCGCGGTCATCGCGGAGCTATCGGGGCCCATGGGTCCCCTCCGCGCTGTCATCACCCATTTGGGCCTTCGCCGCCGGGATCGCCAACGGCAGATGACCGTGATGATGGCAGCTCTTGCCGCCCTGCCCGCGCGGCCCACGGTGCTACTCGGCGATCTGAACGAATGGTCACCCATGGCGGGATTTGCACCGCTCGACCCCTATTTCACTCTGCACAACCCGGGCCGCAGCTTCCCCGCCTGGCGGCCCATGGCGGCCCTTGATCGGGTTGCCACCGGCCCCGGGCTCTCGCTCATCGCCTCGGGGGTTCTGCGTCAGGGTCCGGCGGCGCGGGCGTCTGACCATCTGCCGGTTTGGGCCGATCTTTCGCGGGACGGTTAATCAGGACGAGGCCCAGGCAGACCAGGACCAGGGACCCGATGACCTCTGGCCCCACCGGATCACCCAAAAGCGCCCAGCCGAGACCAACGCCAAAGATCGGCGCGAGGAAGCTGAAGGAGGCGACAGAGGCCGCCGGGTAGATGCTGAGAAGCCAAAACCAGAACAGGAACCCTGCCGTCGCAATCGCGAGGATTTGGAAAGCCAGGCCCGACCAATGCAGCCAGGTTGGGTCCCGCAGGAAGGGCCCAAAGGCGAAGGCGGCGAGAAACAGGATCGGGGCGGAGATGATCAATTGCCACAGAAGCTGCACCTCTGGCCGCATCTCCCTGAGCGCCGTGGTGCGGGCGCAAAGGGCAATACCAGCCCACCCAAGGGAGCCCGCCAGCGCCAGCAAATCACCGGCAAGCGACGCAGTTCCACCCTCCCCATCCCGGCTGAAGACGGCCCAGGCCACACCGGCCACGGCGCAAACCAGGCCAAGGGATTTCACAACCGTCAGCCGCTCCCCCGGGATCAGGAAATGGGCGCCCAAGGCCAGCCAAACCGGCATTGTGTAGAAAAGGACGGAGACGCGCGCGACGGTGGTCAGGTCCAGCGCCAGGAACAGGCAAATGAACTCCGCCGCGAACATCACACCCATCAAGAGCCCCGGGCCAACCGTGCCTTTCGGAACCTCAAACGGGAAGCGGCGAAGGCGCATCCAGAGATAAAGGCAAATCGCGGCCCCAAAGGATCGCAGCGCCGCCAGGAAGATCGGCTGCAACCCCTCATTGGCGACCTTGATGACAACCTGGTTGAAAGCCAGAAGCAGCGAGAACCCGATCAGCGAGACCACGCCGAAGGTATCCAGTTCCGATTTCCGCTCCATCATCCGCCCTCGGGGTCTCTGCCTCCCGCCCTGCCTGACTTGGGCCGGGCGGCGTGTCAACCAATCGGGGAGGCCCAAAGGGGTTCCCCCATCCCCGGCTTTCCCTTACCACTGGCGCCGGTGAGACGGATCAGGCGGGGACAGGCCCATGACCGACACGATCGAGGCGCGCTGCGAGGCCAAAGGCCTGCGCATGACCGAGCAGCGCCGGGTGATTGCGCAAGTCCTGGAAGAGGCGGACGACCACCCGGATGTGGAGGAGCTTTACGCCCGCGCCTCAGCCCGCGACCCGCGGATTTCGATCGCCACGGTCTATCGAACGGTCAAATTGTTCGAGGAATCGGGCATTATCGACCGGCTGGAATTCGGCGATGGCCGCGCGCGGTATGAGGACGCGGACCGGGACCACCATGACCATCTGATCGATCTGAACTCCGGGGAGGTGATCGAGTTTGTGGAGCCTGAGATCGAAGCCCTGCAAGAAAAGATCGCAGAGAAGCTTGGTTATCGGCTGAAAGGCCACAAGCTGGAGCTTTACGGCGTGCCGCTGAAGAAACGTTAGCGCTTGGTGACGGGCTCCTAAACGCCGCCCGCCCGCCGCTCCGCCTCGGCTTTCAGCCCCCGGTTAAACGCTTGATAGCCATCGACATACATCTGGCTCAGCCGCCCGCCCATCGCCCAAGTCAACCCGCGCATCAGCTCATCTGACTGCACAAACAGCGTTTTGCCATCCTCGCGCGGGACCACCTTGAAATGATGGTTGTCGCGAATGCCGCCCGGGCCTTTCTCGGCCCAATAGAACTCCGCACCGTCTGTCACCTGAATGGTGTGCGAAATCTTCGTCAGCTTGTCTTTCTTGGCATCGAGCTGGAAGACAATGGTGATCTCGGCGCCATCTTTGATCTCACCTTCGATATCCACTAGGAAGGCCGCCCAATCCCTATAATTGTCGGTATCCGCCAAGACCGCCCAAACCTGATCCGGCGCCGCATCAATCACGATATCGGTGTAGATCTTGCGGTGAGAGGCGCTCACCTTTTCGACATTTGCCGTTTCCACCGTCAACTCTCCTTCCAATACGCCCACGGGTATTTTACAAAACGCGTATACTTGTCTGTTTGACATTTCTGGCAGGTTTGTCAAGGTGGTTCTATGACCGACCGAGAGAAGAGCATCGCGCTTGCCGCCACCCGCGTTTATGAGCGCTATGGCGTCCGCCGCACCACGATGTCGGATATCGCCAAAGAGGCCGGGGTTACGCGGCAGACGGTCTATAACGTCTTCCCGAACACCGACGCCGTGTTGCGCGGTGCGATCCGGCTTTATGTCAGCACCCTTTGGGCGAAAATCGTCGCGGGGTGGGAGACTTGCGAGACGCTCGATCAAAAGCTCGACATCCTGCTTCAGCATTTCGCCATGGAACCGTGGGAGTTCATCAGAGGCTCAGAAGAAGCCGCCGAGCTGGAACAGGGTTATAACGACGCCGGGCATGCCGAGATTGAGGCCGCGCGGTTGGGCTTCCGGGGCGATATCGCTGCGCTGTTTGACCCGTGGGAGGAAAAGCTGATTGAGCGGGGGACAAGCCCGCTGGCCGTGGCCGATTTCATCAGCGCCGCCATCGAAGGCCTGAAATATAACAACAAGACGCGCGCCGATATGGAAGTTGCGGTTGCGACCCTGAAAGCCAGCCTGATTGCGCTGACCGACTAGGTCCGATGGACTTGGGGTGCAAACGAACCCCCGATCAACGCCATTGCCTCTGACCCGGGGTTTTGTCAGGCTGACCGCATCACCCCACCCCTGCTAGCCCCGCAAAAGGAGCAGACCCATGCGTTATCGCCGTCTTGGCCAAAGCGGCCTTTTCGTTTCCGAGCTTTGCCTCGGCACCATGACCTTCGGCGGCTCCGACGACATGTGGGGGCAGATCGGCCAGCTTCAGCAGGACGAGGCGGATGCCCTTGTCCGCACCGCGCTTGAGGCCGGGATCAACTTCATCGACACGGCCAATGTCTATGCCGCTGGCCGCAGTGAAGAGATCCTCGGTCAATCGCTGAAAAACCTCGGCGTTCCACGCGAGGAGGTGGTCATCGCCACCAAAGTCCATGGCCAGATGGGCGAAGGGCCCAATGCGCGCGGGGCCTCTCGCTTGCATATCATGGATCAGGTGAAGGCGAGCCTAAGGCGCCTACAACTCGACCATATCGACCTTTATCAGATCCACGGGTTTGACCCGGCCACGCCAATTGTCGAGACGTTGGAGGCGCTGGATACGCTCGTGCGACACGGCCATGTCCGCTATCTCGGCCTCTCGAATTGGGCCGCGTGGCAGGTGATGAAAGCGGTTGGAATTGCCGAGGCGCGCAGGCTTGCCCCCATCGTCTCGCTCCAGGCCTACTATTCCGTCGCGGGCCGCGATCTGGAGCGGGAGATTGTGCCGATGCTCCTCTCCGAAGGGGTGGGCCTGATGGTGTGGAGCCCCCTTGCCGGCGGCTTCCTCTCTGGCAAATTCGACCGGGATGGGCAAACGGCAGAGGGCCGCCGCGTGGCCTTCGACTTCCCGCCAATCGACAAAGACCGGGCCTATGACGCGGTGGACCTGATGCGGACCATGGCGACCGAGAATGGCTGCACCGTGCCGCAAGTCGCCATCGCCTGGCTTTTGCACCAGAAAGTGGTGACCAGCGTCTTGGTCGGCGCGAAACGGGTGGATCAACTGACCGACAATATCGGCGCGACCGAGGTGACATTGTCATCGGAAGACCTGGCCGCGCTTGACGGGGTCACCGCGCTTCCCGCGGAATACCCCGGTTGGATGCTGAAGATGCAGAACGAGTATCGCGAGAACCTGATGCGGGAGCAGTTGCGCTGAGGCGGTGAGGCTCGACCACGCCGAACAGCCAGGGGCTTCCGCCCTCCTCCAATAGATGGCGGCGGTGTAGAAGACGTCATAGCGCCTTAATTGTGCCCGGTTGATGCGGCAGCACCACCCTCAGAGAGTGGAGGGCCGTGTGGTGCAAATCGTGTTGGTAAATCGTGCTCGATCCTTTGTGATGGCTGCGCTGCTCCTCGGCGCGGCAGCGGTCGTATCGTTTGGAGTTTCCGCGAACGAGTCGGCCGATGAGGAGAGACGGGCCGCCGCGTCGCCGCCAACGGAGGCCACGCCCTATATTGTTGCCGTACGGGCCTGCATCGAGGCGGAGGCATATCCCGTGTATGCGCCCCTCACCACCGAGGAACGGCTCGACGCCTGCGACGACCTCGTGCGGATTTCGACAAATGCAGTCGAAGCAATCGGCATTCGCGCCCGGAATCTGTACTATCACGGATCAACCGACGAGCATTTCGCGCAAGCCCATCGGGATTTGTCCTTCGTGATCGAGATCGGAACGAAGACCCCCCACCACTACGCCAATCGCGCCTTCCTGCTGGCCCACTACCAACACAGGTATGACGCGGCATTGGACGACATCAATACGGCGATCGACCTGCCCTTGGCCCGCGAAAGGCCACGCGCCTTCTATTTCGAGCGTCGGGCCTACATTCTCCTCCTCCTAGCGTACCGCGATTCTGATGAGGGGGCGGTCTATGGCGCTCTTGATGACATTCGGCGCGCGCTCTCGCTCAATCCAAATGCTAGGCTGGCGCCGCAGCTTGAAGATGTGGCGGTCGAGATACTCAGGCGCCTGCACAACCAACATGGCCGTCCAATCCAAAGGGGATAGCTTGCCCCGCTTCCCAGAACGGCATCGGCAGAACTGAATCGGCAATTGCCCTGCTCGCATGTCCGCGACCAGCTCGAGCGCACCCCCCTTCGCCACACTTCCCCTTCCCCGCCCGCCACGATAAGTCAGGCTCACGCGCAGGGGAAAGGCTCGTCGCCCATGGACAATCTCAAAGGCATGGCCTGGATGACGCTGGCGATGCTTGGCTTTGCGCTGGCCGATATGTTCATCAAATTCGCCTCCGAGACGTTACCCGTCGGGCAAATCCTGGCGATGTTTGGGCTCGGCGGCGGCTTGGTCTTTGGGATCATCGCAAAGGCGCAAGGGGTGCGGTTGATCTCTCCCGTCCTCCTCATGCCGCCGGTCTTGATCCGCAATCTCTCGGAAATGGCGGCGACGGTTGGGGTGGTCACGGCAATCGCGCTGATCCCGTTCTCGACCTTCTCGGCCATCATCCAGGCCAACCCGCTTCTCGTCACGCTTGGCGCAGCGCTGTTTCTGGGGGAACCCGTGGGTTGGCGCCGCTGGACGGCCATTGTGATCGGGCTGATCGGGGTGCTGATCATCATCCGCCCGGGGCTGGAAGGCTTCAATGCCAATGTCTGGTTCGCGGTCATGGGGGTCATCTTCCTCTCCGCCCGCGATTTGGCGACCCGGCCGGTGCCCAAGACAATCTCCACCGCGCAGCTCTCGGCCTATAGCATGGCGGCGATTGTGCCAGCGGGGCTTGGGGTCTTGGCTTTCACCGGCGGCGCGGCTTGGCCTGAGCCCGTAATTTGGGGCGCGATGGCAGGTGCGATTGTCATGGGGCTGGTGGCCTATTTCTCGATCACCCAGGCGATGCGTGTGGGCGAGATCAGCGTGGTCACCCCGTTCCGCTACACCCGCCTGATCTTCGCGCTTCTGATTGCGGTTTTGATCTTCGATGAACGCCCCGATCTTTGGACGCTGGTGGGCGCGGGCATTGTGATTGCCACCGGGCTTTACAGCTTCGCACGGGAGGCGCGGGTTGCCAAAGCCGGGTGAGGGTCAGCGCCGTCAGGCCCCTTCCCTCTTCCCGGCCCGAGGGCTAAACAACGCCTCAAACGCCCACGCGAAGGAGCCCCCGATGAGCACCATTATCGACGTATTTGCCCGCGAGATTCTGGACAGCCGGGGCAACCCGACGGTTGAGGTGGATGTGATCCTTGAAGATGGCTCCATGGGCCGCGCGGCGGTGCCATCTGGCGCCTCGACGGGCGTCCATGAAGCGGTGGAGAAACGCGACGGCGACAAAGCCCGCTATATGGGCAAAGGCGTGATGGAGGCGGTTGCGGCGGTGAATGGAGAGATCGCGGACGCGCTGGAAGGTGTCGACGCAACCGAGCAGGTGGCGATCGACCAAACACTGATTGAGCTCGACGGGACCGAAAACAAAGGCCGCCTTGGCGCCAATGCAATTCTCGGCGCCTCGCTTGCCGTGGCCAAAGCGGCGGCGGAGTTCACGGTCCAACCGCTTTATCGCTATGTCGGCGGCACCCAGGCCCATGTGTTGCCGGTGCCGATGATGAATATCATCAATGGCGGCGAACATGCCGACAACCCCATCGACATTCAGGAATTCATGATCATGCCGGTCTCGGCCAGCTCGATTGCCGAGGCGGTGCGGATGGGTTCGGAGGTCTTTCACACCTTGAAGAAAGAACTCTCCGCCGCGGGCCTCTCAACCGGGATCGGCGATGAGGGCGGGTTTGCGCCCGATCTCTCCTCCACCCGCGATGCGCTCGATTTCATTCTGAAATCGGTGGAGAAGGCAGGCTACAAAGCCGGTGACGACATCATGCTGGCGCTGGATTGTGCCGCGACGGAGTACTTCAAGGATGGCAAATATGTGTTTGCCGGAGAAGGGAAAACCCTGACCGCAGCCGAGAATGTTACCTATCTGGAAGCGCTCTGCGCCGATTACCCGATCCTCTCCATCGAAGATGGCTGCTCTGAGGATGATTGGGAGGGCTGGCGGCTCTTGACAGAGACATTGGGCGACAAGGTGCAATTGGTCGGCGATGACCTCTTCGTCACCAACTCCGCGCGGCTGCAAATGGGCATCGACCAGGGGGCGGCCAATTCGCTTCTGGTGAAGGTGAACCAGATCGGCACCCTGACCGAAACGCTTGCTGCCGTCGACCTCGCCCATCGCAACCGCATGACCTGTGTGATGTCCCACCGCTCGGGCGAGACCGAGGACGCCACCATCGCCGATCTGGCCGTGGCCACGAATTGCGGGCAGATCAAAACCGGCTCGCTTGCGCGCTCAGACCGGCTGGCGAAATATAACCAGCTGATCCGCATCGAAGAGATGTTGGGGGAAACCGCGCGCTATGCGGGGCGGAGCATTCTCCGAGGCTAGACCATGACACGGGTCACGATCCGCCATGCCGATGGGCAGCGAGACATGGCCGCCGTGCACCGCCTGTGCTGGGCCTATCGTGACGCCTTGATCGCGGCGACCACGGATCGGCCCGAGATCGTCGAAACCTATTATTCGGCAAAGGATTACGGCGCGCTCCTCATGTCCTTGCCCGCGCGTCACGCCCGCCCCGATGGCGCCATCCTGGTCGCCGAGCATGAGGGCCAGGTCGTCGCCTGCGCCATGCTCCACCGCATCGACGCCGGCACGGCTGAGATCAAGCGCGTATTTGTCGATGATGCGGTCAAAGGGCTGGGGATTGGCCGACAAATCTGCATCGCTGCGATGGATCAGGCAAAGGCCGATGGTTACAGCCGCATGGCGCTGGACACGATGCGCCCCCTGACCCCCGCGATCCGCCTTTACGAAAGCCTTGGGTTCGCCCCCTGCCCGCCTTTCTATCCACCCGACCCGGAGGTGGGCGATTACATTCTGTTTCTGGGCCGAACTCTTTGAGGCATTCCAACGGATCGAACGGGTGACGTAAGCGTCGAACGCGGTATGGTTGCGGTCAAATGAACCGCCTGCCGTCGCCTCCCCTGGCCCAGGGCCACGAGCCTCGCGATTTCTGGCCTGAAGCCTCCGCGCTCATTCAGGCCGAAACCCGTGCGACGGCGGATATGGTGATGCGCTGGTTGACCATTGCTGTGGTGGCGATTGCGCTCAGCGTCGCGACCGGGCGGCTGATCTTCGTGGCCTGGGCGGTGGTCTATGTGGCGCTTGACGCCGTCTATCTCGCCAGCATCCGCCGTCAGAGGCAGCCCGTGTATGTCAAACGCTATGCCGCCATCTTGGGGGTGAATGCGCTGACCTCCAGCCTTTACACCGCGATGCCGCTCTACCTGATCATCCAACCCGTGCCAGGGCTCACATTCGTTGGTGTCTGCGGGTTCCTGGGCCTTTGTCTGCACAATCTGGTCCGCCACCGGGGCCTGACCCATGTGGCGATCTGGGACATGGTGCTGATGGGGTTTGGGACGGGCATCGTGATCTATGCCTTCGCCTCAACCGCGGAGAGTGTCGCCGAAGCCGCCTTGATCATCGTCGGCATCCTTGCGCTTGCCGCCTATTTCACAACCGGATACCTGGGCACGCTCCGCATCCGCAACCGGCTGGCAACCGTTGAGGCGATCACGCCGGAGGCGCAGAAGATGGAGGCTGTGGGCCGGCTGACCGGCGGTGTCGCCCATGATTTCAACAACATCCTGACCGTGATCATGGGTAATCTGGAGCTTTACGATGAGATCGAGGCCCAAGCCGACCGGGACGCGGTGGTGGCCGAAGCCCGCGCCGCGGCCTTGCGTGCGGCAACCCTGACCTCGCAACTCCTCAGCTTCTCCCGCCGCGCCACGCTTCGGCCCGAGCAGGTTGATTTGCCGAAATTCTTGGATGGGTTCGGACGGATGTGCGCCCGGGTTCTACCGGCCAATGTCACGCTCGACATTACCCCACCGCCCCTGGGCCTCACCTGCCATGCCGATCCCAATCAACTCTCTACCGCGCTTCTCAACCTCGTCATCAACGCCCGCGATGCGATGCCCGATGGCGGCACCATCACGTTCCTGGCCCAAGCGCTTGAGATTGACGGCGATGAGGGGTCGCTCCAGCGCTCGGACGGGGAATGGCTCCATGGCCGCTATGTGGCCCTTTCGGTGGACGACGAAGGCCCCGGCATCCCTGAGGCGGATCTGGAGGAGGTGAAGACACCCTTCTACACCACAAAACCCCTTGGCAAAGGCTCGGGCCTCGGCCTCTCCATGGTCCACGGCTTTGCGGAACAGACCGAAGGCCATCTGCTGCTCGCCAATCGCCCGACCGGGGGGTTAAGCGCGACCCTCTTCCTGCCCGACGCCCCCCCGGTGACGCGACGGCGGCTTTGACAGACCGGCCCACGCCACCGAAAATCGGTCGCGGTGGAGCTCAAGGAGGAATGAATGCCGCTCTCGATCATGCTGATCCTCGTTATCGGCGGGATCACCGGGATCGCGCTGATGCTGCACTTGCTTGGCTATTCGACAGGCCTGCGCTTCACCGATAAGGGTGTGGTGCAGCAGGAATGGGCGCGCCATGCCCCCGACAGTCGGGTCACCGGCGCGCTGATCAGTGCCGATAAACGTGCGGCCCTTGTCCTAACCTCCCATGGTCCCGGTCTTCTCTGGACCATGGGTGCCGACAGCACCGGCCATCAAGTCACCGGCGCCACGGTGACGACTTGGGCCGAGGGGCTCGACATCGACCTTCACGATTTCTCGGCGCCCGGCCTGCGGGTGCGGTTGGCGGCTGAGGACAGGCCCCGGTGGCAAGAGATATTGGAGCGTACCTTATGACCGATATATTGACCTATCCCGATGTCGTAAGTTGGGCGGTGCCCTTCTTCATCGCCGCGATCCTGATCGAGTTCCTCTGGATTCACATCAGACGCCAAGGCGGGCGGTACGAGACCCGCGATGCCGTTACCTCGCTGATCATGGGCGCTGGCAGCGTCGCGTCAGGCATCCTTTTGGGCTTTATCGCCTGGAGTTTCTTCATGGTGCTGTGGGAGATCACGCCGCTTGATCTCGGCACCTCCATCTGGGTGATCCTGCTCTGCTTCGTGCTGGACGATCTGCGCTATTACTGGGTGCACCGCTTCGGGCACAGAATCCGGTGGGTCTGGGCCGCCCATGTGAACCACCATTCCTCGCAGCATTACAATCTGACCACGGCGCTCCGTCAAACCTGGACCCGGGATTTCACCTTCATCATGCTTCTGCGCGCGCCGCTGATCCTTGTGGGGTTCCATCCGGCCATGGTGCTTTTTGTGGGCGGGATCAATCTAATCTATCAGTTCTGGATCCATACCGAGGCGATTGGAAAGATGCCCCGCTGGTTTGAGGCGGTGATGAACACGCCGTCCCATCACCGGGTCCATCACGGGCGGAACCCGCGTTATCTGGACGCCAATTACGCGGGCGTCTTCATCATCTGGGACAAGATGTTCGGGACATTTGTGCCGGAATTGGAAGAGGAGAAACCGGATTACGGATTGGTCCAGAACCTGGGCACATTTAATCCCCTGCGCGTGGCCTTCCACGAATGGGTGGCAATCTTCCGCGATCTCTTCAAACCGGGCCTGACCTTCCGCGAGCGCTTGCTTTATGCCGTCGCGCCGCCGGGGTGGAGCCATGACGGCTCTCGCTTGACATCAGAGCAGATCAAAGCGCGCCACTTGGCGCGGCATCCCGAAGATGCTGGTAGCCCTGGCTTTACCAACGACCGGCTTGTTCGAAACGGCTGAGGCCAAGGATCTTCAAAATTACGCTGCATTGTCAAAGGCTTGTCCAGGCCTCCCTTCCCACCTACCGGCAGGGTGTTCGACAAATCCAGATGCGCCCGAGAGCCCCGTCCAGATTCCGGTTGTCTCTTCATCGCGCCGCCATAAACTGCCATCGGAAGCCGCGGCTTTGGCTGCCGCATATCTTGTAATAATTCCGTGAACACTTACGTAGAAGGTATATCACGAAACATTCGCAACTCTTTAGAAAGATGCTCGACACGTTTTTGTCCGGGCCTTATGCGCCCTTTACTGTTTCTTTGACGCTGCTTTTCGGTCTTCTGGTATTGGAGATCGTTTTTCTTCTGATTGGCGGGTCGCTTATGGGCGACGGGCCAGAGGCGGAGGTCGACATCCCGGGCTTCGATGCGCCAGAGGTGGATGTCGATCTGGACGGGTTCGATGTCGATGCAGCCGAATTCGAAATCGACACGCCGGATGAGGCGCTGGTGGCGGCAGGGTCGGGAGGTGGGCAAAGCCCGCTTGGCTGGCTCGGACTTGGCCGGATGCCCACGTTGATTTGGCTCGCCTCGCTCTTCATGTCGTTTGGGGTGTCAGGCGTCGCCCTCCAATCCGTCGCTACCGGCATCTTTGGCGGGCCACTCACCGCCGCCATTGCGGCGGTCCCTTGCGGCATCGCCGCCCTTTGGTTCACAGGCCGGTTTGGCGCGCTCTTTGCGCGCCTGCTGCCGCGGACCGAGACGCAATCGGTGTCGTCACGGCAATTGGCCCGGCGCCGCGGTTTGGTCACCCAAGGCACGGCCCGCCGCGGCAATCCGGCCGAAGTTCGCGTCAGCGACCGGTATGGCAACATTCATCACCTCCGCGCCGAACCGATGGAGGACGGCGTAGAAATCGCTCAGGGCACAGAGGTTCTGGTCCTGCGGCATCGTCCCTCGGGCGAATTTCGTCTCATCGCGCTTTGAACAACGATCAGCGCCCAAGCTCTAGGAAGGAAGGCTAATGGAACTCATCAACCTTGGTGTCATCGTAATTGCGGTTATTGGCTTTCTGGTCCTTTTGGGCCTGATCCTTGGTCGGCTCTACCGCCGCGCCACGCGCGAGGTGTCGCTGGTGAAAACCGGCGCCGGTGGCAAAAAGGTGATCATGGATGGCGGCACAATGGTTGTCCCGCTTTTGCATGAAATCAGCCCCGTCAACATGAAGACCCTGCGCTTGGAAGTCCGCCGGAATGGCGAGGCCGCGCTAATCACGCAAGACCGGATGCGGGTCGATGTGGGCGTCGAGTTCTACGTCTCGGTCATGCCGACGGATGATGGCATCGCCCGGGCCGCGCAAACCCTTGGGGACCGGACCTTCTATGTGGATCAGCTTCGCGAGATGATCGAAGGCAAATTGATCGACGGGCTGCGCGCCGTGGCGGCGAAGATGACGATGGATGGCCTGCATGAGAACCGCTCGGATTTTGTCCAACAGGTCCAGAACACCGTCTCGGAGGATCTGCTCAAGAACGGTCTATCCCTAGAGTCGGTGTCGCTGACGGCGCTCGACCAGACGCCGTTTGAAGCCCTTGACGAAAACAACGCCTTCAACGCGGTGGGGATGCGGAAGCTCGCCGAAGTTATCGCGAAATCGAAGAAAGAACGCGCTGAGATCGATGCAGATGCCGAGGTTGCGGTCCGCCGTGCAGCGATGGAGGCCGAACGCCAGCGGTTGCTGATCGAGCAAGACGAGCGCGAGGCGCAGATCGAGCAGGTGCAAAGGGTTGAGACCCTGAAAGTCGCACAAGAGGCTGAGATCGCCCAACGCACCGAAGACAGTGTACGCGAAACCGAACGCGCCCGCATCGCCCGCGAAGAGGCGATCCGCGCCGCCGAGATCGACCGCGAACGCAAAATCCGCGAAGCCGAGATCGCCAAGGAACGTGAGTTGGAGGTCGCCGAGCAGGAACGTCAGATCATCATCGCCCAAAAATCCGAAGAGGAAAGCCGCGCCCGCGCCTCGGCCGATCTGGCCCGCGCTGAAGCCACAAAGGCAACCGAAGCCGTCGCCACCGCCCGCGAGGTGGCCGAGGCCGAGCGCCAGAAACAGATCGTCCTGATCGAGGCCACGCGCGAGGCCGAGCGAGAGGCCACCCGGGTCCGCATCGCCGCCGAGGCCGAAAAAGCCGCCGCAGCCGACCGGGCCGAGGCGCGCCGGGAGGAAGCGCAGGCCGAAGCTGATGCCGTCTCAATCCGGGCTGACGCCAAGAAGAAGGACATGTTGGCCGAAGCCGAAGGGACCCGCGCAATCACCGAAGCCGAGAACGCACTCAGCTCCGAAATCGTCGGCATGAAGGTCGATATGGCGCGGATCGAAGCGATCCCAGGAATCATGGCCGAGATGGTGAAACCGGTAGAGAAGATCGATTCGATCCGCATCCATCAGGTCGGCGGCCTCGGCGCCGGGCAAGGCGCACCTGGGACCGGCAGCGGCGACAAACCGGTTGTGAACCAGGCCCTCGATTCAATCATGGGCATGGCGGTCCAGATGCCCGCCTTGCGCAAACTTGGCGATGAATTGGGCCTCAGCCTGGAAAACGGCGTTGCGGGGTTGGCAGATAGCGCACTCTCGGCTCGCTCCGCCGACAACGTGGCGCCGGGCGCTGCCGAGATCGGCGGACCTGACACAGAGACCGCCCCGCCTGCCGCCTTGCCGCAGAACGGCGCCGAAAAACAGTCCGACTGACCCCCGTGATCGCCGACAAGATCATTGCAGAGCTTGACTTGGTCCCCCATCCTGAGGGGGGCCATTACCGCCAGACCTGGGTCGCGGATAATCCGGGCCGCCCATCTTGCACCTGCATCTATTTCCTTCTGAAAGCGGGGGAGCGGAGCCATTGGCATAAGGTGGATGCCACCGAGATCTGGCTTTACCACGCCGGCGCGCCGCTCACGCTCTCGATCAGCGAGACAGACACCGGGCCTGCCACCCAATATCTCCTCACCCCCGATCTCACCCAAGGCGCCCCGCAGGTGATTGTCCCGAAAGGCCATTGGCAGGCCGCGCGTACCACCGGCGACTACACGCTTGCCTCCTGCGCCGTTTCGCCCGGCTTCCAATTCGACGGGTTCACGCTGGCCCCACCAGGCTTCGATATCCCTGCGCCCTGATCCCATCTTTGCTTTGAAAAATACCTCCGGGGGTGAGGCCGAAGGCCGAGGGGGCAGCGCCCCCTTTATCCCCCGAGACGGACCTGACCTCACATCTCAGGCCGGCTGATCCGCCCTCCGCCCACAGGCGCCGCGACACCCGTTGTGCCCGGTGCCGAGGTGGTCAGCCCTTTGAGCACTCGTACCGCGAGATAGGCAAAGGCCTGCGCCTCCAGGAAATCCCCGTCTAGCCCCGCCTTCTCCACCGCCATGACCGGCAGCGCCAAGTCCCGCGCCAAACCCGCCATCAGCGCCGCATTCTTCCGTCCGCCGCCGGTTACCAAAACCCGGTCGGGACGGGTGGGCAGATGCACCATCCCCGCCGCGACAGACCCGGTCACGCATCCAACCAATGTCGCCAGTGCATCCGCATCATGCAGGCCCGAGACACTCTCAACCAAATACCCGAAATCGCCCCGATCCAGAGATTTCGGCGGAATCTTCAGGAAATACCCGTCTTTCAGGAATTCCGCGACGCCCTCTCCATCCGCCACCCCGCCGGAGGCCAAGACCCCATCCTGATCAAATCGCCCAAGCCCCCGGGCTTGCATCAGATCATCGAGCGGCGCGTTTGCGGGTCCGGTATCGAAAGCCAGAAGCGCGCCCGGCGCGTCGGGAGCTTCAGCCTGAGGATCGACCCATGTCAGATTCCCCACCCCACCCAGATTCAGAAACGCAAGGGGCGCCTCAGCCCCGATATACCGCGCCAAGGCCCAATGATAAAACGGTGCGAGGGGCGCGCCTTGCCCACCCAATTCCACGTCCGAACTGCGGAAATCCCAGACCACGGGGCAATCCAACCCCCGTGAAACTGCGGCGCCGTCGCCCACCTGATG
>JANQNZ010000100.1 GCA_028279315.1 Rhodophyticola sp. | reverse complement strand
AGGCTGTCTTGGGCAAAGGTCTCGCCTTCGGTCAGCACGCTCACCGCATCATGGCTGTGCAGGCTTTCCTGATGGCTCGCCACCACGCGGAAATCGCGGATGCGCCCATCCGTCTGCAACCGCTCGGCAAAGAGCCGCGCAGCGTCTTCCACGAAAATCGGGTTTGCCGCGTTCAGTTCCGCAAAGGCCTGTTCATCCTCGCGTTTGACCATCACCTGGGTTTCCGTCGGAACCGCGGCGCGGGCCATGTCGATTAAGTCTTCGAACCACAGGCAATCCGCGTCGCAGTCCAACTCCACCGACAGCCGCGCGACCGAGCGCTGCGAATGGGGCGTCGCCAGTTGGTTCCGCGTCGCGCGGGCATGTTCGCTCAGTTCCAACGAGCAGGGGCAGGTCGAGGAATAGACATAGTCGAGATGCACAATCTTCTTCCGCACCCCGTCGCTTTCCACCAGTTCCAACGCGATGTCGTAATACTGATAGCCCGACAGCCCTGAGCGCAAGCTCTCCACCTTCATCGGGAAGCTCAGCCGCATCTGAATGCGCGCATCGAAGCTCTCCAGATCGGTCTTGTAATCATCGAGCGCCGCCTCGATCACCTCGAAGCTGAACACCCGCTCCGCGTGTTTGTAGAAAGACCGCATGATCCGGGACATGTTGATGCCCTTTTTCTCGGCCTCCAGGCTGACCGTGCCGGTGACCGAGGTCTCGAGAGTCAAATCGCCATTGTCGCGGGTGTGATAGCGGATCGGCAGGCGGAAATTCGAAATCCCCACATGCTGGATCATCCGGTTCGCGCCTTTGATCAGCGAGGCCGGGCCGTTCTGTAGGTCCGGCAGGGTCGCCTTGTAATCATCGGTGACGGTGAAGTCTTCGGGGTAGGCGCGGTTGAACTCCGGATAGGCCTGATCAAGCAGCTTCGCGGTCGCCGGATCAAGCGCGGCAATCTCATCCTGCGTCGCATTCTCAGCCCAAGTTTTGAAGAGCGCCAGAGCCGCTTCGGCATCCTTGCGGGTTGGCGTCTCGGCGCCACGTGTCACATGCATATTCATCCCGAGCCCCTTCACATCCGTCGGCTCCACCATATGGGGGTAACCCGGCGGCAATCAATTCCCTCAACTTGATTGTGATACGCGCGTAAGCGGGGCTCAGATCACTTGGCGGCTATGGAAACTTGGGCCAAGCGCGCGATGATCAGGCGCGGTATCTGCTGACAAAGCGTGACAGGAGTGTCGCGGGAACCGTCACCTCTTCGGCCAGGCAGGCCGCAGTCAGGCTCTCCGCCTCCTCGGGCGCGAAATAGCCGCGATCTTTGTAGATCTCTATCCGGGTTGCGAAGCTTTCGCCATTTGCTTCGGGGTGAAACTGCGTGGCATAGACGTTTTGCCCCGCGCGGATCATCTGGAACGGGCACGGGCCGGAGCGGACGAGATGCACGGCGCTTGGGGGCAGGTCTTGCACCGCCTCTTTGTGACCCACAAGCGCGCGGAATGTGGTCGGCAGGTCGGTCAGAAGCGGATCACGTGTACCCTCCTCCGTCATCTCGCAATCAACCCCGCCGATCGGTTCGCTATAGAGCGCTTTGCTCACCTTCCCGCCGAGGTGATGCGCCAGGATACCGAGGCCATAGCAACAGCCCATAAACGGCATGTCGCGCGCCAGGATTTCCGGCATGAGCGACAGGACATCCGCCTCGATCCGCGCTTCGATGGGCGGTTTTTTCGCGGCCGGGTCGCTGATGCAGCCCGGTCCGCCGCCGACGATGACGCCCGCGTAATCCGTGAGGGTGAGCGGCGGCAGCGCCTGCTGATCGAGGCGCAGGCGGAGCGTCTCAGCCTCTGCCAAACCGCTGCGGTCGAGGATCGCCGTGAACTCCTCATCCGCGGCTTCATCTTCGGGTCGCAACTGTATGATCAAAAAAGGTTTCATGCGTGGGAAATGGCCTGCGTCAGATCGTCGAGCAAATCCTGCACATCCTCTAGGCCCACGCTCAGCCGCAAAACACCGTCGCTGATCCCAAGCTCGGCCCGCTGCTCTTCGGTCAGACGTTGATGGGTTGTGGTCGCGGGATGGGTGATGATGGATTTTGCATCGCCAAGGTTGTTTGAGATCGTCACAACCTCAAGCGCGTTTAACACCCGGAACGCCGCGTCACGCCCGCCCTCGACCTCCAATGTGACGACCGTGCCCCCCTGCTCCATCTGTCGGCTGGCCAACGCGTGTTGCGGATGGCTGGCAAGGCCGGGATAGATCACCCGGCTCAACCCCGGCAAGCCTTCGAGACCGGTCGCAAGCGCCAAGGCCGTGGCCGCCTGCGCCCGGACACGCAGATCAACCGTTTCAAGCGACTTCACCAAGACCCAAGCATTGAAGGGCGACATCGACCCGCCAGTGTGCTTCAGAAAGGGCTCCACCGTCTTGCGGATAAAGTCCTTGGTCCCGCAGATCACGCCGCCGAGGACCCGGCCCTGGCCGTCGATATGTTTCGTCGCCGAATAGACAATAACGTCCGCACCCAGCCCAACCGTGTCCTGAAAAACAGGGGTCGCGAAGACGTTGTCGACAATCACCGTGGCACCGACCGCATGGGCCAGATCAGAGACGGCGCGGATATCGATAATGTCGAGCGCGGGGTTCGAAATCGACTCGAAGAACACCGCTTTTGTGTCTGATCTGATGGCGTTTTTCCATTGAATGAGGTCAGTTCCGTCAACAAAACTCACCTCCACCCCAAAGCGCGTCAACACCTCTTCTAGGATGTAAAGGCAGGAGCCGAAGAGCGCCTTGGACGACACCACATGGTCGCCCGCCTTCAGCATCGACATCAGCGCGCCGTTGACCGCCGCCATACCGCTGGCCGTCGCAAAGGCATCTTCGGTGCCTTCCAGCCCCGCAATCCGCTCTTCGAACATCCGCACGGTCGGGTTGCCATAACGCGCATAGATGAATTCATCTTCGCCCGCTTCGATGAAGCGTGCTTCGGCCTGCTCGGCGCTGTCATAAACAAAGCCTTGGGTGAGGAAGAGCGCCTCACTCACCTCGCCATATTGGCTCCGCCGCGTGCCACCATGGACAGCGCGGGTGCGCGGGCGCAAAGGCCGGTTTGGGGGTGTGTCCTTCATCTCATCTCTCCTGACGGGCCCACGCGGCGCGCCCAAGAAAAAACGCGCCGGGCCGGTTTGGCCGGGGCGCGCCTGAAAGGGCTTGGCACCGTCGACCTCTTTAGCGGTTTTTTTTACCGTGGCCCGCAATCCGGTTCACAAATCGCCACATCGATTGGATTAGGCCGCGGCCCGGCCCCGGTCAAGCGGCAATCGGGCACCGTCACCTGGGCGTTACCGGGCCGTCATCAGACTGTCGCATCGGCTTCACCCAAATGTTGCGGAAACGACTTATCCACACCCCAGACCTAGTGGGGTTTCCGTGCCATGACCGTCCTGCCCGTCAATGCCAAAGGCCGAGAGATCACGGCGCCTAAGGCGCTTCGGCAGGCCATCGAGGCGCTGCCACATGGCGCCCGGGTCACAATCATGGTGCATGGCTACCGGTTCTGCCCATTTTCCGAGACCGGCAATCCGCATCGCCATATCCTCTCGCTCAGCCCTGACCAAACCTGCTGGAAGGCGATCAGCTGGCCCCGACATCTGCATCTCAACCGGCCAAATGGCGGCTTGGGGCTGGCCTTCGGTTGGCCCGCTAAGGGGCGGCTGGCCGAGGTTGCGGCGCGCGGATTTGAGGCAGGCGACGCCTTGGCGGATGCCATTCAGATCATGCGCCAAACCCGGCCCGATTTGATCCTTCAAATCATCGCCCATTCGCTTGGCGCCCGCGTGGCACTTGCCGCTTTGGAGCGTCTCGGGCCCCACGATATCCACCAGATCATCCTCCTCTCCGGCGCGGAATATCGCAGCATCGCCGAGCGGGTCGTCGCGGGCAAATCCACCGGGGTTCTGAATGTGACCAGTGGCGAAAACACCCTTTTCGATGCGCTGTTCCGCGGTTTGGTGCCCGCGCCCCGCTGGCGCGATTGGCCCTTGGCCGCGGGGCTGCCCCAAACCGCGCGATGGGTCGATCTGTCGATTGATCGCGGCGCCGATCTGGCCGCCCTGAACCAGCTTGGCTTTGCGACCCGCCCCCCGGTCACGCGGATCTGCCATTGGTCCGGTTATCTGAGGCCCGGCCTATTCAAGCTTTACCGCGGACTTTTTGATCCGGCGCAGGATGGGTTGTTTGACGATCTCGCGCGGAGCTTGCCTGCCAGGCCTGTCGCGGCGGCCAAAACAAGGGGCCAATCCGCCGCCGGTCTGCGCCGCCTGCCCTCTCGCATCTGACATCCCGCCTTGTCCTTGCTAAAGCTTCCCCCCAGGATCGGGCCGCGCAGCAAGGAGGCGCCCGTTCATGGCCGACCCGATCGATCTCTATTACTGGCCCACGCCTAATGGCTGGAAAATCACCATCGCGTTGGAGGAGATGGGGCTGCCCTACAACCTCCACCTCATCGACATAGGCGCGGGCGATCAGTTCAAGCCGGAGTTCCTGACCCTCTCCCCCAATAACCGGATGCCCGCCATTATCGACCCTGAAGGCCCGGACGGCGCGCCGATCTCGCTCTTCGAATCCGGGGCAATCCTGCAATACCTCGCCCGGAAGACAGGGCAGTTCTATGGCGAGACCGAGCGGGATCGGATCACCGTGGATCAATGGCTTATGTGGCAGATGGGCGGCGTGGGGCCCATGGCGGGCCAGGCCCATCACTTCCTGAAATACGCACCCAACATGGACCCGCCCAACGATCTGCCCTATGCGAAAGACAGGTATCGCAATGAAACCGGTCGCTTATACCGCGTTCTTGATACCCGATTGACGGATAATGAGTATGTCGCCGGTGGGTTCTATTCGATTGCGGACATGGCAATTTGGACCTGGGCCAGCCTTTGGGAGGGCCAACAGCAAACATTGGACGACAAACCCCATATGGCCCGTTGGCTAGAAACCATTGCAGCGCGGCCCGCTGTTGAAAAAGGCCGCTCCGTCGCGATTGAGAAGCGCAATCAATTCCGTGACAAGGGCGCGCAACAGCGGCTTTTCAAACAGAAATAGCGGGGAATATCGGCCTGGTTTTCCCCACCACCCCGCGTTTTTTGCCCAGAATTAGGGCTCTGCCCCCAGCACAGGCTTGCAAAACAACGGAATCGGCGGGCCGATGTCTGGTTTTTGTCATCGAGACTGCCTATCGTATGGTGGGTAATTCGAGGGAACCCACATGACCTCCAACACCCTGCGTGGCGTGGCGTTTGCGGCGCTTCTTGTGATTATTTTGATGGCCGCCTTTGGCGGGTTTGGAGTGCTATAGGACATGGCCAAGCGCTATGGAGGAGAGTTCAGCCCCGAT
>JANQNZ010000096.1 GCA_028279315.1 Rhodophyticola sp. | reverse complement strand
CCTCATTGCCGAGCTGCGCATATTGCTAGTCTAGAGCCTCTGCGAAATCGCCTACGGGCAACGCCGTCGATGCCCGGCGCCTTCGGCTTGATTCCGGGTGGGGGAAGGAGAAAGACGGTAGTTCGGCTCCACCAACACTCATCACCCGCCACCACGCTTCCCCCCAATTTCATCCTCCCTTAGGTTTGCGTCCATGGTGAAAGAAACCGATCTCTACCCGCCGATCAAAGCCTATCTGGAGGCCCAAGGCTATGAGGTGAAGGCCGAAGTGGGCCCCGCGGATGTGGTCGCCATCCGCGGCGAAGAGGGGCCGGTGATCGTGGAGATGAAGACGCGGTTCTCGCTGGCGCTTTTCCATCAGGGCGTGGCCCGGCTCGCGATCAGCGATGTGGTCTATCTCGCCGTGCCTCGGCAGAGTGGGCGGGCCGCCTGGCGGGCCTTGCAGGAGAATGTGAAGCTGGCCCGGCGCCTCGGCCTCGGCCTGATGACCGTGCGGCTGAAAGACGGGTTTGTGGAGGTCCATTGTGACCCGGGGCCATATGCACCCCGCGGCTCGAAGGTCAGGAAAGAGCGGCTGTTGCGGGAGTTCGCCAAACGTCAGGGTGATCCGAATATGGGCGGGACCAGAGGCGCAATTGTGACCGCCTATCGCCAGGATGCGCTCAGTTGCGCGATCCATCTGGTGGCCACCGGCCCGTGCAAAGGGGCGGTGGTCAAGCACGCGACCGGTGTGGAGCGAGCCACAACCATCATGCGCGACAATCATTATGGTTGGTTCGAAAAGGTCGAGACCGGAATTTATGCGGTGACAGAGGCCGGGCGGGGGGCGGTTGACGCGGCTTCAAGTGGTCGAGCGAAAGGCCAATAGAAAAGAGGGCACCCCGGAAGGCGCCCCCTTTCCCCACACACACCTCGTGTGCCGCCGATCATGCCGCGCTTAGTGCACGCTGACCGGCGTCAAATCGTTTTGCCGCGCGACCATGAAGGCCATGTTGCGGTCTTTGACGAGCGCCAATTGCTCACCCGTCTCGCTGCCGATGGCATAAAGCTCATCCAAGCCCTGCGCTTGCTCTTGAACTTCGTCTGGAAGATCGGCAACTGCAACCTTCCGGATATACACAATCGGGTGACCCTCGGCCCGGGCGGTGTCATTTTGTTCAAACATCGTTTTCACCTCCGGTTTTGATCTTGATGGTTTGGACGACGCTTTCCGGCACCGCTCGGCTGAGATCCACATGCAGAAGCCCATGTTCCAGGCCTGCGCCCGCCACTTCGACCCCTTCGGCCAGCACGAAACTGCGCTGGAATTGCCGCGCCGCGATACCGCGGTGCAGATACATCCGCCCGCCATCATCCTCGGCTTGGCGCCCGCGGATGACCAATTGCCGGTCCTCAACCGTGATCGAGAGGTCGTCTTCGGCAAATCCGGCCACGGCCAGCGTGATCCGATAGGCATTTTCGCCCTTCTGTTCGATATTATAGGGCGGATAGCCGTCGTTGCCGGATTTCGCGGTGCGTTCCACCAGGCGTTCCAGCTGATCAAACCCCAATAAAAACGGGTGTGATCCAAGGGTCAGTTTCGTCATCGGGCACATCCTTGCAAATGAAGCGATCTGCGTTGTCCGGGCCCCGCATTCGGCGGCCCTGTTGCCTTATCATATGGGGCCTTGAAACAGCGCTACAAGGGCCGCGCCCCTTTGCCTCACAGGCATTTGTGCCTATCTTGAAGGCCTTAAGAAGGCGATTCCCCTTAGGCCCGTTTGATGAACGCACCGACCGAGATGTCCCATGAAGATGTGCTGCGCGTGAAGCTGGAAGTGCTACGCCGGGAGCATCGGGATTTGGACGAGGCGATTGCCGCTTTGGGGGACAGCACACGGCCCGATCAACTGACGCTGCGGCGCTTGAAGAAGCAGAAGCTGGCCCTGAAGGACCAGATCGCGCGGATCGAGGATGAGTTGACGCCGGACATCATTGCCTAACCGCCGGCCCTGGCTATAGTGCGCCGCTCTGACAGCCGAGAGGGGCGGGATATGGCCGAGATCGAGGTGGGGATCATCATGGGCAGCCAGTCGGATTGGCCTACCATGCGCGGGGCGGCAGAGATGCTGGACGCGCTGGAGGTGGCTTATGAAACGCGCATTGTCTCGGCCCACCGGACCCCCGACCGGCTGTGGGACTATGGCAAGACCGCCGCGGAGCGTGGCCTGAAGGTGATCATTGCGGGCGCGGGCGGGGCGGCGCATTTGCCGGGGATGATGGCGTCCAAGACCCGGGTGCCGGTGATTGGCGTGCCGGTGGAGACCAAGGCGCTGTCAGGCGTCGACTCGCTCTATTCGATCCTGCAAATGCCGCGTGGCTATCCGGTGGCGACCATGGCGATTGGGGCGACCGGGGCGGCCAATGCGGGCCTGATGGCCGCGGGTATTCTCGCAACCGCCGATCCCGCGCTTGCCACGCGGCTTGACGCCTGGCGCGCC
>JANQNZ010000076.1 GCA_028279315.1 Rhodophyticola sp. | reverse complement strand
CGATATCCAGCTCAATCGCCTCCGCCGCATTCCGCGCCTCGGCGGCACTTTCCGCGACCACGGCGGCAATTGGATCGCCCACATGGCGGACCTTGCCCTGGGCCAGCACCGGATGCGCGGGTTCCTGCATGGGTTGTCCATGTTTGTCCGTGACTTGCCACCCGCAAGGCAGCCCGCCGACCCCTTCGAAATCGGCCCCGGTGAACACTCTCAAGACCCCGGGCATCGCCTCAGCCCCCGAGGTATCAACCTTGTTCAGCTTCCCATGGGCCACGTCCGAGCGCAGGAAATGCACATAGGCTTGACCGTTCAGATTGATGTCATCGGTATAGCGTCCCTGCCCGGTCAGAAACCGCACATCCTCCCGGCGCTTCGAACTGGCTCCGATCCCATGATCTTTTGGCATGGTCGTCCTCCATCTCTGTCTCCGGCGGTCCGCCACCATAGGCGTCCATCCGGACGGTTGCCGCGCCGCCCCCTCCCCGGGGCATCACGGCCTATGTCACACCCGCTGATGCAAACCGAATTTCGCGCCGCGCGGGTCAATGCAGGTGGCGAATTTGCCCAAGGGCCCCTCATCGGCGATCTCACCCTCCAACGCGCCGCCACCTGCGCGCGCCCGGTCAATCGCCGCCTCGATATCCGGCACCGCGATATAGGGAATGACCGATGGTGCATCGCCGCCATGAAGGCCCACCATCCGCGTGTCCTCTGTGGCCATGCCGCCGCCCTCGCCCATCTCGAAGCGCCAGCCAAACACGGCCTCATAGAAGGCGCGCGCGGCATCCACATCATCGGTGCCGATCTCGATGAAATCAGGGCCCGCCATCACTCCGCCGCAATGGCCGAGACATCCTGACCGCTGGCCGCCAGGATCGCCTTCACGATGTTATGGTAACCGGTGCAGCGGCAGATATTGCCTTCCAGATATTCCCGGATCTCCGCCTCACTCGGGGTCGGGTTCTCTTTCAGAAGCGCCGCCGCCGACATCACCATGCCTGGCGTGCAGAACCCGCATTGCAGCCCGTGATGATCCTGAAATGCCTGCTGGATCGTGCCCAGTGAGCCATCGGGGTTGGCCATCCCTTCAATGGTCGTGACCTCCGCGCCCTCAAGCTCCGCCGCAAAGACCGCGCAGGCTTTGACCGCTTTGCCATCCACATGCACGACGCATGCGCCGCATTGGCTGGTGTCACAGCCGACATGGGTGCCGGTCAGCCCTTGGCCCTCACGCAAAAAATCTACGAGCAATGTGCGCCCTTCAACGTCACCGGAAACGGCCGCGCCGTTCACGGTCATCGTGACCTGGGTCATTCAATCCTCCCTTGGTTATGGCGCTATCCAAACATGGTTTCGGGGAATCGCAAAAGGGAATCTTCCCGTCTTTTCCTGGCTCAAGGAGGGCCCGGCGATGTCTCGCCAGAAGTGCCGCATTGTCATTCATCTTTTTGGTTGACTGATCTCCTTAAACCCCTTAATTCACCCATATGGTTGAACGATCCGACCCAGAGGCCCTGACGGCCATCTTGAAAGCCGCAAGCGACCCGACCCGCCGGGCCATCCTGACGCTTCTGGCGCAGCATGGGCCCCAGAAGGTCACCGCGCTTGCCGGGCATTTTGAGATGAGCCTGAACGCGGTCTCCAAGCACATTAAAACCTTGGAGGCTGCGGGCCTGGTTCAACGCCGGACCGAATGGCGTGAGCATTACATCGAGGTCCGGATGGAGCCCTTGGCCGAGATCGACGCGTGGTTCTCAGACCTGCGCTCGATCTGGGAACAAAGGCTGGATGCGCTCGACCAGATCTTAACCGAAAAGGACGCTGCCAAATGACCACCACAACCGAGCTTGAACTGACCGTAGAGCGCACCATCGCCGCCCCGCCCGAGGCCGTCTTCGACGCCTGGCTGGACCCCGAAATGCTCGCCCGCTTCATGAAGCCCGGGCCCGACATGTCGGTGCCCAAAGCCGAAACCGACCCGCGCGAAGGCGGGCGGTTCGAAATTGTGATGCGGGCGGGCGATCAGGACATGCCCCATACCGGCACCTATCGCAAAATCTCGCCCCACAGCCGCCTGGTCTTCACCTGGGAAAGCCCGTTTTCCACCGAAGACAGCACTGTGACGCTTGATTTCACGCCCCAAGGTGGTGGCACCCATGTCCGGCTGCATCACATTCGTTTCCTCAGCGAAGAGGCCCGCGACAACCACCAAGGCGGCTGGACCGCCATTCTTGCAGTGCTGGACACGGCCCTGACCTGACCCAAGAACCGGAGACGCGCAATGATGATCCCCGACACCCTTAACTGGCTGGCGGTCATCGCTGGCACCGTCCTGGCCTTTGCCATCGGGTGGCTGTGGTACGGCCCGCTTTTCGGGCGGGCCTGGGCGGCAGGCAGCCGGATGGCCGAGACCGACCGGAGCCAGATGCCCGCCCGCGCCATGTTGCTGCAAGTCCTGGGCCTCTTCCTTCTGGCCCTGGTGATCGGCGTGACCGCCACCAGCGACGCGCTTGGCACGACGCTTTTGGCGATCCTGGCTGTCGCAGTCCTGACCATGGCGGGCGGGTCTTTCACCCTCAAAACGGTACCCGCGATCCTGATTGACGGCGGCTACATCCTTCTGGCCGGCATTCTGATGATCGCCGCACAAGGAGTGCTCTGATGCCCCATATGACGGCACACCGCGAAGACTGGCTTGAGGCGCGCAAAGCGCTTCTGGCCGCCGAGAAAGAACATACCCGTGCCCGGGACGCGCTTGCCAAAGCCCGCCGCGCCCTGCCTTGGGTGAAAATCGACAAGGCCTACCGGTTCCAGGGCGCCGATGGCCCGGTCACCCTGCCGGACCTTTTCGGCCCTCACGGTCAACTTGCGATCTACCATTTCATGTTCGGCCCGGATTGGGAGGAAGGCTGCCCCAGTTGCTCTTTCTGGGCCGATAATCTGAACGGGATCGAACCCCATCTGGCCCATCGCGACACCGCCTTGGTGCTGGCGGGCCACGCGCCTTATCCCAAACTTGCCGCTTATGGCGCGCGGATGGGCTGGTCCCTGCCTTGGGTCTCCACCGAAGGCAGCGATTTCAACGGCGATTTCGGCGTCAGCTTCACGGCCGAGCAACTCGAAAGCGGCGATTACAGCTATAACTACCGCAAGGCCGGGTTCGGCGGTCCGGAAGCACCGGGCTTCAGCGCCTTCATCAAAGGTGAGGATGGCGCGGTCTATCACAGCTATTCGACCTATGGCCGGGGCCTGGATCATTTCAACGGGGCGTATCAGCTCCTCGATCTGATGCCGAAAGGCCGCGATGAGGGTGGGCTCGATGACACCCAAGCCTGGCTCCGCCGCCGGGACCAATACGACAGATAACGCGGGCGGCGTCGCCCTTATGCCCCCGTCGACCCGCCTCTCCGCTCACGCGGCTGCGGGCGGGTCGGGATCTCTTTGAGAAGCCCCCCAACCCCCATCGCCGCAATATCGGCGCTGGTGACCTCTAGCCCACAAGCCACACGCTCCAACACCCAATCGGCACCGTTCAAAGCCGGGGAGCGCGCGCAGCCCGGCAAGCCGATCACAGGCCGCCCGGCAAGATCGCCCAGAAACAGAAGATTTCCCGGGTCCACCGGCATCCCAAACCGGATCAGTCGCCCCCCCGCTTCGACCATCCCCGCGGGCGCCACATCCGCCGCATCCGAGGTGGCCGAGGCGGTCAGGATCAACGCCATCTCGGCGCTCGACCGCGCCAAGGCGCTTGTGACGGCCCCCGTCTCATGGGCCACGACGTCGATCCGCTCCAACGCCACCCCAAGCGCATCGAGCCGCCCCGCCACAGCCCGCACGCCCTTATCTTCTGGGCTGGCCGGAACGCCTGGGACTTCGGTCACAATCAAATCAGCCGTCTGCCGCTGAACCGCGCGCCGCCACATGGCGCCCGCCGCGATTTCAGAGGCTTGGGCCAACGCCCGCTCCGGCACGGCATAGGAGATGATTTTGACCGTCCCCACCATCATGCCTGCGGTGACGCGCTGATGCTCTGGTAATGTGGCGAGCGTGATCATCGG
>JANQNZ010000053.1 GCA_028279315.1 Rhodophyticola sp. | reverse complement strand
TCAGGCCCGGAGGCATAAATGGCAAAGAAACCGGCTTGGGTGATCGAGAAGGAGCGTGGGCGGCGGGCTGCGGCGGCCGAGACGTTGTGGCTCTTCGGTCTGCATGCGGTGCGTGATGCGCTCATGAACCCCGCGCGCCAGAAACTGCGCCTGGTCACCACCAAGAATGCGGCGGACAAGCTGGCCCCGGCCATCGCGGCCTCGGGCCTGGCGCCGGAACTGGCCGATGCGCGGAAGTTTCCGGTGCCACTGGATCCGGGCTCGGCCCATCAAGGCGCGGCGCTGGAGGTCAAGCCGCTGGATTGGGGCGGGCTGCACGCGCTGGCTGATCCCGGCGGGGCCGCGCCGCGCCTCCTCCTCCTCGACCGGGTGACGGACCCCCATAATGTCGGTGCCATCCTGCGTTCGGCCGAGGTTTTTGGTGCGCGGGCCGTCATCGCACCGCATCGGCACTCCGCCCCAGAAACCGGGGCTTTGGCCAAAGCCGCCTCCGGCGCGTTGGAGCGGCAGCCCTATCTCCGGGTCCCCAATCTGGGTGATGCGATGCAAGAGCTTCGGCGCATGGGCTATACGTTGATCGGGCTGGACGGGACGGCGACCCGTGACATTGGCGAGGTTGCGGCGGAGTACACCGCCCATCCTCTGGCGCTGGTCCTGGGCGCGGAGGGGCCGGGGCTGCGCGACCGGACCCGTCAGCTTTGCGATGAGTTGGTCCGAATTCCCGCCGCCAGCGATTTTGCCTCGCTCAATGTTTCAAATGCGGCCGCGGTCGCCCTATATGCGGTGACACGAGGATAGTTCATGGCCCATATGACAAAAATCGCCACCTGCTCGTATTGCGGGTCGCGCACGGTTCTGAAGCTGACTGCGCGACACGGGCATGAGCTGGCCTGCGCCTCCTGCGGGGCTCCGCTGCATGAGATGAAGGCGCTGAAGCAGGGCGCGCGCCATGATGTGAAGCGCGGCCGCAACGGGGGATCGCCTTATGTGGACTATGTGCACGGGCCCCCGCGCAAGAAATCGAAGAAGAAGCGGCGCAAACCAATGTGGAAGAAGGCCTTTGAAGAGGCGTTCGACATCGTTGAGGACATTTTTGATTAGATCGTTTCGAGAACCCTGGAACGCAGATCACATCGCCAATGTCCCGAGAGCGCCGAAGGCGCGGCAGGGTATTGGCGATTCATTTCTTCTCGAGACGCGATAGAAACTCACAGGCCATCACGCCTGCGTCAGGGGGATGGCACGGGCCGCACCCATCCGTCATCTTGGCACTCAGTCGTGCCATGACAGCAGGAGATCTGACTGATGCTGACCCGCCGTTCCACTCTTGGCCTCATCGCCGCTGCCCCGGCAATTGGCCTGTCCGCAACCTTCCCCGCCCGCGCGGCTGAGCCGCGGATCTATAACCATGGCGGCGTCGCCATAGATGGCAGCGATGCGGTGGCCTATTTCAACCAAAGCCGCCCGGTCGCCGGCCGGCCCGATTACACGGTCGAATGGATGGGCGCGACCTGGCAATTCGAGAATGACGATAACCGGCACATGTTCGCGTCTGATCCCGAACGCTATGCCCCGGCCTTCGGCGGGTACTGCGCCTTTGCCGCCTCTCGCGGGTATCTGGCGCCAACGATGCCCGAGGCCTGGACCGTCTTTAACGACCGGCTTTACCTGAACGCCAATCTTCGCGCGCGGGAGCTTTGGCTGGCCGAACTGCCCGATGTGATCGCGGCGGGAGAGGCGAACTGGCCCGCGATCTTGGGCTAAGGCCCCGGTTCTGACGGGCGGACACAGGGGCGTGAGCCGACATTGCTCCGCGGAATACACGCCACATCTTGACCCCAAGACGGCACTGACCCCTTTCTTGCGGAGACCAACCTGATGCTCACACGCCGCTCCACCCTCACCCTACTTGGCGCCGCGCCAGCGCTTCTGCTTCTGTCGCGGGGCGCTCAAGCCGCTGAACCCGCGATCTATGCGGAAGACGGGATCGCCATCGACGGCACCGATGCGGTGGCCTATTTCACCGAAAGCGCGCCGGTGCCCGGCAACCCGGCCTACGCGTTCGATTGGATGGGGGCGACATGGCGCTTCATGAGTGCGGCAAACCGCGATGCCTTTGCCGCAGAGCCTCAGCGTTACGCGCCCGCTTATGGCGGCTATTGCGCATTCGCGGTCTCGCGCGGGTCCCTGGCCTCAACCGTGCCCCATGCCTGGCAGATCGTTGATGACCGGCTGTTCCTGAATTTCAGCCGGCGCATTCACCGGCGTTGGCAGGGGGAGCTGCCCAATATCATCGCGCAGGCAGATGGGAATTGGCCCTCTGTCCTGGGGTAACGCGTCCATCACAAAATTGTGGCCGAACCTTTAAAATTCCGTAGCGTTGCCTATTTACAACGTATGACGCGGCGGTTCGGAACACCGCCCGTCCATCACTGTCCCTCGTTCCGTGACTTGCGCCCGCTGCCTTTTTGCTGCGGGCGCTTTTTTCTTGTGTTAGCGGTGAACCATGACCGAGGCACCACCTGACGATCTTCTGCGCAGAATCTTACGTGAAAGCAAAAGCTTCGCCTGTGTTGGGGTGTCGCCGAACCCGGTCCGGCCCAGCCATTATGTGGCCCGGTATCTGGGGTTGAAGGGCTACCGCGTCATCCCAGTAAATCCCGGCCAAGCGGGGAAGGAGATGTTTGGCGCGACAGTGGCGGCCAGCCTCAGCGAAATTGCCGAACCCGTGGATGTCGTCGACATCTTTCGCCGACCCGAGGCGGTGCCCGGCATCGTTGAGGAAGCGCTGGCGCTCGAGCCGCTGCCGAAGGTGATCTGGATGCAGATCGGTGTGACTCACCCTGAGGCCGCAGCGAAGGCCGAAGCCGCCGGGCTGACCGTGATCCAGAACCGCTGCCCGAAGATCGAATATCAGCGGCTGTTCGGGGAATTGCGTATGGGCGGGTTTGCAACCGGGATGATCAGTTCGAAACTCTGACGCTCGGGCCACGGAGTTTTGCAAAACTCCGCTCCGTTTTCTTGCAAGAAAACGGGATCAACGGCTGGCCTTTTCCGCGATGCCGGAGATTCCCTCGCGCCGCTCCAGTTCCGCCAGGACGTCTTCGAAGGCCACATCCCGCGCCGCCAGCATGACCAGCAGATGATAAAGCACATCCGCGGCTTCCGCCCTCAGCCCGGC
Organism: Rhodophyticola sp.; assembly: GCA_028279315.1. GTDB lineage: Bacteria > Pseudomonadota > Alphaproteobacteria > Rhodobacterales > Rhodobacteraceae > Rhodophyticola. The sequence continues at coordinate 9,869 of JANQNZ010000053.1, read as the reverse complement.
CTGATCGCCTTTGACCGCTTCGATGACGGCCTCAACGGCCTCTTCCCCGAATTTCTCCGCGCATTTTTCCGGACCCTCAGCCAGAAGTTTCGCGGTCCATGAACTGTCCGGGTCCGCCCCCTTACGCGCCGCAATGGTGCGCGCCAGCCGCTCCAACATGTCGCTCATGACAGCCTCATCGGTATGCCTGCCGCGGCCATATGCGCCTTGGCCTCGCCAATTGTGTAGTCGCCGAAATGAAAGATCGAGGCGGCCAGAACCGCGCTCGCCCCGCCTTCGGTTACGCCTTCAACCAGATGGTCCAACGTGCCGACCCCGCCCGAGGCGATCACCGGGATGCTCACTGCATCGGCGATCGCGCGCGTCAGCGGCAGGTTGAAGCCTGCCCGCGTCCCGTCCCGGTCCATCGAGGTCAGCAGGATCTCGCCCGCGCCTTTCGCGGCCACCGTCTTGGCAAACTCCACCGCGTCGATCCCCGTGGGTTTTCGGCCCCCATGGGTGAAAATCTCCCATTTCCCCGGCGCCACGGTCTTTGCATCAATCGCCACGACGATGCATTGCGAGCCGAATTTCTCTGCCGCCCGTGCCACCACATCGGGGTCCGCCACAGCCGCCGAGTTAAAGCTGACCTTATCGGCCCCCGCCAAAAGCAGCGCGCGCACATCCTCCACCGTCCGCACACCGCCGCCGATGGTCAGCGGCATGAAGCATTGCTCCGCCGTGCGGGTGGCCAACTCATACATCGTGCCCCGGTTCTCATGGGTGGCGTGGATGTCGAGGAAACAGAGCTCATCCGCCCCCGCCGCGTCATAAGCCTGGGCCTGTTCCACCGGGTCGCCCGCATCCACCAGATCGACGAAATTCACACCTTTGACGACGCGCCCATCGGCGACGTCGAGGCAGGGGATGATCCGGGTCTTCAGCATCGGTGTGCCGTTCTCAAGGTGTCATGGAGTGGTTTATGGCCAAAGCGCCCGACAGGCCAGGGGGTCCGGTTCCGTCCCAGCAATAGGGGTGGCCACTTTGGCGTGTCAGACAGGACCTCCTCGGCATTTGGCGCGCGCCTGATTGTTCCTAACGCAAGGCACGCCACTCCGCGATGGCGCCAGCCAGCACCAGGCCGACGCCATACAGAATTCCCGCGGCAAAGCTGAAGAAAAGAAGCGGACCGGCGAGATCGGCGATGGATTGCGGAAAGAAGCTGCAGGTCTCAAATCCGTAGAGGATACCGCCCGCGCAATCCAACGAGACAACGACCACGAAATGTAAGGTGACTGTCAGAACCCCCGCCCAGATCACCGCGCTCCATTTCAGAACCCGTGCGAGGCGAGGCAGATCGCTGCTTTGGGACCAGAGGTAGATCAGGCCACAGACCACAAAAACCGGGAGTTGGACGAAAAGCAGGGCGTAGGCATAACCGGGCATAAAGCGTACCTCACTGATCGCAGGGCGTGGACGGCGCGTCGCAGGCGCGGGGGTCGCTTGGCCCGAGGCATCCAGGCTTAGAGACAATAGACCAGGTAAGGAAGGGGTCATACGGGCGCCGCGGCGGCGACCCGGTTCAGCGCATTCCGGGCAATCGCGATATGAAACGGCATGATCGCCGCCAGATAAAGCCGCCCGCCCCAGTTATGCGGCTCAACCCAGGTGGCAAGCGATACCACGCCCTCCACCTGCATCACGGAAACCCGGAAGTTCAGATGTTTGTCGTTAAACCCGGCGATGATCTCGGCATCGCTCTCCTCTTCCACTGGAAACGGCCCCAGCTTGTCGGCGGCGCTCGGTCCGTCATTGTCGAGCCCAAAGGGCAGCGTCACGATCCGGCGGAGCAGAAGCAGCGCGCGCGCCCATGCAGGGAAATCCGTGATGATCTCCGCCGCGCGCCGGGGCGGGCAGGGCGAGGGTACAGCGTAGCAATCAAGGAAATCGCCAGGCACCCGCCGGGCGTGAAGCGCACTGTCTGGCGGTAGCGGGATGGCGGCAACGCTCATGCCAGCGCCGTCAACGCCTCTGAGAGATCAAGCGCCCCATCATAAAGCGCCCGGCCCGAAATCGCGCCCGCGATCACGCCGGTCTCTTTCAACGCGATGAGATCGGAGAGGGACGAGACCCCGCCTGAGGCGATAACCGGGATTGAAACGGCTCGCGCCAAAGCCTCGGTCGCGCCGACATTCGGCCCCTGCATCGCCCCATCGCGGTTGATATCGGTGTAGATGATCGCGGCCACGCCTGCATCCTCGAAACTCTTGGCCAGCTCGGTGACGTCGATGTCCGTCTCTTCGGCCCAGCCCCGCGTCGCGACCTTCCCGTTCCGCGCATCCAACCCCACGGCGATCTTACCGGGATGGGCCACCGCCGCCTGACGCACCAGATCGGGGTTCTCAACCGCGACCGTGCCCAGGATCACCCGCGCGACCCCTTTCTCCAGCCACATCTCGATGGTCGCCCGGTCGCGGATGCCGCCGCCCAACTGCGCAGGGACCGAGGTGGCGGCCAAGATCGCCTCCACCGCCCCGCCATTCACCGGCTCCCCCGCAAAGGCCCCGTTCAAATCCACCAGATGCAGCCAGTCGCAGCCCGCGTCCTGAAACGCCTTGGCCTGGGCCGCGGGATCGTCATTGAAGACCGTGGTCTTCTCCATATCCCCTTTCAAAAGCCGCACGGCTTGGCTGTCTTTCAGATCGATCGCAGGGTAGAGGATCATCGCTTGGCCTTCGCTCATTGCCTCATCCGCGCCCTTTTCGCCGAAGGTTCACAGGACCGCAAGCCTCCGCCACGTCAGGCTGGACAGGAGGCCAGCCAATCGCCCACCATAAGCGCCAGTTTTTGGGAGGAGACGATGATGAAGCGAATTCTGACAGCCGGTCTGGCCCTTTTGGCAATGACAGGCGCGGCTTTGGCCGATGACCTGATGGGCGATTGGCGTACCGCGCCCGACGACAATGGCAATACGGGGATCATCCGGATCACCCAATGTGGCCAATCGCTTTGCGGCACCTTGATCCAGGCCTTCGATTCCAGCGGCGCCTCAGTCGAAACCGACAATGTCGGTCGGCAGATCGTCTGGGAGACGAACCCGACGGGAGAGCCCGGTGAATACCGCGGCATGATCTACGCCCCCGACCGGGATCGCAATTACCGCTCCCGCCTGCAACTGTCCGGCAACTCCCTCAGTGTCTCGGGCTGCGTCTTAGGTGGCGCGGTTTGCCGGGAAGGCGGCGCCTGGCAGCGGGCGAACTGACCCCCCGGGTCTTTGCTTCCCAAATACCTCCCGCCGGAGGCATCGCGCGCCCATGCCCCCGCCAGGGGGCATGGGCGCGCGCGAGCGACGGACCGACAGGTCCGGCGCAATCCCTTAAGGCGTCCAGCCCAGGAAATTCGAGATCAGGCGCAGCCCCGCGCGCTGGCTCTTCTCAGGGTGAAACTGTGTGCCGGCCACATTGCCCCGGCCCACAATCGCCGTGACAGGCCCGCCATAGTCCACATGGGCCAGAAGATCGCCGTGATCGGCCACCTCCATATGGTAGGAATGCACAAAATAGGCGTGATCGCCGGTCTCGATGCCCTCTAGAACCGGGTGCGCCCCATCAATCACCAGATCGTTCCAGCCCATATGGGGGACCTTCATCTGAGGGTCTGAGGGCGCAATCCGCACAACCTCCCCCGGCACCCAGTCAAACCCTGCCACATCCTCATATTCCCGGCCCCAAGAAGCGAGCATCTGCATCCCGACACAAATGCCCAAGAAAGGCACGGCCCGCACCTCCACCGCCTCGACAATCGCTTCTTCCAAGCCGTCAATGGCCTGCAACCCTCGCCGGCAGGCCGGAAACGCCCCGTCCCCCGGCAGGACCACGCGAGAGGCCCCGGCCACATCCTCGGGCCGGTTGGTCACAATCACAGGCTCATAGCCGCCTTCCCGCGCCATGCGTTGAAAGGCCTTTTCGGCAGAATGCAGATTGCCTGAATCGTAGTCGATCAGAACTGTGGTCATGGCCTCAAAGCGTGCCTTTGGTCGAGGGCACCGCATCGGATCGCCGGGGTTCGGCCTCCACCGCCTCCCTTAGCGCGCGGGCCACCGCTTTGAACGTGGCCTCGGCGATGTGGTGGCTGTTGATCCCGTGGAGTGCGTCCACATGGAGCGTGATGCCGCCATGGGTCGAGAACGCCTGGAAGAACTCGCGCACCAATTCGGTGTCGAATGTCCCGATCTTGGGCGTGGGCATCTCGACATGCCAAACCAGATAGGGCCGCCCCGACAGGTCAAGCGCCGCGCGGACCAGCGCGTCATCCATCGGCAGAAGGCAGGCGCCATAGCGCCGGATGCCGCGTTTGTCGTCAAGCGCCTCTCTCAACGCCTGGCCAAGCGTGATCCCCACATCTTCGACCGTATGGTGATCGTCGATATGGGTGTCGCCCGCGCAGCGGACCGTCATGTCAATCAAGGCGTGGCGGGCCAATTGATCGAGCATATGATCGAAAAACCCAACCCCGGTGTGATTGTCATAAACCCCTGTCCCGTCGAGATTAATCTCAACGGAGATATCGGTTTCCGCGGTTTTCCGGGCAATCTTTGCGCGGCGCATGGGCATGATCTCCAATCCACTCAGCCGCGCGGGTTATAGGAGCGGTTTGCGGCGCTGCCAAGGCGCGGTCGCGCGGGCACCGAGACAGTGTTGCGGACGCGCCGGGTGGGCGGCGCCAACAAAAAGCCCGGATGGCTGAACCATCCGGGCTTTTTGATTGGAGCGGGCGATGAGATTCGAACTCACGACCCTTACCTTGGCAAGGTAATGCTCTACCCCTGAGCTACGCCCGCTCTTGTGACGGTGGTGTTTAGGCAAGGGCCGCGACCGCTGCAAGAGGAAAATCGCGCGGGGCGTGCCGAAACCGGCACCCGCAAAGCCGCAGCGTTTGGCCTCACCAACCAGGCGGCAGGGGCGACGGCTCCATATAATCCCAGAGATAGCCATTGCCCGGCATCGCGGCGATCACCCGCGTGGTGTAATTGCCCCAAAGCCGCCCATTGGGGGAGACCAGGCTCCAATCCTCGATCATCTCTTGGGTGAACTGCACTTGGGTCCCTTCACGCCAATCGCCCAGATTGACGGGCGCATTGTCGAGAAAGCCGGTGAAGCTGCCATCGGCCCGCTGCGAGATATCGCGGACCCAGATGATCTCATTCCCGACATCACGCGGGAAGGTCTGGAAGGCGACCTTGACCGTCGCATCGACAGCGCGGCCAAGGGTCTCTTGCAGGAACCGCGGCAGGCTCGCCTGCGCCTCCGCAATCGCGGCATTCATCACCGCGTCATCGGCCTCAAAGAGCGTGATCTCATCGCCGTCACCGCTGCCGGATTTTCCGGGCGTTTGGGCGAAGGCCGTGGTGGCGATCAGGAGGATCAAGAGGGTGGCAAGAACAGCACGCATTACCCCAACTCCACCAGCAAATCCTTGGCGTCGATTTGGCCGCCAGGCGTCACATGCACTGCCGTGACCTCCGCATCGCGGTCGGCATGGATGCCGGTCTCCATCTTCATCGCCTCGATGGTCAAAAGCAGGTCGCCGGCTTTCACTTTGGCGCCGGGTTGCACCGCGACGGTTGCCACCACGCCGGGCATCGGCGCGCCGATATGGTTGGGGTTGCCCATCTCGGCCTTCGGGCGTTTGGCACTGGTGGCCGCCGCGCGGCGATCGGGGACGCGGATGGTGCGGGGCTGGCCGTTCAGTTCAAAGAACACCTTGGCCTCGCCTTCCTCATTGGTCTCGCCCTGCGCCTGCATCCGGATCACCAGGGTGACGCCTGGGTCGATTTCGGCCTCGACTTCTTCGCCCGGCTCCATGCCATAGAAGAAGGTCCGCGTCGGCAGCGTCCGCACCGGTCCGTAATCGGCGTGGCGGGTCATGTAATCGGTGAAGACCTTGGGATACATCAAGTAACCGTTCAGATCCTCGTCATCGATCTCCATTTCCAGCGTCTGGGCGATCTCTGCGCGGGTCTTCTCCAGATCGACCGGTTTCAGATGTTTCCCGGGCCGCTCGAGGTTCGGCGCTTCGTCTTTCAACACCTTCTTCAAAATTCCCGGCGGGAAGCCGCCCGGGGGCTGGCCCAGATTGCCGCGCATCATGTCGATCACGCTGTCGGGGAAGGCCACGTCTTTCTTCGGGTCCTCCACATCGGCGCGGGTCAGACCCTGGCTCACCATCATCAGCGCCATATCGCCCACCACTTTCGACGACGGTGTGACCTTCACGATATCGCCGAACATCTGGTTCACATCGGCATACATCTGAGCGACCTCGTGCCAGCGTTCTTCGAGCCCCAGGCTCCGGGCCTGCGCCTTCAAATTGGTGAACTGCCCGCCTGGCATCTCGTGCAGATAGACCTCAGACGCCGGGGCCTGCATGCCACTTTCAAACGCGGAATAGTGAGCGCGCACAGCCTCCCAATAATCGGAGATCTCGCGCACCGATTTAATGTCGAGCCCGGTGTCACGCTCGGTATGTTTCAGCGCTTCAACGACGGTGCCAAGCGTGGCCTGGGAGGTGTTGCCAGAGAGCGCATCCATCGCGCAATCCACCGCGTCCACGCCGGCCTCGGACGCCGCCAGGATCGTCGCACAGGCAATCCCCGCCGTGTCATGGGTGTGGAAATGGATCGGAAGGCCGACCTCCTCTTTCAGCGCCTTGATCAGAAGCGTGGCGGAGGCCGGTTTCAAGAGCCCCGCCATATCCTTCAGACCCAGAACATGGGCGCCCGCGTCTTTCAGCGCTTTGCCCATCTCCACATAGTAGCTCAGGTCGTATTTCGCGCGCTCGGGGTTCAGGATATCGCCGGTGTAGCAGATCGTGCCTTCGCAGACCTTCTCTGCCGCGATCACCGCGTCCATGGCGACCCGCATATTCTCCACCCAATTCAGGCTGTCGAACACGCGGAACACATCGACGCCCGAGGCCGCGGCTTGGGCCACAAAGCTTTCCACCACATTGTCCGGGTAATTCGTATACCCAACCCCGTTTGACGCGCGCAGCAACATCTGCGTCATGATATTCGGCATCTTTGCCCGGATATCGCGCAGCCGCTGCCAGGGGCATTCCTGCAAGAACCGATAGGCCACATCAAACGTCGCCCCGCCCCAGCATTCGACGCTGAAAAGCCCGGGCAGGTTCGCGGCATAAGCGGGCGCCACATTGATCATGTCGATGGACCGCATCCTGGTCGCCAGAAGCGATTGGTGCCCGTCGCGCATGGTGGTGTCGGTGATCAGAAGCTGCTTTTGCGCCGCCATCCAATCGGCCACCGCCTGCGGGCCTTTCTTGTCCAGAAGATCGCGGGTGCCGGCCACAGGCTCCGCTTTCGTTGCGGGTGGGCGCGCGGGCTTCACATCCGCTGGAGGGCGCGGGCGGTCTTGCGTCTCGGGATGCCCGTTCACCGCGATATCGGCGATATAGGTCAGGATTTTTGTCGCCCGGTCGCGGCGCGGTTTGAAGTCGAACAGCTCCGGCGTTTCGTCGATGAACTTCGTATGGTACTGATAATTCAGGAAGGTTTCGTGCTTCAGCAGGTTCTCGACAAAGGCGATATTCGTTGAAACCCCGCGGATACGAAACTCCCGCAGGGCCCGGTCCATCCGCGCAATCGCGGCCTCGGGCGTGGGGGCCCAAGCGGTCACCTTCTCAAGCAGCGAGTCGTAATAGCGCGTGATCACGGCGCCCGAATAAGCCGTCCCGCCATCGAGCCGGATGCCCATCCCCGTCGCCCCGCGATAGGCGGTGATGCGGCCATAATCCGGGATGAAATTGTTGGTCGGGTCCTCGGTGGTGACCCGGCATTGGATCGCGTGGCCGTCCAGCTTCACATCATATTGGCTCGCTACACCCGTGGCTTCGATCAGGGATTTCCCTTCGGCAATCAGGATTTGCGCCCGCACGATGTCGATGCCCGTGACCTCTTCGGTCACCGTATGTTCGACCTGCACACGCGGGTTCACCTCGATGAAGTAAAACGCGCCGGTGTCCATATCCATCAGGAATTCAACCGTGCCGGCGCATTCGTAATTCACATGCTCGCAAATCTTCTTGCCGAGCAGGCACAACTCCTCCCGCTGCGCTTCGCTTAAGTAAGGGGCAGGGGCGCGCTCCACCACTTTCTGGTTCCGCCGTTGGACCGAGCAATCCCGTTCATAGAGGTGATAGATATTGCCCTGGGAATCCCCCAGGATCTGCACCTCCACATGGCGGGCGCGGAGGATCATCTTTTCGAGATACCCCTCCCCATTGCCGAACGCCGCTTCCGCCTCGCGCCGCCCTTCGCGGACCTTCTCTTCCAACTCGTCCGGCCTCGAAATCGGGCGCATCCCCCGCCCGCCGCCACCCCAGGAGGCTTTCAGCATCAAGGGATAACCGATCCCTTCGGCCTCCTCAGCTATCGCGGCCATATCGTCGCCCAGAACATCCGTTGCGGGGATCACCGGCACACCCGCCGCAATCGCCACCTGCCGCGCGCTGGCTTTGTCGCCCAAGGCCCGCATCGTCTCGGCCTTGGGTCCAATGAAGGTGATCCCGGCCGCGGCGCAGGCATCCACGAATTCCGGGTTCTCAGACAACAACCCATAGCCCGGGTGGATCGCATCCGCCCCGCACATCTTGGCGACCCGGATGATCTCGTCGATGGAGAGATAGGCGGCCACCGGGCCCAGACCTTCGCCGATCTTATAGGCCTCATCGGCCTTGAACCGATGCAGGCTCAGCTTGTCCTCTTCGGCATAGACCGCAACCGTGCGTTTGCCCAACTCATTGGCGGCCCGCATCACCCGGATCGCAATCTCTCCGCGATTGGCGATCAGGATTTTCTGAAATTCCGGCATCCGCTGTCCCTTTCCCGTCCGCCGCGCAAACCCCCACGCTGCAGGGCGGCATCATAGCCGCGGCGCAGCGAATGAAAAGCGGATTACGTGGGGGCAATCAGCCGTGCGGGGAGGTCCGCCAGGCCGCGCGCCCCGATCTGGGTCATATTCGCGGTCATATCCTTCACAAGAACCTCATGCCAATGGGCCGGCCCCTGGCCCCCAAGCGCTCCAAGCGCATAATGCCAGGCCCGGCCCATCATGACAAAATCCGCCCCAAGGGCCAGCGCCCGCAGGATATCGAGCCCGCCTTCCACCCCACTGTCGAAGACAATCGGCAGATGCGTTGCGGCCCGGATGTCCGGCAAAACATCGATGGTGGCGGGCGCGGCATCGAATTGCCGCCCGGCATGGTTCGACACCCAAATCGCATCGACGCCTTCATCGCCAAGCCGGGCCGCATCATTTGGGTCCAAGATACCCTTCACGATCAAGGGCCCCTCCCACGCCGCCCGAAGCTCCGCCAGATAGGCCCAATCGGGGGACGTGCGGAGGAGGTATCCCACATGCGCCGTGGAGGGCAGGGTGCCATCCGCCACCTCAGGCGCATAGGCATCCATCAGCCGCATCCGCGGCATCCCCGTTCGCCAAATCCCCAAAGCCCAAGCCGGACAGCGCGCTACCTGCGCAGCAAGGCGCGGTGTGATCCGCGGCGGCTGCACCAGCCCGCCCCGCACCTGCCGCTCCCGCCGGGAGGCCGCGGGCACATCCACGGTCAGAACCAGGGTGTGAAACCCGGCTGCTTTGGCGCGCGCCAGCATATCGGCGCGGATCGCCGCATCCCGCGGCGGATACATCTGAAACCAGCCTTGATCCCCGATGTGACCCGCCAGATCATCCGGCGTCCGTGTCGCCACGGTGGATAGCGTATAAGGTATCCCCGCCGCTGCCCCGTGAGCGGCCAAGATCCGCTCCGCCTCCGGCCAGATCAGCCCCGACATGCCAAGGGGTGCGATGCCAAAC
>JANQNZ010000052.1 GCA_028279315.1 Rhodophyticola sp. | reverse complement strand
GTTTGGAGCGGCGTTGAGGTTGTCGGCTGACCGCGCCCCGTGACGAGGGTATCGCCAGCGGGTTGATCAATGCGGGATGACAAAGCGCCTGGCCGCGGGACGGCCATGCGCTGGCGCGGCGGCCTCGCCTTGTTCCGCGCCTCATCCCGCATTGATCAACCCGCTGGCGATACCCTCGTCACGGGGCGCGGTCAGCCGACAACCTCAACGCCGCTCCAAACACAGCATCAGGTTGTTCGCCGGCATCTTCACCGTCTCAAACAGATGTAAGCCCTGCCCCGTCAGCGCCGCGGCCACGTCGATCACATCCTTATATCCAATCGCAGGGTCCTGTGCCTGCAGGCTGGCATGGAACGATGCGTCCCCCTCACTTGTCGCCTCTCCATCCCGCAGGAAGGGCCCGTAGATCGCACCAATCCCACCGGGCGCCAGGGCTGCCGCGAACTCCTGCAAAAGGACATCGACCTCAGGCCCTGAAATCAGATGCAGAAGATTGCAGAGGAAGATCAGATCAAACGGCCCCTCGGTCTCTGCCCATCCTGGCGTGGCGGCATTCAAATCGACCGGGGCCAACAGGTTCTCCGACGGATGTCGCGCCGACCAAGCGGTGATGGAGGCGCGCCGGATGGGATCGGGGTCTGAGGGTTGCCAGGTCAGACCCGGCATGGCGGGTGCGAAGGCGATCACATGCTCGCCCGTGCCCGAGGCCAGTTCCAACGCCCGGCCCCGGTCTGGCGCGATCCGGGTCAGGACCGACAAGATCGCCTCACGATTGCGCAGCGCCGAGGGCGCGGACATGGCCGCATCTGCCGCCGCTTCCGGCGCATCGGGCAAATCAAGCTTCCGGGTCATGCAAACCGCGCCGGGCTGAGGGCAGCGACGATCTCCGGCGGAAACTCTGGTGGGCGACCCGCGACCAAATCAGCCACCAATTGGCTGGCCGCAGGGGCCGTTTGAATGCCATAGCCCCCCTGCCCCGCAACCCAGATGAAGTCGGCATGATCCGCTGCCGGGCCAAGGACCAAACAACGGTCGGGTGCAAAGGTTCTGAGCCCCGCCCAACTGGAGGTGACGCGCGTGACCTCTTCGGTCACAAAGGGCTGATAGCGCGCGATCCCTTCGGCCAGGATCATATCGTCGGCCCAGGCATCGTGAGGTTCCGTAGGGTCCTCCTCGGCGGGCGAGACCAGCCAAGCGCCCGCATCGGGTTTGGCATACCAGGTCTCGCCCGCCCCAATCAGCATCGGCCAGGCGCTCACATCCAGCCCACCCGGCGCCGGCATCCGCGCCATGGAGCGGCGGAGCGGGGTCAGCCCCAAAGGTCGAACCCCCGCCAGTTCCGCGATATGGTCGGCCCAAGCCCCGGCGGCATTGACTAAGACCCCCCCCTCATACCGCCCAGTGGCCGTCGAGACATGCCAAAGCCCAGGATTATGGGTGATCTCAACCACCCGCTCAGCACTGTGCACCTCCCCGCCATTAGCCCGGATCTCGCGCACAAAATCCTGCACCAGCCGGTCGGTATCGATGTCCCAGGCCGCCGCATGATAGGCGGCCATGGCCACATGAAACGGGTTCAGGATCGGGATCAGCGCGCGGGCCTCCTCCACGCTGATCTCATCGAGATGCAAATCGGTGACATCCTTGGCGAAGGTGTCAGCCTCGGTTGCGCTGGCGACAAACATCAACCCGCGCGGGCTGAGGACCCCGCCATTCTCTGTCCGGTGGTAGTGATCGGAGGCTTTGTTGAGCTCCACCGTCACCGGATGCCCATAATGGGTCTCGAAAAGCGCCGCCGAGCGGCCCGAGGCGTGATAGGCCAGACCGTCTTCGGCTTCGAGCAGAAGGACCGAGCCTAGGGCACTCAACCGCGCGCCTGCTGAGACACCCGCGATGCCACCGCCAATGATGAGGAAGTCATGCGCCATGAGCCGCACGCTAGGGCCGAGGTCTCAGAGGTGCAAGGGAGGGGTGAAACGGGACGCGCCTCAGGGAAGCTGCAGCCAATCCCCCACACCGCCCGGCAGTTCCGGTCGGAAGTAGACGATGATGCGCGCCGCGCTCTGGGTTTCAGGCGCGGTCCATGGCGCAACACCGTGAAGCGCAAGCCGATGGACAAGAATGGCGTCGCCGGGTTCCGCCAGAACCTCCACACGCTCACAAGTCTCGAACACCTCCCGCCGTGCGGTGTGATAGGCGTCGGTGACATCCACGTCCGACCACCTCTCTTTCGGATGATCAGCCAGAGCCTCCCGCATCGCCCGACGCATCACCTCATGACTGCCGCGCCAGACAACCAAGGGCGCCTCGCCAGCGCGGCACGGGGTCAACGGGAGGCCGAGGATATAACCATGCGGTTCCTTGACCATCCGGCGGCGCTCCGGGCCGATGGGCAGAAGCCCGTCGAGATGCGCCGCATCGCGGGTCCGGCGGTAACGGTGATTGGCGTCACTTTCTTCCGCATCTTGGCGAGGATAGCCGGGATAGGTCACCGAGATTTGAGCGGGGTGGAGGGGCAGCGGCCCGGTGGTCGCCTCCGCCAAAGCTCGGGCGGCGCAGCGAAGTACGATGCCACCCGCAACGCGCCCCTTGGCGTCGTTGGGCAAGACATCAACACCGGCAAACCAGGCTCCGCCATGGCGCAACCATTGGGCGCGGTTGGCCGGGTCGGCGATGGCATTATCGATGGCCGGGCGGGTGGCCTCTAGCCAAGACATGACGTCAGGGTCAAAGGTAATGATTTCAAAGCTTTGGGTCAGCCAGCTCATGTGACAAAGGCTTGCCGCAGCATGTTGAGCGCCATGAGCATGATGAAGACCGCAAAGACCCGTTTCAGGGGTTTTGGGTCCATGGCATGGGCCAGCCGCACCCCCCAAGGCGCGGTGATCAGCGTCATCGCCACAACCACCGCAAAGGCCACCAGATTGACCGATCCAAGGGTGAAAGGTGGGCGGCCTGAAGGATCACCTGGCACAAGCAGGAACCCAATCACGGAGGGCACGGCGATAACCACCCCAAACCCCGCCGCGGTCGCCACGGCGCGATGGATCGGCGTGCCATAAAGGCTCATCAGCGGCACCCCGAAACTGCCGCCCCCGATCCCCATCAACACCGACAGGAACCCCAAGATAGGCGAGGTCACGGCCCGACCGATTCCCTTTGGCATCGCATCGCCCAAACGCCACTCGGACCGACCAAAGCCGAAATAGAGGCCCACACACACGCCCAAAACGCCGAAAATCCCCATCAGGATCGCGCTTTCCAACTCGACCGCGGCAAAAACCCCAAGGGCCGCGCCGATGGCAATCCCCGGCCCCCAAGATCGCAGGATCGCCCAGTCCACCGCGCCCTTCTTGTTGTGGGATAGAAGTGAGCGGACCGAGGTCACGATGATGGTCGCCAGCGAGGTGCCCAAGCAAATCTGCATCAGGTCGGGCGTGTCATAGCCGAGATAGGAGAAGGCGAAGAAGAAAGCGGGCACCAGGATGATCCCGCCACCCACGCCCAACAGTCCCGCAACCACGCCCGCAAAGGCCCCGATCGCCAGGATCAGCGCCAACATCGCAATCAGATCGGAAAGCTCCGGCATGGCGCCCCTGCCCTTTCTTGGCCGCCCGATCCCGATACACCGGGACCTGCGCCTTGCCAAGCAAGCGGAGGGGTGGCGCGGGTTAAGCGGCGCGCATCATCACTTCACCCAAGGCGCGTTCCACCAACGCCGGCCCGGCGCCCGCGCGGTGTGCACCCTCTGACAGCACCCGTTTCCAGCCCCGTGCGCCGGGGCGACCTGCAAAAAGCCCCAACATATGGCGGGTGATCTGGCCAAGCTTTCCGCCTGCGGTCAGATGCGCCTCGATATAGGGCAACATCTTTTGCACCACCTCCTCCGCGCTGCGGGTCGGTGCTGGCACCCCGAAGATCTCAGGATCGGCAGGCAGCAGGATGTCTGCGGGCGTGTGATAAGCCGCGCGCCCGATCATCACGCCGTCCATGCCGTGGGCGAGATGCCTCTTGGCCTCCTCCAGAGAGTCGATCCCGCCATTGATCGACAGATGCAGATGCGGGAAGTCGCGTTTCATCTGATAGACCAATGGGTAGTCGAGCGGCGGGATATCCCGGTTTTCCTTCGGGCTCAGCCCCTCCAGCCACGCTTTCCGGGCATGGATCGCAAACCGCGTCACACCGGCGGCGCTGACCTGCGCCAGGAAATCGGGAAGCACGGTTTGCGGGTCTTGGTCATCAACACCGATCCGGCATTTCACCGTGACCTCAACCGGGCTGACCGCGTTCATCGCAGCGACGCAATCGGCGACCAACGCGGGCCGCTCCATCAAGACCGCACCGAAGCAACCGGATTGTACGCGGTCCGAAGGGCAACCGATATTCAGGTTGATCTCGTCATAACCATATTCCGCGGCGATCCGGGTGGCTTCGGCCAATTCCGCGGGATCGGAGCCGCCAAGTTGGAGGGCCACCGGATGCTCTTCTGGGTTGTGGCTCAGAAGCCGATCCCGATCCCCATGCAGGATCGCAGGCGCCGTCACCATCTCAGTATAGAGGAGCGCCCGCGCCGACATCAGCCGGTGCAGATAGCGGCAATGCCGATCCGTCCAGTCCATCATCGGCGCGATGGAAAGGCGCGCGGCCTGGGTGGCGGCGGTCTCGGGCACCAAACAGTCTCCTCTGGGTGCGATCGGACTGACCGCACCTGCATATCTTAGGCATCCCTTAAGCTGATCGCCAGATATGCGCTGGACGCGCCGCGCCAAACCGCCGGACCATGCGCAATTTTCAAGGCTCCACAGAAACACCTCCTCAATTTCGCATCTTGGCCCCCGGGGCCGAGGCGGCGTAAACTGGCGGCTCGAACCATGCAGAGAGACCGCCTGGACCCCCATGACCACGTCCTATTTCGCATCACCGGGCGGGCATCCGCCGCAGACGCAGCTTTTGACCGGGCGCGCGGTGTTCACCGAGGCCTACGCGGTCATCCCAAAAGGAACGATGCAGGATATCGTGACAAGCGCCCTGCCGTTTTGGGAAGGGACCCGCGCTTGGGTTCTCGCACGCCCCTTAAGCGGATTCGCGGAGACCTTCTCACAATACCTGATGGAGGTGGCACCAGAGGGCGGTTCGGATCGGCCCGAGACCGAACCCGGCACGGAAGCGGTGCTTTTTGTGCTCGATGGCACAGCAGAGATTGAGATCAGCGGGGAGACTCATCCGCTGCGGCCCGGGAGTTTTGTCTATCTGCCGCCTGAGACCGGTTGGGCCTTCAAGGCCACCGGCGACACGCCTGTGCGGTTTCACTGGATCCGCAAGGCCTATCAAGCGGTCGATGGGCTGCCTGCCCCCGATGTGATCCTCGCCAATGAGCAAGACATCACACCAGAGCCGATGCCAAAATCCGAAGGCCGATGGGCGACAACCCGGTTTGTCGACCCCGCCGATATGCGCCATGACATGCATGTCACCATCGTCACCTTCGAGCCGGGCAGTGTCATTCCCTTTGAGGAAACCCATGTGATGGAGCACGGGCTTTATGTGCTGGAGGGCAAGGCCGTCTATAGGCTGAACCAGGATTGGGTAGAGGTTGAGGCGGGCGATTTCATGTGGCTCCGCGCGTTTTGCCCCCAGGCCTGTTACGCGGGCGGGCCGGGGCGGTTCCGGTATTTGCTCTATAAGGATGTGAACCGGCATATGGCGCTTCAGCCGAGTCTAAGCCGGTAGACCGGGCCTTGGCCAGGACGGCGACCGGCGGTCCATAATCTAAGCCGATGCCTTGTCACCTCTCGTAGGGCGGGACTTGTCCCGCCGCGCCGAACCGATCCACAGCCGGGTGTGTGGCGGGACAAGTCCCGCCCTACGCTCTCGGCGCCGGGGTCACCCCGTCCCCCGCCGCACACCCCCAATCGCCGCCGTCAACTCCGTCGCCGCGGCCATCACCGCCGCCGCCAACTCCCCATCCTTCTCGCGCCCCATCCGGCTCGTGGGGCCGGAGACGGAGAGGCCCGCCGCCGCCTCCCCATGGATGTCGAAGACCGGGGCCGCGATGCAGCGCATCCCAAGCGTCTTTTCCTCATCATCGATCGCATGGCCCCGCGCCCGGGTGGCGGTCAGATCGGCGGTCAGTGCCTCGGGCGTGACCAGGGTGTTCTCGGTGAACTCCGGCAACCCGCCCGCCACCACACGCGCCAACCGCTCAGGCGCCATCTCGGCCAGAAGCGCCTTGCCAATCCCCGAGGCATGGAGCGGCGAGAGCGTACCGGGCGGAAAGAAGGCACGGATGCTCGATGGCGTCTCAACCTGGCTGACAAAGAGCACGGAGTTCTCCTGGACTACGCCCAGATTGGCGGTCTCGCCCGTCTCCTCCATCAATTGGCGCAGGATCGGGCGGGCGCGCTCCACCAGGCTGGTCCGGCGCAGGAACCGGGCGCCGATGACAAAGGCGCGGGGGCCGATATGCCAGAGCTGCGCAACAGGATCGAACTCGACCAACCCGCGTTGTTCCAAGGTCACCAACACGCGATAGACCGTGGCGGGCGCCTGGCCCAGATCGGCGGCGAGGGCCGAGAGGGTCTGGCCCGAGGTCTCGCTTAGATGCTCGAAAATGCCCATCGCGCGGTCCAGCGATTTGATCGTGTTTTGCGCGGTTGTGTCGGTCCAGCCGCGCGGGCGGCCGCGGGCCCGATGGGGCGACTCCGCGCTGATTTTTGGAGAGGTCATGACAGGTTTTAAGCCCAAATGAAATACACATTCACAATATGAAAAATACAACCCGTTGGCAAGACAATACTTTTTCGACCTCCGGCCCAGACTCCGCCCGCAAACGGAAAAATTTCCTCCCCTCAGACGATGCGCTAGAAGCGGGTCTATTCATGAGAGGAGAGGGTCATGAGCGCGCAGAATCCGGTTTTCATCCCCGGCCCGACAAATATGCCCGAGGCGATCCGCAAAGCTTGCGATATGGCGACGATCGACCACCGCTCGCCGGTCTTTGGTGAAATTCTGGCGCCCTGCCTGGCAAATGTGCGGACCATCTTGAAGTCCGACTCGGCGCAGATCTTCCTCTTCCCCTCCACCGGCACCGGGGGGTGGGAGACAGCGCTGACCAACACGCTCTCGCCCGGCGATCGAGTGCTGGCCGCGCGCAATGGGATGTTCAGCCATCGCTGGATCGATATGTGCCTGCGCCACGGGCTGAATGTGGAAGTGGTCGAGACCCCCTGGGGCGCGGGCCTGCCGGCGGACCGGTTTGAGGAGATTCTGACCGCCGATAAAGGCCATGAGATCAAGGCGGTTCTGGCGACCCATAATGAAACCGCCACCGGCGTCCGCTCCGACATCGCGGGCGTCCGCAAGGCGCTGGACGCCGCAGGCCACCCTGCCCTTCTTTTTGTCGATGGGGTCAGTTCCATCGCCTCGATGGATTTCCGGTTCGATGAATGGGGCGTGGATGTCGCGGTCACGGGGTCGCAGAAAGGCTTCATGTTGCCCGCGGGCTTGGCGATTGTGGGGTTCTCCAGACGCGCGGTCGAAGCCAGCGCCAATGCCGGACTGCCCCGTACCTTCTTCGATATCAAGGATATGGAGACGGGTTACGCCGCAAATGGCTTCCCTTACACGCCACCGGTTGGACTGATGAACGGGCTGAGATTGGCCACCGAGATGCTGCTCGACGAAGGCTTAGGGACTGTCTTCGGGCGCCATCACCGCATCGCAGAAGGAGTCCGCGCCGCCGTGCGGGCCTGGGGGTTGGAGCTTTGCGCGCAATCTCCCGATCTCTATTCCGACACCGTCAGCGCGATCAAAACCCCCGACGGGGTCAACGCCACCGATATCGTGACCCATGCGGCCAGCACATATGGTGTCGCCTTCGGCACCGGCCTGGGAGAGGTTGCAGGCAAGGTCTTCCGCATTGGCCATCTGGGCAGCTTGACGGACGTCATGGCGCTCTCCGGCATTGCCACGGCTGAGATGTGTATGGCCGATCTGGGGCTGGATGTGACGCTTGGCGCGGGCGTGGCGGCGGCGCAGGACTATTACCGCTCCACCCCTGCCGCCTCGGTCCGACAAGCGGCGTAAGGGGAGGCACAAGATGGATATCCCAAACTATGACGACATGCTGGCCGCCCATGAGCGGATCAAACCCCATATCCGCCGGACCGAGGTCCGCACCTCGGCCTATCTGAACGAGGTGGCCGGGGCGGACCTGTTCTTCAAATGCGAAAACTTCCAGGAGCCGGGCGCGTTCAAAGTGCGCGGTGCCACCAATGCTGTTTTCGGCCTCGATGACGCGCAAGCCGCCAAAGGTGTCGCGACGCATTCCTCGGGCAACCACGCCTCGTGCCTGTCTTACGCGGCGATGCTGCGGGGTATTCCCTGCAACGTCGTGATGCCTCGCACGGCCCCTCAAGCCAAGAAAGACACGGTCCGGCGCTATGGCGGGCGGATCACGGAATGTGAGCCCTCGACCACCTCCCGCGAAGAGACCTTCGCTAAGGTCCAAGCACAAACCGGCGGCGATTTTGTGCATCCCTATAACGACCCGCGGGTGATTGCGGGCCAGGGCACTTGTTCCAAGGAGTTTATGGAGCAGACAGACGGTCTCGACATGGTTGTCGCCCCCATTGGCGGCGGCGGCATGATCTCGGGCACGTGCCTGACGCTGTCGACGCTGGCCCCCGAAACCCAAATCATCGCGGCGGAACCGGAACAGGCCGACGATGCCTATCGCAGTTTCAAAGCAGGCCACATCATCGCCGACGACGCGCCCAAAACCATTGCCGACGGGCTTTTGGTGCCGCTGAAAGACCTGACCTGGCATTTCGTTTCCAACCACGTCGCTGAGATCTACACGGCCTCGGATGCCGAGATCATCGACGCGATGAAACTGACCTGGAAACACCTGCGGGTGGTCATGGAGCCCTCCAGCGCCGTGCCCCTTGCCACCATCCTCAAAAACCGCGCCGCGTTTGAAGGCAAACGTGTCGGCGCCATCATCACGGGCGGCAATGTCGATCTCGACAAGCTGCCTTGGACTTTGTGAAAGGAGCCCAGACATGAACAAGCCGGTGAATTTCGAAACCCTCGATGTCGGGTTCGACGTGCCCGCCCTTCCGGGCATGGACGAAGCCGAGATCCAGACGCCCTGTTTGGTACTGGACCTCGACGCGCTAGAGCGGAACATCAAGAAGATGGGCGATTACGCCAAGTCCCACGGGATGCGCCACCGGGTGCATGGCAAGATGCATAAATCCGTGGATGTGGCGAAGCTTCAGGAGGAGCTTGGGGGCGCGGTTGGCGTCTGCTGCCAGAAGGTGAGTGAGGCAGAGGTGTTTGCCCGGGGCGGCATCAAGGATGTCCTGGTCTCGAACCAGGTGCGCGACCCGCGGAAGATCGACCGCTTGGCGCAATTGCCGAAACTGGGCGCGCGCACGATTGTCTGTGTGGACGACGTGGCCAATGTGGCGGAACTGTCGGCGGCGGCGCAGAAACATGGCACCGAGATCGAAGTGTTTGTGGAGATCGATTGCGGCGCCGGGCGCTGCGGGGTGACAACCTCCGACGCCGTGGTGGAGATCGCCAAAGCCGTTGAGGGTGCGGATAATCTGAAATTCACCGGCATTCAAGCCTATCAGGGTGCGATGCAGCATCTGGACAGCTATGAAGACCGGAAGGCTAAGCTGGATGTGGCCATCGGCATGGTGAAAGACGCCGTAAAGGCGCTGGAGGCGGAGGGGATCGACTGTGAGTTGGTCTCCGGCGGCGGCACCGGCAGTTACTATTTTGAGTCCAATTCCGGCGTCTATAATGAGCTGCAATGCGGGTCTTACGCTTTCATGGATGCCGATTACGGGCGCATCCTGGATGCCGATGGCAACCGGATCGACCAAGGGGAATGGGAAAACGCCTTCTTCATCCTGACCCAGGTCATGAGCCACGCGAAAGCCGATAAGGCGATCTGCGATGCGGGGCTGAAGGCGCAATCGGTCGATAGCGGGCTGCCGGTGGTCTATGGCCGGGATGATGTTGAGTATGTGAAATGCTCTGATGAGCATGGGGTGATTGCCGATCCAAACGGCGCGCTGAAGGTGGGCGATAAGCTGCGCCTTGTGCCTGGCCATTGCGACCCGACGGCCAATGTCCATGACTGGTATGTGGGGGTGCGGAACGGCAAGGTCGAAACCCTGTGGCCGGTCAGCGCCCGCGGCAAAGCTTACTGATCAAACACCCCTCCCCCGGGCGGTTCTTAGGACGCGCCCGGGGTCTCTCTGTCAAGGAGCCCCAAGCCCATGCTGATCGTCCCCGAACGTGAGATTGCCGATCTGATGACCCGCGAGGCGGCGTTTGAGGCCGTTGAAAAGGTTTTTGCCGCCATGGCCGCGGGCGACGCCTATAACTTCCCCGTGGTCCGCGAGGCGATCGGCCATGAGGACGCGCTTTACGGGTTCAAAGGCGGGTTCGACCGCGCGGGGCTGACCCTGGGGTTGAAGGCGGGCGGATATTGGCCCAACAACCTGGAAAAACGCAGCATTATCAATCACCAATCGACCGTCTTTCTGTTTGATCCGGACACGGGAAAAGCCAAGGCGATGGTGGGCGGCAACCTTCTGACCGCGCTGCGCACTGCTGCGGCCTCTTCCGTGTCGATCAAACATCTGGCGCGGGATGATGCCAAGGTGATCGGGATGATCGGGGCGGGCCATCAGGCGACGTTCCAGCTTCGCGCCGCTTTGGAGCAGCGGGCGTTCGAAAAGGTGATCGGCTGGAATTTTCATCCCGAGATGCTGCCCAATATCGCCACTGTCGCCGAGGAGGCCGGGTTGCCTTTTGAGGCGGTGGAGTTGGACGGAATGCGCGGGGCGGATGTGATCCTCTCCATCACCTCGTCTTTCGCGCCGATCCTGGGCGCCGATCAGGTGAGCCCCGGCTGCCATATCGCCTGCATGGGCACGGACACCAAAGGCAAGCAGGAGGTCGAGGCCGCCCTTCTCTCCCGCGCCACCGTCTTCACCGATGAGGTGGCGCAATCGGTCAGCATCGGGGAGGCGCAGCACGCCATCGCCGAGGGGCTGATTGCCGAAAGCGACATTTCCCAGGTCGGCGCGGTGATCAACGGCACCCATCCGGGGCGGCAATCGGCTGATGAGATCACGCTGTTCGACGGGACCGGTGTGGGGTTGCAGGATTTGGCCGTGGCGGCTGCGGTGGTTGATCTGGCGGTGGCCAAAGGCATCGCGATTGAGGTGGAGTTTTAGGCGGTGAGGGATTTGGCAAGGCTTGGTGTCGAGCCGTAGGGCGGGACCAGTCCCGCCGCGCGGGCCGATCCACGGTTGGGGTCAGGGCAATGGCGGGACAAGTCCCGCCCTACCGAGGTGTCAATGCCCCGCAATCTCACCCGGCCTCAACCACCACATAGGGCGCCTCGAACCAGTGCTCTTCCAAGTTCGTCCCCTCCCCAATCCGATCAATCACAGCAAACGTCCCCGGCACCGTCAGCGGCGTCAGCACCCCATGCCAGGTGCCACGAAAAAAGTTCACCCCCTGCCCCGGCGCCGTCAGGAACGCGCGCGGCGTCCCCGGTTGCCCGCCCGCATCGGGCGCCACAATCACCAGAAACGGGTCTTGGCTGAGCGGCAAAAACGCTTGGCTGCCATCAGGGTGGCGTTCGACCATCTCCAGCGCCAAAGGCAGCGCCCGGCACTCCGCCTGAAACAGGCTGATCCCCGCCCGACCATCGGAGAAATCCAGCCGCGCGCGATCATGGTACCGCCCACAAAGCCCCTGGTTGATGATCTTGTCCGGGGCGCCGGAGCAATCGAGGAGGTCGCCGAACTCTGCAAAGCCCTCGACAGAGATCGGCTTGATCACGATCCTCTCCGTCATCGCGGCAATTTCTCTCTGAGCCGCAATTCCGCAATCCGCTCCACCTGGCGGCAGGCCTCGGCCAGTTCGGTGGCGCGGTCATTGTCGATCCGGCGGTGGAAGGCCTCCATGATCGAGGCCTTGGTGTTGTCGCGGACGGCGATGATGAAGGGGAAGCCGAATTTCGACGTATAGGCCGCGTTTAATTCGGTGAAACTCGCGCGTTCCTCATCGGTCAGCGCGTCCAGACCAACCGAGGCCTGCTCGGCGGTGGACTCTGCCGTTAGGCGCTTCGCCTCTGCCAGTTTGCCCGCCAGATCCGGGTGGGCGGTTAGGACACCCAACCGCGCCTCCTCGGACGCAGACCGGAAGATGCGGGCCAGCGCTGAATGCACGCCCGTCGCGGTGTCATGGGTCGGTCCAAGCTCCAGGTCAAACGCGCCTTCGGCAATCCACGGGGAGTGTTCAAAGACCCCGCCGAACTCTGCCACAAACGTGTCTCGATCCATCTCAGAGGGGCGCAAGCCCGGCTCTGGCGGATGCGTCGCCGCCCAATGCTCCGCAATCTGTGCCCGTGTTGCGAACCAGACGTCCGGGTGGCTCCGAAAATACTCCAGCGCGCGCGCCAAAGCCGCCGCCCGGCTTGGCCGCCCAATGATCCGGCAATGAAGGCCAATCGACAGCATCTTCGGCGCTCCCGCCTCGCCCTCGGCATAAAGCACGTCGAAGGCGTCTTTCAGCATGGTCTCGAAATCGGCGCCGGTGGTGAAGCCCGCCTGGATGGCAAAGCGCATATCATTGCAATCCATCGTGTAAGGCACGATCAGCTGATCCTTTCCGCCAGCTTTCATCCAATAGGGCAGATCATCGGCGTAACTATCTGCGATATAGGCAAAATCACCTTCTTCTGCGACCAGGTCGATGGTGTTCATGGAGCAGCGGCCCGTGTACCAGCCCCGGGGCGCACCGCCCGTGACCTCGGTATGGAGCCGGATCGCCTCCCGGATCTGCGCGCGCTCTTCCTCCGCGCCCATGTCTTTGTGCTCGATCCATTTCAGCCCGTGGCTGGCAATCTCCCACCCCGCGGCCTTCATCGCGGCCACCTGTTCGGGCGCGCGAGCCAACGCAGTCGCCACGCCATACACGGTCACCGGCAGATCACCCAAGATCCGATGCACCCGCCAAAACCCGGCGCGCGCGCCGTAGTCATAGATCGACTCCATGTTCCAATGACGCTGCCCCGGCCAAGGCGCAGCGCCCGTGATCTCTGACAAGAACGCCTCGGACGCCGGATCGCCGTGGAGGATGTTGTTCTCGCCCCCCTCTTCGTAATTCAGCACAAACTGAACGGCGATCTTGGCGCCATTGGGCCAAGCCGCATTTGGCGGGGTCGCGCCATATCCGGTCAGATCACGAGGGTAACGCGCCACAATTCTGATCCCTTCTCTTGCTCCCTGCCCCTTCTAGTCGACGCTAATACAGATGTTTTTCAAAATCCTCTTGAAACTGCCTTTGCGGCGGTAAGCTTTGCGGCAGCGGCTTCGCGCCCGCTATAGAGGGGGAAACAGGGGAAGGACGGACATGGCGGGATATCTGACGACACATGTGCTCGACACCGCGCGCGGGTGCCCGGCGGCGGGGATGCGGATTGAGCTTTACCGGATTGAAGGTGAGAGGCGGGAGCTGATTGTGGCGCTCACCACAAATGACGACGGTCGAACCGATGCCCAAATCCTTCCAGCGGAGGACTTTGCGATGGGTGTCTATGAGCTGGTGTTTCACACCGGCGCCTATCTGGACGCAACCGGCACACCGCCCGAGAACCCGCGCTTCCTGGATCTCATCCCGATCCGGTTCGGCATGTCGGAGGCGTCGCATTACCACGTCCCGCTCCTCCTCTCGCCCTTTGGGTATTCAACCTATCGTGGGAGTTAGACCCGTGTCTCCGCCTCCCGCACCACCTCGCCGATCCGGTCGATGACAAACTCCATGAAAAGCCGGGTCTTCGGGTCCTGGCGACGCCTATGCGTGTAAAGACAGGCCATCTGGATCGGCTCAGGCGGGGTTTCGGTGGCGACAGGCACAAGGCGACCTTCGCGGAGATGCTCGGCCACTTCAAAAATCGGTTTCAACACGATGCCATGGCCCGTAAGCGCCCAATCGGTCAGAACGTCGCCGTCATCCGACTCAAACCGGCCTGAGACGCGGAACCGCTTCGGCCCGTCCGCCGTCACCAGCGGCCATTGGAACTCTGTCGCGCCGGGAAACCGCAGGTTCAGGCATTCATGGTTCCGGGCAATCAACTCATCGCCATGGGTCGGGTGGCCCCGCGCCTCAAGATAGGCCGGGGCCGCGCACAGCACCCGCTCCACATCCGCAATCTTCCGGATGCGAAGTGCGCTGTCTTCCGGCTGGCCCAAAAAAAACGCCAGATCGAGCCCCTCTGTCGTCAGATCGATCCGCCGGTCGGTCAGGCGCAGACGGATGGAGACATCCGGGTATAGCTGCAGGAAGTCCGGCACCTGCGGCGCAATCAGCCGCCGCCCCACGCCGAGCGGCGCCGCCACAAAAAGCGAGCCTTTGGGGTGGTCGGTGATGTCGACCACCCCTGCCTCGGCCTTATCAACCGCATCCAGGATCTCACAGGCCCCGCCATAAAACGCCCGGCCCTGTTCTGTGGGCGTCAGGCTGCGGGTCGTCCGCTGAAACAGACGCACGCTTAAGCGCTCCTCCAATTGCGCAATCCGAGAGGATGTCACCGCCGGTGAAATCCGCAAATCTCGCCCGGCGGCCGACATGCTGCCAAGCTCATAGACACGGACGAACGTACGGATATTGTCGAGATAGGACATTGTTCCGGGTTTTTTGATACTGTTTGGGTTTTCTACTCAATAGCAGAACAATTTCGGGGCGCCTAGTCTGCGGCGACCGAGAGAATATGGGGCCAGAAGATGTATGATTTCGCAGCGATTTGGGACTGGATTGGCTTCGCCGTCCGGTGGCTGCATGTGATCACCGCGATTGCCTGGATCGGCTCTTCCTTCTATTTCATCGCGCTGGATTTGGGGCTGAAGAAGGTCCCGAACCTGCCCGAAGGCGCCCATGGGGAGGAATGGCAGGTCCATGGCGGCGGCTTCTACCATATCCAGAAATACCTGGTCGCACCCGCAAACATGCCCGAGCATCTGGTCTGGTTCAAATGGGAGAGCTATGCCACCTGGCTGTCGGGTGCGGCCCTTCTGATCATTCTTTATTGGGTCGGGGGCGAGCTTTACCTGCTTGATCCCACCCGCGCCGATATCTCGCTGTTCCAAGGCATTTTGATCTCTGCGGCGACGATTGGGGTCGGCTGGCTCCTCTACGATGTCCTCTGCAAATCGAAGCTTGGCGATTACCCGACGGCGATGATGCTGGTCCTTTTCGCGATCATCGTGGCGATGAGCTATGGGCTGAACCAGGTCTTCACCGGCCGCGCCGCGCTTCTCCATCTCGGCGCTTTCACTGCGACGATCATGACGGCCAATGTGTTCTTCATCATCATCCCCAACCAGAGGATCGTGGTGGAGGATCTGAAGGCCGGCCGCACGCCCGACCCGAAATACGGCAAGATCGCCAAGCTGAGGTCCACCCATAACAACTATCTGACGCTTCCCGTCATCTTCCTGATGTTGTCGAACCACTACCCGCTGGCCTTTGCGACGGAATATAGCTGGATCATCGCCTGTCTGGTGTTCCTGACCGGGGTCACGATCCGGCATTACTTCAACACCATGCATGCCACGGGCCGTGGGCCGCATTGGACCTGGGCCGTGACCGTGATCCTCTTCATCCTCATGGCCTGGCTGTCGGTCGCGCCGCTTCAGGGCAACAGCTATGAGGAGGCGGAGGCGCGCCCGCTCACCGCCTATGAAGAGCGGTTTGCCAATGCCGAAGGGTTCGACGAAGCTTATCAGATCGTCCTTGGCAATTGTTCCATGTGCCATGCGCGAGAGCCCTTCTGGGACGGCATCCGCTGGCCGCCGCGCGGCGTGGTTCTGGAAACCCCATCCGACGTCGCCCGCCATGCGGAAGTGATCTTCCTACAAGCAGGCGCCAGCCAGGCAATGCCGCCCTTGAACGCCATCCAAACCATGGATGACGAGAGCCGCGCGGCGATTGTGGCTTGGTATCGGAGCGCGCAGGCGGGAGATTGAGGGCCGACGGCAACCGGTAGGCGAACGCCCCCTCACCCCGCGTAAGGCGGGACTTGTCCGGCCGTTCCTCTGGCGATTGACCCTCTTGGTGCGGCGGGGCAAGCCCCGCCCTACGCCGTGTCACCCGGTTCGTCATGGCGACGCGACGGCACTCTGCGTTTAGCGCAGCATGAGCCGGGCATGGGAAGGAGAACGGCTTTTTTCAGCCCGATACGGTCCTCCAGCCACCAAATATAACGCAGCGGCGCTTGACTCTTCGACCTTCTTCCAGCTACTCACCCTTATTGGTAAAAAAAGATTACCAATTCATGCGAACAGGGGAATTGCTGCGCGGGAGGGCGAGGCGACGATGGGGCTCAATAACTGTCACAATTTTCAGGATTTCCGCCGGCTTGCGAAACGCCGCCTGCCAAGCCCGATCTTCCACTATATCGACGGCGCGGCGGACGACGAGATCACCTATCGCCGGAACACGCAAGCCTTTGACGATGTCGATCTGGTCCCGAATGTGCTAGCGGGGGTCGAAACGGTCGATATGTCGGTGGAGGTCATGGGCCAGAAGCTCGCCATGCCGGTCTATTGCGCGCCGACCGCCCTGCAGCGCTTGTTCCACCATGAAGGCGAGCGCGCCGTGGGCAAGGCCGCCACCAAATACGGCACCATGTTCGGGGTCTCGTCGCTAGCTACCGTGACCGTGGAGGATATCGCCAAGATCGCCCCCGGCCCGAAGATGTTCCAATTCTACTTCCACAAGGACCGAGGCTTAAACGACGCGCTTCTTGAACGCGCCCGGGCCGCGAATTTCAACGTCATGGCGCTGACGGTCGACACAATCACCGGCGGCAATCGGGAGCGGGATTTGCGTACTGGCTTCACCTCGCCCCCACGCCTCACGCCCTCCTCCATCCTCAGCTTCGCCACCCATCCGATGTGGGCCTATCACTGGTTCACGAAGGAGAAATTCGACATGCCGCATCTGTCGGGCCATGTGACCGAAGGCACAAATGTGGCGGTCTCCGTGGGCGAGTATTTCTCTACCATGCTGGACCAGTCGATGAATTGGAAAGATGCCGAGAAGCTTTGCGCGCAGTGGAACGGTCAGTTTGCGCTGAAAGGCATCATGAGCGTGGAGGACGCCAAACGCGCCGTCGATATCGGATGTACGGGCATCATGGTGTCGAACCATGGTGGGCGGCAGTTGGACGGCTCCCGCGCGCCCTTCGATCAACTGGCTGAGATCTGTGATGCCGTGGGCGACAAGATTGATGTGATCTGCGAAGGCGGCATTCAGCGCGGCACCCATGTGCTGAAGGCGCTGAGCGTTGGCGCCAAAGCCTGTTCCGGCGGACGGCTTTATCTCTATGCGCTTGCAGCTGCCGGTCAGGCGGGGGTAGAGCGGGCGCTTGGTAATCTTCAGGTCGAAATTGAGCGGGATATGAAGCTGATGGGGATCACCAAGCTTGATCAACTCAGCCGCGACAACCTCCGCTGGCAAAACCGCGCAGCCTAACGGGTGCGCCTCCGACAAAGGGACGGATGACATGGCACGTGACCCGCTGATCGACACCTTCAAGCAGATCGTGGGGTCGCGCCATGTCATCACCAACCCGAAGTCGATGGAGCGGTACTGCAAAGGCTTCCGCTCCGGCGAAGGCCCGGCGCTTGCCGTTGTCCGGCCCGGAACGCTGATTGAGCAATGGCACGTGTTGGAGGCCTGCGTTGCCGCCGACAAGATCGTGATCATGCAGGCCGCCAATACCGGGCTGACCGAAGGCTCCACCCCAAACGGGACCTATGATCGCGACACAGTGATCCTGAGCACCAACCGGATGGATCAGATCCACAAGATCCGAGATGGGCGGCAGGTGATCAGCTTTCCGGGCGCCACGCTTTTTGCATTAGAGAAGCTGCTCAAGCCTTTGAATCGCCTGCCCCATTCCGAGATTGGCTCCTCCTGCATCGGGGCGTCGATCATCGGCGGGGTCTGCAACAATTCCGGCGGCGCGCTGATCGAGCGGGGGCCGTCTTATACGGAATTGTCGCTCTATGCACAGATCACCGCCGACGGGCGGATCGAGTTGGTGAACCATCTGGGTATGGACCTGGGCGACGACCCGGAGACGATCCTGACCCGGTTGGAGGCGGGCAATTATACCGAGGCCGATATCAAGGACACAAACGCCAAAGCGTCTGACACCGAATACCATGCCCGTGTTCGCGAGGTGGATGACCCCACCCCGGCGCGGTTCAACGCCGACACCCGCCGCCTGCATGAGTCCTCCGGTTGTGCGGGCAAGCTCGCCGTTTTTGCGGTGCGGCTCGACACCTATCCTGAGAAATCGCGGGAGCAGGTGTTTTATATCGGAACCAATGACACCCAGGCCCTGACCCGCCTTCGCCGGGATATCTTGACGGATTTCAAAGAGTTGCCGGTTTCGGGCGAGTATATGCATGCCGAGGCCTACGACGTCTCCAAACGCTATGGCAAAGACACGCTGGTGATGATCGACAAGCTTGGCACCGACCGTTTGCCGATGATCTTCGCGATGAAGGGGTGGATCGATGGGCGCCTCAACAAGATCCCGTTCCTGCCGAAGAATATGACCGACCGGGTGATGCAGGGGCTTAGCCGGATTTGGCCGAACCCGCTGCCGAAACGGATGGAGGCATTTCGGCAGCGGTTTGAGCATCATCTGATCCTGAAAATGGCCGATGACGGCGTAGCGGAGGCCGAAGCGTATTTGGCCGCGAACCTAAAGGGCGACGCGGGCGATTGGTTTGCCTGCACCCCGCGTGAGGGGAAACTGGCCGGGCTCCACCGCTTCGCCGCGGCAGGCGCCGCCGTGCGGTTTGAGGCGGTGAACGGGTCCCGGGTTGCCGGTGTCCTGCCGCTCGACATCGCGCTTCGGCGGAACGATACGGAGTGGTTTGAAGTGTTGCCGCCCGAGATTGAGGCGGGGATCAGCCATAAACTCTATTACGGGCATTTCTTCTGCCATGTGCTGCATCAGGATTACGTGGTGAAACAGGGGTATGATCCGAAGGAGCTTAAAGCGCAGATGTTGGCGCTTCTGGATCAGCGCGGCGCGAAATACCCGGCGGAGCACAATGTCGGCCATCTATATCACGCGACGGAGGATCAGGCCGCGTTTTATCGCGACTGCGATCCGACCAACAGTTTGAATCCCGGGATTGGCAAGATGTCGAAGCGGAAGAATTACGCCTGAGGTTTGGGCGGTCTTAGGCCGTCAGCGTGCTGTAGGGCGGGACTTGTCCCGCCATGTGCGACGATCCCGTGGCGGGACAAGTCCCGCCCTACGCATGGGTTTTCAGGCAGTGACGGAGAATGGCGGCAGCTAGGCCTCGCCACTGTCCAACTGCGCGTCATGGGCGGCGAGGACCGCGCCGGCGCCGGTTTCGGTCTCCCTGAGCGCGCGCAGGATGTTCACGAGATTGGTGTCTCGCAGCCGTTCTAACTGCCGGATTGTCCGATGCCCGGATTGCGCATCCGACTGCGCCGCGATGCGGTCAATCAGCTCCGGCGTCAGGTCCGGCACGTCCATCAGTTTGGTCCAAGGCCATTTGAGCGCGGGGCCGAATTGCGCCAGGAAATGCTGCATCCCGGCCTCGCCCCCGGCAATCCGATAGGTCTCAAACAGGCCCATTTGCGCCCATCTGAGGCCAAAGCCCATGCGGATCGCCTCGTCGATCTCTTCGGTGGTGGCCACGCCGTCATGGACCAGCCACAGCGCCTCGCGCCAGACGGCCTCCATCAGCCGGTCGGCGATATGGGCTTCGATTTCTGTTTTGACCAGAAGGGGATACATGCCGATCTGGGTCAGGAGGTCGGCGGCGGTCGCGCAAACCTCTGCATCTCCAACAAGCTCCACCAACGGCAGAAGATAGACGGGGTTGAACGGGTGCGCGACGATGGCGCGGGCGCCTTGGGCGGTCAGCTCCGACGGTTTGAAGCCGGAGGTGGAGGAGGCGATGATGGTGTGGTCAGGCGCGGCCTCGATGATCTCACCCAAGACGGCGTGTTTCACCTCCAACCGCTCCGGCACGCTTTCCTGCACCCAATCGGCACCGGCCACGGCGGTCCCAATCTCGTCGGTGATCTCAAGCGCGCCTTCGGCGGGCAGCGGGTGATTGTAGAGCATGGGCAAGGACCGGCGGGCGTTGCCAAGCACGGCGTCAAGCTTCCGCTCCGCCTCCGGATCGGGATCGCAAAGCACCACATCCCATCCGTTCAGCAAAAACCGCGCGGCCCATCCGCCACCGATCACGCCGCCGCCAATGACCGCCGCTTTCATGACACAACCGGCATCCGTTTGGTGAGGCCAAGCTTGGCGCGCACCTCCTCCGGCCCCAGAAGCCGGGCGCCCATGCCTTCGATGATGCCCCGCGCCCGCTCCACCAGTTGCGCATTGGTCGCCAAGACACCTTTTTCCAAGAACAAATTGTCCTCGAGGCCGACGCGCACATTGCCCCCCGCCAGAACCGCCGCCGCCACATAAGGCATCTGATCACGCCCCAAACTGAAGGCGGACCAGTGCCAATCGGGGGGCACGTTATTCACCATCGCCATGAAGGTGTTGAGGTCATTCGGCGCGCCCCAAGGCACGCCCATGCAAAGCTGGACTAAGGCGGGGCTTTTCAAGATGCCTTCTTTCACCAGCTCTTTAGCGAACCAGAGATGACCGGTGTCGAAGGCTTCGATCTCAGGGCAGACACCCAGATCGGTCATCATCTGCCCCATGGCCCTGAGCATCCCGGGCGTGTTGGTCATCACATAATCGGCTTCAGCGAAATTCATTGTGCCGCAATCAAGCGTGCAAATCTCAGGCCGGCATTCGGCGATATGGGCCACGCGCTCCGCCGCGCCCGCCATATCGGTGCCCGCCTCTTTCAGAGGCAAAGGCGCATCCGTGGGCCCAAAGACCATATCACCACCCATCCCTGCCGTTAGGTTCAAAACCACATCCACATCCGCGGCACGGATCAGATCGGTGACCTCTCGGTAAAGGGCGGGATCACGCGCGGGCACGCCGGTCTCTGGATCGCGGACATGGGCGTGAACCACCGCAGCCCCGGCCTTCGCGGCCTCAATCGCACTTACGGCAATCTCAGCCGGGCTGCGGGGGACATGGGGGCTTCGGTCTTGGGTGGAGCCAGAACCGGTGACAGCGCAGGTGATGAACACCTCGCGGGCGGGGGAAAGCGGCATGAGGTGAGTGACCTCCCAAATCGATCGGAACCTGCGGGCTTGAGTGTCGTAGCACTCTCGCGCGGAGGTCGCGATCAACTTCGCCGCAGCATGGCCTGAAAGCGACCGCGCCGGAGAGGAGAAACCGGTCTTCAGTCGCTTTCAGGCCATGGGCGGCTACTGCCGGCGCCCGCCCCCACCGGGGCGAGCGCCACGTATCTGCCGATCCTCAGGTCAGATCGAACCGGTCCGCATCCATGACTTTGGTCCAGGCGGCGACGAAGTCGGCGACGAATTTCTCGCCCGCATCATCTTGGGCATAGACCTCAGCCAAAGCCCTGAGCTGAGAGTTAGACCCAAAGACCAGATCGACCCGGGTCGCGGTCCATTTCACGTCGCCGGAGGCCCGGTCCCGACCGACGAACTCGCGTTCGTCATCCGATGTCGGCACCCATTCCACACTCATATCGACGAGATTGCGGAAGAAGTCGTTGGTCAATTGCCCCGGACGGTCGGTGAAGACGCCATGGGCGCTGCCGCCATGATTGGCGCCAAGCATCCGAAGGCCGCCAACCAGCACGGTCATTTCAGGCGCCGTCAGGGTCAAAAGCTGTGCGCGGTCGACCAAAAGCTCCTCATCCGAGGCGCGCATGGCCGTCGGCTGATAGTTGCGGAACCCGTCGGCGCGAGGCTCCAGCACATCGAAGCTCTCGACATCGGTCTGATCTTGGCTGGCATCCATCCGGCCCGGCGTGAAGGGCACCTCGATAGGCGTGCCCGCATCCGCCGCCGCTTTCTCAACCGCGGCACCGCCTGCGAGGACAATCAGATCGGCAAGGGAGATGCGTTTGCCGCCCGATTGCGCGTCATTGAACCCGGCTTGGATGCCCTCAAGGGCGTTCAGAACCTTGGCCAGTTGCGCGGGCTCATTCACGTCCCAATCCTTCTGCGGGGCCAAGCGGATGCGCGCACCATTGGCGCCGCCCCGCATGTCAGAGCCGCGATAGGTGGAGGCCGAGGCCCAAGCGGTCGAGACAAGTTCTGCCACCGTCAGGTCGGAGGCCAAGATCGTGGCCTTCAGATCCTCGATATCGGCGGCGTTGACCAAATCATGGTCCGGCACCGGGATCGGGTCTTGCCAGATCAGCTCTTCCGCCGGGACTTCGGCGCCCAGAAACCGGGCCCGCGGCCCCATATCGCGATGGGTCAGCTTGAACCAGGCGCGCGCGAAGGCGTCGGCGAATTCCTCAGGGTTCTCCATGTAGCGGCGCGAGATCTTCTCATAAGCCGGGTCCATCTTCATCGACATGTCCGCCGTGGTCATCATCGGGCGATGCTTCTTCGACGGATCATGGGCGTCCACGACCATATCTTCGTCTTCGCAGTTGATCGGGTGCCATTGATTGGCGCCAGCGGCCGATTTCGACAGCTCCCATTCATATTTGAACAGCACCTTGAAATAGCCCATGTCCCAAGTCGTCGGGTTCGGCTTCCAGGCGCCTTCGATGCCTGAGGTGATCGCATCGCCGGCCTTCCCGCTGCCATGGCTACTAATCCAGCCGAGGCCCATAGCCTCAACCGGGGCAGCTTCCGGTTCAGGCCCGACAAGCCCGGCATCGCCCGCGCCATGGGCCTTGCCGAAGGTATGGCCACCGGCCACCAGCGCCACGGTCTCTTCATCATTCATTGCCATGCGGGCAAAGGTCTCCCGCACATCGATGCCAGAGGCGACCGGATCGGGATTGCCGTTCGGCCCTTCCGGGTTCACATAGATCAGGCCCATCTGCACGGCGGCGAGCGGGTTCTCCAACTCGCGCTCCCCGGAATAGCGTTCATCGCCCAACCAGGTGTCTTCGGCACCCCAATAGATGTCCTCCTCAGGCTCCCAAATATCCGCACGGCCACCGCCAAAGCCGAAGGTCTTACCGCCCATGGATTCAATCGCGCAATTGCCCGCAAGGATCATCAGATCGGCCCAGGAGATCTGGTTGCCGTATTTCTGCTTGATCGGCCAAAGCAGACGCCGAGCTTTGTCCAGGTTGCCATTGTCCGGCCAGGAGTTGAGCGGCGCAAAGCGCTGTGTCCCAGAGCCGCCACCGCCCCGACCATCAGCCGTCCGATAGGTGCCCGCACTGTGCCAGGCCATGCGGATGAAAAGCGGGCCGTAATGGCCGTAATCGGCGGGCCACCAATCCTGACTGTCGGTCATCAGCGCATAGAGGTCATCCTTCAACGCCTTCAGGTCGAGCTTGGCGAATTCCGCGGCATAGTCGAAGCCGGGCGCCATCGGATCGGAGAGCGAGGAGTTCTGATGCAGAATCCGCAGGTTCAATTGATTGGGCCACCAATCCCTATTCGACTGCACCCCAAACGAGGTGTGCATCACCGGGCATTTGCCCATGGAGCCGACATCATTTCCGTCCATTTATCTCTCCGATCATGGCTTAAGCTTGGCTTGGCAGAAGGCGCCAAATGTTGAGGTCGTCGACGGCGATCCAAATCGGATGACAGGGCCATTACAATTGCAGCAGCCTGGTCCCTGCCCCACCCCTGGGACTCCGTTCTCAACGTCACTTTAGCGGAGCCGGGTTATTGGGTTAAGTTGCATTTTCTCATCGGCGCGATAACTTCATCTTATGATGAATGTGACGCTGAAACAGCTTCGCTATTTCGATGCGCTAGCCCGCGAAGGTCATTTTGGCCGCGCGGCTGAGGCCTCTGCGATCTCCCAACCCGCCTTATCGGTGCAGATCAAGGAGTTGGAGGAAAGCCTCGGCCAAATCCTCTTCGAGCGGGGCCCGCGCCATGTGCATCT
Source organism: Rhodophyticola sp. (assembly GCA_028279315.1). GTDB lineage: Bacteria > Pseudomonadota > Alphaproteobacteria > Rhodobacterales > Rhodobacteraceae > Rhodophyticola. Next base: position 18 of record JANQNZ010000052.1, on the reverse strand, counting down.
GACCGGGTTTGGGGAGGA
>JANQNZ010000192.1 GCA_028279315.1 Rhodophyticola sp. | reverse complement strand
CTCGCGCGCATTCCTGGGCGAGCGCCTTCAACGCAGGCGCCAGGTGCCGCTCCATTCCGGTCAGCGAACAGGCGGAATAGATCAGCCCCGTCAGCGCTTCGAACCGGGGCAGTCCATGAGAGCTTGCGGGCCAGCGTTTGGCCAGAAACACCGTCTGCCGCCCAAGGGCCGCGAAGAATTTGCGGTTGGTGTCTTGGTCCATCCCGCTCATCAGGAACAGCGCGTGACCGATCCAGCGGATTTGCCGACGCCCGGTCAGATCAGGCGTCCACCCGGGGCCCCCGCCATTGCCATAGCGGTTGAGCCAGCCATCAAGCCAGGCTTGCGCCAGATCCCGGCTGCTGCCATCGGCAACCGCAGCCAGGTGATCCATCCAGCCGAAGCCGTGGAGTTCATCCTCAAAGGCATCGGTCGGCGGGGTCAGCGTCCAGGGGTCAGTCTCGGGCGCCTCGACCAGCACGCCGCCAAAGATCAGATTGCCCGCCATCAACTGGCGCCCCCGCGCATCGCTGCCAATGCTGCGCGGATCGGGTTGCGACTGAAATCCCCTGGCGCCCACGCCCAAGCCCGCCTGCCAGGCCGCCAGGCGGTTGCGGAGGCGCCGCATACGACCGGGTCGCGCCTTCAGGGCTACCGGAGCGGGGGAAAGGGTGTCGTCCATGAACGCCTGTGCCTGCGGAACTGCGCTTATCGCTCTTTTGCAGGCAGAATACAGGTGGCGGGAGGGAGTGTCACCGCCTTTGCAAAAGCGCCATGTAGAAGCCGTCCATCCCGCCGCGATCCGCCCAGATGTCGGGGCGAAGACGAAGCCCACCTTCGGGGCTTGCCCAATCCGCGTCTCCGCCAAGGGTGGTCGGGTCCACTGGTATGATGGTCAGATCAGCGTGGCGCCCAAGGGCGGCCTTGATCTGGTTTTCGCCCTCATTGGGCAGAAGCGAGCAGGTGCAATAGACCATACGGCCGCCTTGGATCAGAAGCTCCCGCGCGCGGTCGATCATCTGCATCTGAAGCCGGGTCAGGGTTTCGACCTCACCCGGGGATTTCACGAAGGGCAGATCGGGATGGCGGCGGATGGTGCCGGTGGCCGAACAGGGCGCGTCCAAGACAATTGCGTCGAAAGGCCCGCCGTTCCAGGTCAGCGCATCCGCGGTGACGGTCTGGGCGGTGAGGCCCGTTCGCGCCAGGTTCTCCGTCACGCGGGCCATGCGGGCCCCCGAGATATCAAGCGCTGTCACCTCGGCCCCCGCTGCGGCCAATTGCAAGGTCTTGCCGCCGGGCGCCGCACAGAGGTCCAAGACGCGGAGGCCTGCCACATCGCCCAAAAGCCGAACGGGGAGTGCGGCGGCGGCATCCTGCACCCACCAATCCCCCGTTTCATATCCCGGCAACCGGGTGATCTGTGGGCGATCATGCAGCCGCAAACTGCCGGTTGGCAGAACGTCGGCCCCCTCAACGGTTACCGCCAGATGGGCGGGCGTGAGGTCTAATGGCGCGCCTGCCTCATGGGCGGCTTCGATCGCCAGAAGGGTGTCGTGGCTGTAGAATTTGCCCAAAGGCTTGCGGAGCCAGTTGGGCAGGCGCTGTGGGGCGGAGGCGGCCCAAGGCTCCGCGCCTGTCTCGGCCACACGGCGGAGGACTGCGTTCACCATACCTGCGGCCCGCCCAGTCTCTTTCCGCGCTTTGGCCAATTCCACGCAGTCGTTCACCACCCCATGGGCGCTGGCCCCATCAACCAGAAGCTCATAGGCCCCAAGCCTCAGGATGTTCTGCGCCGCCATGTTGGGGCGCCGCGCAAGATAGGGGCGGAGGACCTGATCGAGCCGGCCCATATGCCGCAGAACGCCCGCGGTCAGACGCCCGGCGCGGGCCGCATCTTCGCCGGAGAGACCGTCGAAGCTCAGCTCTGAGAGCATCTGTTTTTCCCACAGAACGGCATAAAGCGCGGAAAGCGCCGCGCGGCGCGGGGGCAGGCCCGATGCTGTCATCCGATCCCTCTTGTTCGCCTATGGTGCGCCCGTATATCACGGGGGACGACCCGTCCAGAAGGAGCGACGCCGCCGATGTCAGACGAAACCCAGGACACCGCCCGCCCCGATCTTCCGCCTGCTGCGAAACGCGCGCTGGCCGAGGCCGAGGCGCGCCGGAAGGCCGAAGCCGCCCTTGATCTGCCGCCAGAGCTTGGTGGGCGCGATGGGCCGGAGCCGGTGCGATATGGAGATTGGGAGAAGAAGGGTCTCGCGATCGACTTTTAGAGCGCGATGGTGCGGGGTCTCCGCCGTCATTACTTCGCTCGAAATTCAACGATATCGGCTTCACCCTCGTAGGGCGGGACTGGTCCCGCCATTCCAGAAGCCACAGGGCCACAGCGGGACAAGTCCCGCCCTACGAATTCAGCCCGACGCGCCGACGCCCGGCTTATATGGCGCTTACCGCAATCTCAGGTCCGCATAGATCCCCGCGCCTCGGTCCGAGGTGAACCGCAGTGTGTCCCCGCGCACTTGCACCAACTGGCAATTGAAGCCCAGTTCATCACCGCCGTGAAAAAGGTCGCGGCAGAAATATCCGCCATTCCAATCCCAAGCCCCGGTGACGTCTGAGCCAAAGGCGCGGCCTTGGATGTCCCCCTCAGGCGACACCGTCAGGCGAATGCCGAACCGGCTGAGGGTTCTGCCGTCGACGAGGTCGACAAAGGCCTCTCGCGACTCCACCGCGTCGAAACCTTCCGAAAGCGCGGGCGTTCCCATCCCAAGCGCCGCTACGATCATCACGCTGCGCAGCATCATCCGTCTCCCCATCCGCGTCCTGCCTCGTCATACGGGCGGGACGGAGAACCGGATCACCCC
>JANQNZ010000040.1 GCA_028279315.1 Rhodophyticola sp. | reverse complement strand
GTCATGGACCTCCTCAGGATCAAAGGAGAGGTCAAGCCCCAGACGCCGCGCCAGCTTCCGCGGGGTCGGCTCCGGGATAACCTCGGATTTCCCAAAGATCACAGCGGGTTGGGCAGCGCCGATGGAGCATTGATGGGCCAGCGCCTCCGCCTCATGCTCATCCACTGTCAGCGAGCGGAACGGGATCCGGTTCCGCCCGGCAAAACTCGCAATCTCCCGGATTGTCCGATCGACTTCGGCGCCGATCAAGGTCAGCCCCTGCTGATCCCCTTCCAAAAGCCGCCGCCGCCGCGCCGCGAAAACCGAGATGATGATGTCCGACATCTCCGGCGTGCGCGCCATCAGATCCAGCATCGCCTCCCGCGGGACACAGAGGAGGCGCGTGTCCTGCACCGCGCGCGCGCCAAACATCATCTTGCCGCCCGCCAGAAACGAGATTTCGCCAAAGAACTGCGTCGGGCCCAAAGTGGCGCCATCGCCATAGCGTTCGCCCGTCCGCGGGTCCAAGGCCTCGATCTCCCCTTCCAGAAGATAGCAGAACCGATCCTGCACATCCCCGGGGCGGTACAGCATCTCGCCCGCCCTCAACACCTCTTCCTCGCCAATCCGCCGCATGGCACGGATATGGGAGTCGTAAAGGGGGGTCCGCACCATGGTGCGCAGATCGGCGGCAAGGGTTTCCATGGCGTTACTCCTTCTGGCCAAAAAGCCCGGCAAGCGCGCGGCTCACCAGCGATGTAACGCGCGGTCGGCGGTTGTCACTGAAAGAGAGGGGGCGGCACACCTCCATCGCAGCCACCCCAACCCGCGCGGTTAGGGCGCCGTTCACGACCCCTTCACCGAAGCGCCTGGAAATCTTCGATAAAACCGAGCCACCGGCGACGGAACTGATCAGGTCATCGCCCACGGCCACAGCGCCCGTTGCCACCATATGGGTCAGAACGGCGCGCGTCAGCCGCCAGGCCCCAAGCGTGCCGGACCGCCCGCCATAGATCTCCGCAATCCGCCGGATCATCCGGATATTGGCGGTCAGCGCCGCGACAACATCGGCCAGCGCAATCGGCACCAATGCCGTCACCGTTGCCACCTGGCGCGCGGCGGCCTGCACTTCAAGCTCCGCCGCCTTGTCCAAGGGCGCCAGAAGCTCCGCCTCGGCCAGCGCAAAAAGCCCCTCGGCCTCAAACACCTCCCCAATCCGGGTCTCCACCGCCTCCCGGCCAAGCCGAAGCTCCGCCCGACCGCGATAGAGGCGTGACAGCCGCCCGGCCACGGCCCGCGCCGCCGTCAGATCACCTGCCGCCCGCGCCGCATCAGCCTCCCGCCGCAGATCGTCAAGCCGCCCCAACCGGGAAAACGCCGCCGCCTCTTTCAGCGCCAGCAGAAGGGCCGCCAGAAGGAAAAGCCCCAACAGCCCCGTCGCGACCCAGCCAAGGATCGGGTTCGCCGCCAAGAGGCCCGTCACAAACTCCCACGCCGCCACCGACAGCACAAACCCAAGCAGCGCCAAAAGCGCCGCCCAGAAAAGCCGCGCCAAACGCGAGGGGCGCCGCGCCGCCAAAGTCGCCATCACCTGCATCGCCCGGCCAGAGGCGTCCGGCACCCCCGGATCGGGCACCGGCGGCGCCAGATCGGGCCCCGCTTCGGGCGCCTCATCCAACTCGATCAGGACCGGGCCTTTGCGATCAGCCATCCCAACCCCTTCCCTCTTTGCTGTGAAAAATACCTCCGGGGGGAGGCCGCAAGGCCGGGGGGCAGCGCCCCCTCTTGCCCGCCCCAATGTCGCGTGCGGATCATCTGAGCTTATCTCCCAACAAAAACTCCGCCGCAGCATCCAGCCGGATATGAGGCGGCCCCTCCCCCGGTTTCAGCACCAGTTTCGCGGGCTGAAACCGCATCACGTCGAAATCCCCATCGAGCCAGGCCGCGGCCCCGTCACGCGCCGGGACCAGAAGCGCATTTGGGTCTTCCGGCAGATCGCCCGGATGCAGCGCCGCCTGTTTGCCGCTCTCCATGAGCGTGCCTCGCACCAGATCAAGCGCGCCGCCCTCATGGCTCCGGCTCTCCTCCACCGTGGCGCGCAAAGCCGCAATCGCCATGGCGCGGGTTTCGGCGCCCGCAAACTCCGCCCGGTCGCGCGCGTCGCGCAACAGGGCCTCCATAATCGCGGTCAGCCGCCCATGTTGTGCGTGATGCAGGTGGTCCGCCTTCGTTGCGGCAAAGAGAATACGGTCGATCCGGCGGCCCATGATTGCGGTCAGAAAGCTGTTCCGGCCCGGGCGGAAGGCGACAAGAATTCCGGCCATCGCGCGGCGCAAATCCTCAACCGCCTGGGGGCCGGAATGGATCGCCCCAAGCGCATCGACCAGCACAATCTGCCGGTCGATCCGGGCGAAATGGTCGCGGAAAAACGGCTTCACAACTTGGGATTTATAGGCCTCGTACCGCCGCGCGAATTCCCGGGCGAGCGACCCGCGTCCACCTGCCCCTGAAGGCAAAGGTGCAAAGGTCAGCGCCGGGCTCCCATCCAGCTCCCCCGGCAGCAGGAACCGGCCCGGTGTGCAGTCAGAAAACCCCGCCTCCCGCGCCACGCTCAGATAGCCGCGATAAGCCTGGGCCAACGCCTGCGCCTGCGGCTCGTCCCAAGGCGCCTCAGGATCGGTTTCGGCCATGAGCCGCAGATAGTCCTCCGCCCCCTCCCGCCCCTCGGCCCGGGCCAAAACATCCCGCGCCCAGGCCTCATAAGACAGGTCCAAAAGGCCCAGGTCCAAGAGCCACTCACCGGGGTAATCCACGATATCCAGATGCACGGTCCGCGGGCCTGAGACGCCCGACAACAGCCCCTTCGGCTGCACCCGCAACGACAGGCGCAGTTCTGAGACCTGACGCGTGCTTTCCGGCCAAAACGGCGCGGGGCCGGTCAAGGCCGCCAAATGGCTCTCAAAATCGAACCGAGGCACCGTGTCGTCAGGCTGCGGCTGCAAAAACGCGGCCTGGATGCGCCCCGATTGCGCGGCCTCCAGCCCCGGCATCCGCCCCCGGTCCAGAAGATTGGCGATGAGCGAGGTGATGAAAACGGTCTTGCCCGCCCGGCTGAGGCCCGTGACCCCCAACCGCACCACGGGCTCAAAAAACAGCTCACTCACCGATGAGGTGACGCTTTCCACCCCCCGGCCCAGGCCATCTGCCAACCGTCCAATAACCAAACCAATCCGCCTTTACCCTGCCTCGCGATCACAAAATAGTCATGCGGGCCGCGAGTTTACAGGTCCGATTGCGCTCCGTTCCCTGCGGGCGCACCAAATCCTTCAGAAGGATTTGGGCCAGAGTTTTCAGAAAACTCTGGGGCTCCGTGCTGTCGGCCGCGCGGCGGAAGG
>JANQNZ010000037.1 GCA_028279315.1 Rhodophyticola sp. | reverse complement strand
CTTTGGCGAGAAATTTGTTGTGGCTGAGGCCGATGGACCCAGTGATCCCCAGCTCCGTGCGCATCCGGTTCACCAGCCCCGCCAGGATCGCCGCGGGCGGGCGCCCATGAAGCCGGGCCGTGCCGGTCAGATCGAGAAACGCCTCGTCGAGCGAGAGGGGTTCGATGGCTGGCGTCAGTTCCTCCATCATCGCGCGAATCTGGCGGGAGACTTTGGCATAGACCTCCATCCGGGGCTTCACCACCACCGCCTCGGGGCAGGCCTTCAGCGCCTTGAACATGGGCATCGCCGAATGCACGCCCTTGATCCGCGCGATATAGCAGGCCGTTGACACCACCCCGCGCTTACCACCGCCGATGATCAGCGGTTTGTCCCGAAGCTCCGGATTATCGCGCTTTTCGACGGAGGCGTAGAAGGCGTCACAATCCATATGGGCGATGGAGAGATCGTAAAGCTCCGGATGCTCCAAGATACGCGGTTTGCCGCAGGCCGGACAGCGGGCGCCGGTCTCAAACAGATGCAGACAATCGCGGCAGAGGGCGGGCATGGGCGGTCTCAAAATGCGCTTGGGCGAAGCCTACGCCGAATTCCCATCTAGGCAAAGCGACGCGAGAGCGACATATAAGGGGGCATGAAAGGCGAGGACAGCGCAATGGATTTCAATCAACTGATTGCTGAGCTTCTGGGCGGGAATATTGTGATCCTGCTTCTGGCCGGCTTCATTATTCTTTGTATCTTTCTGGGCATTCGGATCGTGCCGCAGTCTGAACAGCATGTGGTGGAACGGTTTGGGCGGCTGAAATCGGTTCTGGGGCCGGGGATCAACTTCATCGTCCCGTTTCTGGACCGGGTGGCCCATAAGGTCTCGATCCTAGAGCGGCAATTGCCAAACGCCAGCCAGGACGCGATCACGTCCGACAACGTGCTGTTGCAGGTGGAAACCAGCGTCTTCTACCGGGTGTTGGAGCCGGAGAAGACCGTTTACCGCATCCGCGATGTGGATGGGGCGATTGCAACAACGGTTGCCGGAATCGTGCGGGCTGAGATCGGGAAGATGGAACTCGATGAGGTGCAGTCGAACCGGGCGCAGCTGATCTCACAGATCCAGAAATCGGTGGAAAGCGCCGTGAATGATTGGGGGATCGAGGTGACCCGCGCCGAGATCCTGGATGTGGGCCTCGATCAGGCCACGCGTGACGCGATGTTGCAGCAGTTGAACGCCGAACGCGAACGCCGCGCTGCGGTGACCCGTGCCGAGGGAGAGAAGCGGGCGGTGGAGCTTCAGGCAGACGGTGATCTCTATGCCGCCCGGCAAGCGGCCGAAGCGCGGCGGGTTGAGGCCGATGCCGAGGCCTATGCCACCGGCGTCGTGGCCGAGGCCATCGCCAAAGGCGGGCTGGAAGCGGTGCAATACAATATCGCGCTGGAACAGGTGAAAGGCATTTCGCAGATCGCAGCGGGCCAGGGCACGCAGACAATTGTGGTGCCCGCTGACGCGGCGGATGCCTTCGGCAAGGCGTTTCAAATGCTGAAAGGACGCGGCTGATGTGGGGCGAATGGTGGGTTTGGATGGCTGCTGGCCTGGCGCTGGCCGTCGGTGAAGTGATCCTCCCGAGTTATGTGCTTCTTGGCTTCGGAATCGGGGCGGGGTTGGTCGGGCTGATCCTTCTTGTCGGCGGACCGCTTGCGGTTTGGCTCGGTGGGTCAGTCCCGATCCTGCTGCTTGCCTTCGCGGTTCTCTCGCTTCTGGCCTGGCTTGGCCTGCGCCGGTGGCTTGGTGTGAACCGGGGCCAAGTGCGGACCTTCGATCACGACATCAACGACTGAGACGGAACCCGGGGAGTTTCGCCAAAACCTCCCCGTTCACCAGCCAGGCGACGGAAAAGGCCCAGACCGCGATGGCTTCGAACCAGAAGACGGCGGTGCCGCTATCCGCATCCTCCCGCCCCAGAAGGCGCCAGAGGACGATGAGGCAGACCAGAATGATGGCGCCGCAAAGGTAATAGGTCCAAAGCTCCCCACTTCGTTCCGGTTTGCCGCGCGGGCCGATAGGGAAGAGGACCAGGCAGAAATAGGCCAGCGGAACAAAGAAGAGGATGGCCGCGCCTCGGTGCAAGGCGGTGGTATCGGCGGCCCATCCAGTCAGGATATCGGGGATTGGTGGGAAGGCCCCTCCAAACTGCGCGCATTGGTCGATCAACCCATCCGCGCCCTCACAAAGGCTGCGCACATCGATGGGGGCCGTGGGGAAAAGCGCCACGCCGATCGCGCCAAACCCCGCGATGACGGAGGTTCGGCGGTCGCCCGGCAGAAAGGAAGGCCAATCCGGGCTCTCGGGATACCCGAGATAGGTCAGCAGAAAAACCCCAATCGCGACGAGGCACCCGACCAGAATATCGCCCGCCTGGGTGTAGTAGAAATGGCTGATCGAGGGCTGTTCCGCATCCGCGACGATCCCATAGATCAGGAGGCCAAAAGGCAGGATGAGACCCAAGCCACCAATCGCCCGGCGGATCGCGATATGGGACAGGACTTTGGTGTCCGGAGAATTGGCCATCTGCGCACGCTCCCTCAACTCACTGGGGGGAGCGTAGCATAGATGCCGCGTAAGTCGGTTAACCGTGACTTGGGGTTATCGAATCTCCGCCAAGATCGCCTGGGCGGCTGCCGCGGGGTCCTCGGCCTGCCAGACCGGGCGGCCCACGACGATATGATCGGCCCCATCGGCGAGCGCTTGCGCGGGCGTGGCCACGCGCTTTTGGTCACCCAGTTCGGCACCCGCAGGCCGGACGCCAGGTGTGACGATCAGCTTACCCTCAGCCTCCGGTAGCGCGCGGATCATCGCGGCCTCTTGCGGGGAGGCGATGACACCATCAGCCCCGGCCTCAAAGGCCCGCGCGGCGCGGGTGGCGACGAGGTTGGGCAGGGGCCCGGGCTGAATGAGGCAAGCGTCGAGATCGGCGCGGTCAAGGGAGGTCAGGATCGTAACGCCGAGTATCTTCAGATCCGTGCCCGCCGCGCCCTCTTTGGCCGCGCGCACCACATGCGGGTCGCCATGCACGGTCAGGAAATCGAGATCGAATTGGGCCAGGCCCCGCACCGCCGCCTCCACCGTCGCGCCGATATCGAAAAGCTTCATGTCCAGGAAGATGCGTTTGCCGTGCTCTTGTTTCAGCTCATTGGCAAGCGCCAGCCCGCCACCGGTCAACATGCCAAGGCCGATTTTGTAGAACGAGACAGCGCTGCCGATCCGTTCGGCCAGGTCCAGCCCCGCCACCGCATTTGGGACATCGAGGGCGACAATCAGGCGGTCGTCAGACATCGGCTTTGCTCCCCCAAATCGCTGGTTGCCGCTGGATAAGGCGCGCGGCGCGCGCTGTCCATCGGCGGAGCAAGAAAAAGGCCCGGATCAGTCGGGGGAGGGCGACGATCCGGGCCGAAGGCAGCGTCCGGACGAGGCAGAGGTCCAGAACCGCTGAGTTGGGATCCTGGCCGGGGCAGGCTCAGGATCCCGAGGGAAATCTAATGTGCCTGGCGCAGGGCGGCGTCGCTCAGGCCTTGGGCCACGCGGGCGAAATCGGCGTCGCGCGGGCCGGCCCAGAAACAGGCGAGGTGGCGCGGCAGAGCGCCGGTTTTAAGGGTCGCCTCAGCAGCAAAGCCGCGGCGGCGCGCGTCATAGATGACTTGGGTGAGTGCGATGCGGGGCATGATCTTTCTCCGTCTCCAATTGGTGTGAGAACGCAGGAGAGACGAAAAAGGTTCAAAATCGGGGTTCGGGTGATTTGGGCGGCTTAGCCGAAGATCAAGCAGGGCTCCTCGGCGCGGACCAGAATCTCACCAGCGATCTCCTCGGATAAAGTGCCAAAAAGCCCCCGGATCTCGGGCCTCACGCGCCCGTCGATCACCCAAAGGCGATCACCCTCCCGCAAAAGCGCGAAATCATTGCCGTCCGTCGGGGGCATCGGCGCTTCCGCCGCCTCACTGACGATCAGATCGGCCAAGGCTTGATAGAGGCCAGGCGCCTCGGTCGAGACCACAAGGTCCGGGGGCGCCGGAGCGGTCGGGACAAGCACTGGCACCGGGCTGCGGGTGGCGCAGGTGATCCGGTCATCGGGGCGGATGACCGCGCGCCCGATTTGGCCAACAGCGGCGCCATCATCTCCGATGAACTGCACCAGAATGTGGTCGCCATCTACGGTCGCCATCTCGTCAAAGACGGGCGGTGCGGCGACGGGCGTACATCCAGCGAGGAGGGGGAAGAGGAGAAGGGCGCGCGTCATGGCCGTAGTCTTCTGCGCGAAGACCGCGCGCGTCCAGGGCCAAGGCGCGCGTCGGCAGGGATTTGCCGGCTTGGCAAACCGGCGGAACCGGCGCAGCATGGCCAGCAATGGTTCGGACCGTAAACGATATTCACGCAGCGCTTGCCGCCTTTGACGGGCGGAAGGTTGGCCCGTTGAAAGAGGCGGTGGGCCTGCCGCTGAAGCCTGAGGCGGAGGCCGCGCTCCTCGACGCGGTGCCGGGGGCCGACCAGATCGGCGCCACCTGGATGGTCAAGGCGCTTGTCGAGACGGGGCGATTGTCTGAGGCGCAACTGGCAGAGGCACTCGTCTCCCTGCCCAACCTGACAGAACCCGACGCGATCCTGCACCTGTTGCAATCGGTCCAATATGCGCCGGGGCTTGCCCGCGCCCTTCGCCCCGATCTGGTGCCGCTTTACCGCCATCCCCGGGGGCTGGTCCGCGTCTGGGCCTTTGATGCCTATTGCCGAGGCGCGATCCTGCCTGAGGAGCAGGGTGATCTTGCCGAACGCATCACCCAAGGTTTGCGTGATCGGTCGAAAGCGATGCAGGCCCGGTCCCGGGCCCTGGCGCGGGAATTCGGCGTGGAAATCCCGCCAAAATCTTGAGTTTGGCTACGCGCTTTCCCATCTAAGGCACAAGGCTTGCGACGATCCCCCGTGCCGCATCAGGGCGGGGCAAAGGCAGGCGCTTAAAGAAGGAGAGACCCGAGATGAACTTTGAGAAGTTCACTGATCGCGCGCGTGGGTTTGTGCAGGCGGCCCAAACGATTGCGCAGCGTGAAGACCACCAGAAACTCAGCCCCGAACATCTGTTGAAAGCGCTGATGGATGACGAGCAAGGGCTCGCCACCAACCTGATTGCGCGTGCAGGTGGGGAGCCGAAGCGCGTTGTCGAAGCGCTGGACGCGGCGATGGAGAAGCTGCCGAAGGTCACCGGCGATGCCGGCCAGGTTTACCTCGACGGCCAGACCGCGAAGGTCTTGGGGGAGGCGGAGAAACTGGCCGAGAAGGCGGGCGACAGCTTTGTGCCCGTCGAGCGGCTTCTGACCGCGCTTGCGATGGTGAAATCCCCGGCCAAAGAGGCGCTGGAAGCGGGCGCGGTGAATGCCCAAAGTCTGAATGCGGCGATCAATGATATCCGCAAGGGGCGGACGGCGGATTCGGCCAGCGCCGAAGACAGCTATGACGCTTTGAAGAAATACGCCCGCGACCTGACCGAAGCCGCGCGGGACGGCAAGATTGACCCGATCATCGGGCGGGATGAGGAAATCCGCCGCGCGATGCAGGTGCTCTCCCGCCGGACCAAGAACAACCCGGTGCTGATCGGGGAGGCCGGTGTCGGCAAGACTGCAATTGCCGAAGGGCTCGCCATGCGGATCGTGAATGGCGATGTGCCCGAAAGCCTACGCAACAAGACGCTGATGTCGCTCGACATGGGCGCGTTGATTGCCGGCGCGAAATATCGTGGCGAGTTTGAGGAGCGGCTGAAAGCCGTCCTAGGCGAAATCGCCAGCGCGGCAGGCGAGATCATCCTCTTCATCGATGAGATGCACACGCTGGTCGGCGCAGGTAAAACCGATGGCGCGATGGATGCGGCGAACCTGATCAAACCGGCGCTGGCCCGGGGGGAGTTGCACTGCGTCGGCGCCACCACGCTCGACGAATACCGCAAATATGTGGAGAAAGACGCAGCGCTCGCCCGGCGGTTCCAGCCGCTGATGGTGGAGGAGCCGACGGTGGAGGAAACCGTGTCGATACTGCGCGGTATCAAGGAGAAGTATGAGCTGCATCACGGGGTGCGGATCGGCGATGCGGCTTTAGTCGCCGCGGCGACGCTCAGCCATCGCTATATCACTGACAGGTTTCTGCCGGATAAGGCGATTGACCTGATGGATGAGGCCGCCAGCCGTCTGCGGATGGAGGTGGATTCTAAGCCCGAGGAACTGGACGCGCTTGACCGGCAGATCCTGCAAATGCAGATCGAGCAAGAGGCGCTCAAGAAAGAAGACGATGCCGCCTCGAAGGATCGGTTGGAGCGGTTGGAGAAAGAGCTTTCCGAATTGCAGCAGCAATCGGCAGAGATGACCGCGAAATGGCAGTCTGAGCGCGACAAGCTGGAAGGCGCGCGCGTTTTGAAAGAGAAGCTGGATCAGGCACGGGCAGAGTTGGAACAGGCCAAACGGAATGGCGATCTCGCGAAGGCGGGGGAACTGTCCTACGGCGTGATTCCGGGGTTAGAGAAGGACCTGGCTGAGGCGGAAGCCGCCGAGGATGATGTCATGGTCGAAGAGGCCGTCCGCCCCGAACAGATCGCCGCCGTTGTTGAGCGTTGGACCGGCATTCCGATGTCGAAAATGCTGGAGGGTGAGCGCGAAAAGCTCCTCCGCATGGAGGAAGAGATCGGTAACCGTGTGATCGGCCAGGAAACCGCTGTGCGCGCCGTCTCTAACGCCGTGCGTCGTGCGCGCGCCGGGCTGAATGATGAGAACCGGCCGCTTGGGTCCTTCCTGATGCTCGGGCCAACCGGCGTCGGCAAAACCGAATTGACCAAAGCCTTGGCCGAGTTCCTGTTCGATGACGACCAGGCGATGGTGCGGATCGACATGAGCGAGTTTATGGAGAAACACTCTGTGGCCCGCCTGATCGGTGCACCCCCCGGCTATGTCGGTTATGACGAAGGCGGCAAGCTGACCGAAGCGGTGCGGCGGCGACCCTATCAGGTGGTGTTGTTCGACGAGGTCGAAAAGGCGCATCCGGATGTGTTCAACGTGCTGCTCCAGGTGCTCGACGATGGGCAATTGACGGACGGTCAGGGCCGGACGGTGGATTTCAAACAGACGCTGATCGTGCTGACCTCGAACCTGGGTGCTCAGGCGCTGAGCCAGCTGCCCGACGGCGCTGATGCCTCGGACGCAAAACGCGACGTGATGGATGCGGTGCGGGCCCATTTCCGGCCCGAATTCCTGAACCGTCTGGACGAGACGATCATTTTCGACCGCCTGAGCCGGGCGGATATGGACGGCATCGTGCGCATTCAGCTTGCGCGGCTGGAGACGCGGCTCAGGGATCGCAAGATCGCGTTGGACCTCGATGAGGGCGCGATGACCTGGCTCGCCGATGAAGGATATGACCCGGTCTTTGGCGCGCGGCCCTTGAAGCGCGTGATCCAGCGCAGCCTGCAAGACCCGCTGGCCGAGATGCTGCTGGCCGGCGACATCAAAGATGGCGACACGGTCCATGTGAGTGCGGGCAGCGAAGGGCTGATCGTCGGTGACCGGGTCAGCGCCTCAACCCGGGCCAAACCGGATGATGCGGTTGTGCACTAGCCAACCAGACGAGATCGACACAGAAAGGCGCGCCAATTGGCGCGCCTTTTTTCGTTGGGCGGATGCTGGCCCTAGAAGATCAGGTCGGTCGAAACGGAAATGTCGCCGAGCTCCAAATCGGACAGCACGGCAATCAACTCGCCATTAACGCTTAATGTCAGGTCGTCGCCGACATCTGAGAGGGCGATGACGGAAATCGAACTGAACCCAGTCAGATCAATCTTGTCGATGCCGCCCTGGAAATCGGTGATGGTGTCAACACCCTCGCCCGAGCGAAACACAAAGGTATCGGCGCCGTCGCCTCCAGTGAGCCTGTCGGCCCCAAGACCGCCATCAAGCCGGTCGTCCCCGCGGGAGCCATTCAAACGGTCATCGCCCTCGCCGCCGATCAGCAAATCATCGTCCGATCCGCCATTGACCGTGTCATTGCCGACGCCTCCGTAAAGCGTGTCGTTCCCATTGCCACCCCGCAGGCGGTCAGCACCGAAGCTGCCGAGCAGCATATCGTTGCCATTTCCGCCGATCATCGAGTCGTTGCCGGAGTTGCCACGGAGGACGTCATTACCATCCCCACCGACCAGAGAGTCGTCTCCCGTACCGCCCATCAACGTGTCGTTTCCGGGGCCGCCATCTAGCCGGTCATCGCCAATATTGCCATCAAGCACATCGTCGCCCCGGCCGCCGCCAACACGGTCATCGCCAGCGCCGCCCTCGACCAAGTCATTGCCTGACCCGCCGCCGAGCTTGTCATCGCCATCGCCACCCCGAATGGTGTCGTCGCCTTGGTCGCCGCGGATAGTGTCATTGCCGCCGTCGCCGTCGATCACATCGTCGCCGGGACCAGCAATGAAGCTGTCATTGCCGCCCAGAAGGGAGATCGTGTCGGCACCAGGTGTGCCGATCAGATTGTCGTCATTTTCCGTCGCGCCTCCGCTTTCCGAAAGCAGCGTCGCAAGAGTCATCGTAATTTCGCTGAGACTGGCCATAAGAGGATCCTCGTTACATTCACACACGTGCGCGCAGATGCGCCAAAACTGCCGATAGATCCCGCGGCTGAACCCGCTCTTATCTGACCTGAGCTACGCCGAGAGTCGGAAAAATGCAATATATTTGTTATATTTATGGCGAAACAATGGCAGCAGATTGGGCTCACTGTTGATCATGCCGATCCGGGTCCGCTCAGCCGGCTTTGCGTTGCCACCGCCCGCAGGATGGCGATGATGTCGCTGACCAAGAAACCGAGAGGATCGCGATGACCTGGTATCTCGAAGCGCTGGCATTGGCCTTCTGGCTCTTTATCGGCACGGCCTGTCTGATCGTTCTCATCATCGGTGTGATTGACCGGACCCAGACCGGCGATGCGATCCGGCGCAACTATCCGGTCATTGGTCGGTTTCGGGGCCTCTTCACTGAGTTGGGGGAGTTCTTTCGCCAGTATTTCTTTGCCATGGACCGCGAGGAACTGCCTTTCAACCGGGCACAGCGCGATTGGGTTGACCACGCTGCCGAGGGCGGCAGCAACACGCTCGCCTTTGGCTCAACCCGCAACATCACCGTGGTCGGCACGCCGCTTTTCACCCCCGATCCCTTCCCGCCGCTTGACGATGAGTTCGCCGCGTCTGAGCCGATGGAGATCGGGCCTTTTGCCCGGCACCCCTATATGGCGCGGTCCTTCTTCAACATCTCCGGCATGAGCTATGGCGCGATTTCGAAACCGGCCGTGCAGGCGCTGAGCCGGGGCGCCAAGGCGGCGGGGATGTGGATGAACACCGGGGAGGGCGGGTTGTCGCCCTATCACACTGAGGGTGGGGCCGACATCGTTTATCAGATCGGCACGGCGAAATACGGGGTGCGGGATGCCGAGGGGCGGCTGGATGACGAGAAGCTTCGCGCCATTGCCGAGCGCCCGGAAGTGAAGATGTTTGAGCTGAAGCTCGCCCAAGGTGCGAAGCCTGGAAAGGGCGGTATCCTGCCGGCGGAGAAGATCACGCCTGAGATCGCGGAGATCAGAGGGATTGCGCAGGGGCAGGACAGCCTCTCACCCAACCGCCATGTTGAGATCGACAGCTTCGATGACCTCCTCGATATGATCACCCATATCCGTGAGATCTCGGGCAAGCCGGTCGGGATCAAGACAGTTATGGGCGGGCTCGACGCCTTCACCGAGCTTTTCGACCTGATCAATGCCCGAGGCGTGGAGTGCGCGCCCGACTTCATCACGCTTGATGGCGGCGAGGGTGGGACGGGCGCCTCGCCCATGCCGCTCATGGACCTTGTCGGCATGTCGATCCGAGAGGCGCTGCCGCTTCTGACCGATCTGCGGAACAAGGCCGGGCTGAAGGATCGCATTCGCCTGGTTGCCTCGGGCAAGCTGGTGAACCCTGGCGATGTGGCCTGGGCGTTGGCCGCGGGCGCGGATTTCGTGACCACCGCCCGGGGGTTCATGTTTGCGCTGGGCTGTATCCAAGCGCTCAAATGTAACAAAAACACCTGCCCCACTGGCATCACCACCCATGATCCGCGGTTTCAGGCCGGCCTGGTTGTGGCGGACAAAGAGACCCGCGTCGCGCTTTATGGCAAAGCAATTGTCAAAGAGGTTGAGACAATTGCCCATTCCGTGGGCGTCTCCGAACCCCGGCTTCTGCGGCGGCGGCATGTGCGACTCGTCCAGCCCGACGGCACGTCAATCCCGATGAACCAATTGTTCCCGACCGAACCGGCGCCACAAACAGTTTCGTGAAGAGACCGCCCAATAGCTTGGGCTGAGACCAGATTTGCGGCAGTGTGCAGCAATCTTTTTGGAGGACTTGTCATGGCCGGTCGCTATCGTTCGCCGCTGACCTGGGCGGATGTCACACCGAAATCGCTCTATATGAACCGGCGCCAGATCATGGCGGGGGGCGGGGCCATGCTGGGGGCCGGGCTGATCGGCGGTGAGGCTCAGGCCCAGGGCGATCTTGAGCCCAACACTTGGGAACACATCACCACCTATAACAATTTCTACGAGTTCGGGACGGGGAAGACCGACCCGGCCGAACACGCGCATCGGATGACCATCGAGCCTTGGTCGATTGAGATCGACGGGCTTGTCGACAATCCCGGCACCTATTCCTTTGAGCAGGTCATGGACGGCATGACGGTGGAGGAGCGGATCTATCGGCTGCGCTGCGTGGAAGCCTGGTCGATGATTGTGCCGTGGAACGGGTTCGAATTGGCCGATCTGCTGAACCGGGTCGGGGTGCAAGACGGCGCGCGTTATGTGGCCTTCGAAACCCTGCTTCGGCCTGAAGAGATGCCGGGCACACGGTTCCCGGTTCTGGACTGGCCGTATGTTGAGGGGCTGCGTTTGGACGAGGCCATGCATCCTCTGACGATCATGGCGACCGGCATCTATGGGGAACCCATGCCGAACCAGAACGGCGCACCGATCCGTCTGGTGGTGCCCTGGAAATACGGGTTCAAATCGATCAAATCCATCGTCCGCATGACCTTGACCGCGGACGAACCCCCGACAAGCTGGAACGTCGCGAACGCGCGCGAATACGGGTTCTACAGCAATGTGAACCCCAACGTGGACCACCCGCGCTGGAGCCAGGCGACCGAGCGCCAGATTGGCGCCGGCATTTTTGCTGGCCGGATTCCGACGCTGATGTTTAATGGGTATGAGGAGGAGGTGGCCCATCTTTACGAGGGGATGGATCTCACCGTCCATTATTGATGTGCTTAGGCGGCAGACATAAGGCCCGGCCCTGCCTGCGCAGCCCGGGGGCCTTAGGGCGATGACCCTAACGGATCGGATCAACGGCATGTTGCGCCGGGTTCCGCCTTGGACGATCTATGTGATCGGGGTCGGGTGGGCCCTGTGGCTCTTCTATCTGGGCGCAACCGGGGGGCTTGGGGTTGAGCCCATCGAAGCGCTTGAACATGCTTATGGCGAATTGGCCTTGCAACTGATCATCGCGGGCCTCTGCGTCACGCCGATGTGCCGACATCTCAGGATCAATGTGATGCGGTTCCGCCGCGCGATTGGTGTCACGGCCTTCTTCTATGTGTTTGTGCATTTCCTGGTCTGGGCCGTTTTGGATGTGGGTAATGTCAGCGCGATTTGGGCGGATATCGTGAAACGGCCTTATGTGACGATCGGGATGGCGGGATTTGCGCTTCTGATCCCGCTCGCCATCACCTCAAACGATCTGTCGGTTCGCCGGATGGGCGCGGTTGCCTGGCGCAAGCTGCATAAGCTGGTCTATCCTGCGGCCTTTCTTGGCGCGGTGCATTTTGTCTGGCTCGCGAAAGGGTTCCAACTGGAACCGCTGATCTACCTTACGATCATCCTTGGACTCCTCGCGCTCAGAATGAAGCCCAATCGGATGCGAGTCGCCCGTCCGACACGCTGAGTCGCCTGGAATCGGGGGCTTGCCGCCGCAGATTTGGGGGTATTTCTGGGGATAACCGAGGTTTTTGGGGTATGTTCATACCCCGGCGCGTGGCAGGGGCGAGCGGGTGCTGAGCTAACGCGCTGTCTTCTTAGCAGGTCTTGGGGCGTAGTCCTTTGATTTTAATGGAAAAGGGGACCGCGCCGCAAAAAATGTCATCTTTCTGAAAAAAAGCCCTTGCAGCCCCCCGCCCCGATCCGTAAATAGCCCCTCACCGGCGGCGCTGAGGCGCTTACGGGATCGCCAAACGGGCCAGACACGGTGCGGGAGGCAAACAAAAATAGGGATAGATGAGGCGGGCCGCGCTAAGTAAAACAGCGCAGTCGGTTGAATTTTGTCGCTATGCTCTTTGACATCGCTGGTGACTGAAGAGATATGTGGGCGGTTTGGTTCATTCGATGGATCAACTAACGCACATATCTGGCTCTTAGACCTTCGGGTCGATGATAGAGTGTCAGCTTCACTGTTTGTGAGGCTTCGTTTCCTTGGAAACGATGCACGCAAACAGAGACGGATCCTGATCTTAGCCGGTCAGGAGACGATGTGCAGAGGTTCGAACGTCAAGGATACGCCGTAAGGCGTTTCAACTTGAGAGTTTGATCCTGGCTCAGAACGAACGCTGGCGGCAGGCCTAACACA
>JANQNZ010000019.1 GCA_028279315.1 Rhodophyticola sp. | reverse complement strand
CGGCGGGAGGTATTTGGGAAGCAAAGAGGGGGCGAGGACCGTCTCGGAAAAGCCCCACTGGGGCTTTTCAGGTCCGAGCGGGCGGAGCCCCGGACGAGGGCCGCCCCATCTGAGAACGTCTTAATTCGACGCCTCAATCCCGTCCGGCTGTCCGACCACCACGAAATGCAAGCCCTCGGGCTGCAACAGACGCGCGGCGACGCGGCGGATATTGTCCATCGTCACCGCCTCTACCTGCGCATTTCGGGTTGCGATATAGTCAATCGGCATCCCGTCCTGCTGCATCCCCGCCATGATCGAGGCGATGGCGTCATTCCCATCGAAGCGCAGCGGATAAGCGCCGGTCAGAAACAGGATCGCGCTTTCCAGCTCCTCCTCGCTGACGCCATTGGCGGCGATATCCGCCCATTGGTCCTGCACGACGTCGATCGCCTGCGCGACGAGATCATTGGAGGAGGAGAACTGCCCCAGATAAAGCGGCCGGTGATCGGAGAGCGCGAGGAAGGTGTAGATGCCGTAAGTTAGCCCGCGTTCGATCCGCACCTCCTCCATCAGGCGAGAGCGGAAATTGCCACCGCCGATGATCTGATTGAGGACAAAGGCGGGGAAGAAATCGGGGTCCGTGCGCTCGATCCCTTCATGACCGAAGAAGACCACCGATTGCGGGGTTGGGAAGTCGACTACCGTGGTCCCGCCGCCGAGGTCGAAGGGGGCTTCTTCGGGCATCGGCGCGCCGGTCGCTGGAAGATCACCCAGAAGGTCGTCCAGAAGCAGGCCCAACTCCTCCGCCGTGATATCGCCCGCGGCACCTACAAAGATCCGGTCGCGCGCAATCGCCGCGCGGTGGGCAGCGACGATATCGTCGCGGGTCAGCGCCGCCACACTTTCGACGGTGCCTTCCTCGGCACTGGCATAGGGGTGATCGCCATGGGCCATGGCGCGGAAATTGTCTCGGGCAAGCGATTCCGGGTCCTGACCATTCGACTCGATGATGGAGATCACCTGGCCCCGGACCCGCTCCAAAGGTTGCGAATCGAAACGCGGTTCGACCAAAGCGGCGCGCAGCATCGCCACAGCGTCCTCGCGGTTCTGGGTCAGCATCTGAGCACCAACCGCAATTGTGTCGCGGTAAGCGGTGAAGGTCAGACCCGCGGCCAACCCCTCCCGCGCTTCGGCGAACTCGCGGTCATTCCAAGGACCCGCACCTTCTTCCAAGAGGCCCGTCATCAGATAGGTGACGCCCCGTTGGTCCGGCGCGTCGAGGGAGGTGCCGCCCTGAAAGCGGATGTCGAGCGCCACGAAGGGGATCGAGTGATCCTCGACCAGCCAAGCGGTGATCCCGCCCGGGGAGGTCACTTCCTCAATTTCAACCGCCGCCCATGCGGGCAGGGAGAGGAAAACCGAGGTCACAAAGGTGAAAACCGTGCGGATCATTGGCTGGCCTCCTCTTGGGTCGGTTGGGGTGGGTTTGTCAGATACCCCGTGACCGATTGAGTCTCACCCTCGAACAGGCGCTGTGCCATCGCCATGACATCTTCGACAGTGGTTGAGGCGATGACTTCGGGCCAGGCTTGGATATCGGCGACGGTCAGGCCGGTTGTCAGCGCCATACCATATTGCCGGGCCAGCCCCTGTACATCGTCCTGGGCGAAAATCTCGGACGCCTCGTATTGGAACTTGATCCGGTCGAATTGCGCCGGGTCGATCCCGGTTTCGAGGAACTCCGCAAGGACACGGTCGATATCCGCCTCAGCCTCTTCCAGGCTGATGCCGGGGACCGGAACGTTCAGGATGGTGAAGACCGCGTCATCCAACTGTGTCGGCAGGTAATAGGCGGCGCTGAAAAGCGAGCGTTCTTCCTCAATCTGCAAAGTCCGGCCCAGGACGGCTGTATTTGCGCTGCCGCCAAGGATTTGCCCCAGAAGGGCAACCGCTGCCGCGTCTTCCTGGGCGCCGCTGTCCCGCTCGGGCGCCAGATAGCTGCGGCTGACATAAGGTCGGGCGACGCGGACATCTTCATAGATCACCCGCCGTTCGGCGATATGAGGCGGCTCTGATGGGCGCAGCCGCTCGGGCAGGTCGAGGTTTGCGGGGATGGGGCCATAATGCTCTTCGGCCAGGCGGCGCACCTCCTCCGGCGTCACATCACCTGCGACGATCAGGATGGCATTGTTGGGAGCATAGTAGCGGTCATAGAAGGCCAGCGCATCTTCGCGGTCGAGCTCTTCCATCTCATGCCGCCATCCGATGATCGGCAGGCCGTAAGGATGGTTCAGATAAAGCGCGGCGCGGTTTTGCTCCGAGAACAGCGCGCCGGGGCTGGAATCGGTCCGCTGCGCGCGCTCTTCCAGGATGACGCTGCGCTCGGTCACCACATCGGCCTCGGTGATGACCAGATCGCGCATCCGGTCTGCCTCCATCTGCATCATCAGGCCCAAACGGTCCGCAGCCACGTGTTGGAAATAGGCGGTGTAGTCCCAAGAGGTGAAGGCGTTGTCCGTGCCGCCATTGGCCTCAACCACCCGGCTGAATTCGCCATTCTCCAACTCATCGGTCGCCTTGAACATCAGATGTTCCAGGAAATGGGCGATGCCGGATTGGCCCGGTGGCTCATCCGCCGCGCCGATCCGGTACCAGAGCATATGGGTGACGGCAGGCGTCCGGTGATCCTCGATCACCACCACATCGAGACCGTTATCGAGGGTGAACTCGGTGACCATCTCGGCGGCCCAAAGCGAGGAGGGAAGAACGGCCGAGGCAACCAGTAGCAAGACGCGGCGCAATATCATGCAAAGCTCCGTGTTGTCTTTGTTTGGATGGAAGATAAGCGGGCGGCCCGATGCATCAACCGGCCTGACGGCGCTGTGATGGACGTGGGCCTGCCTTATTGACCATAAACCGCAGGGTCAGGCGGTGCGGCGGGCGTTCTGATCCCGGCGCGGCGCATCCGCTCCAACTCGGCATATTGGTCAAGCGAGAGCGGCTCATAGGCCCGGTGATAGACATTGACCGAGAAGATGCGCTCCAACAGGCGCCCGTCGTTGCGGCGACGATACTCCAGGTCTTCGGCGGCAAGCACGCCGCGAATATCGGCGCCAACGCCGAAGCGGGTGGTATAGCCGACCAGCCCGCCATTGCCCCGGCCCGCGCGGCTGATATCCCCGCCGAGGGCGGCAATGGCGTCCGCCTCGGGGTCCGGATCAGCGCGGTTCACACCACCGGGTGTGGGTGTTGGCAATTCAGCGAAACTCGTGGGCATTTCCAAAGGTCTGGTGGGCAGGATCGCAAACTCATCCGGGCCGGAATCGTCATTGGTGAGGTTCAACAGGCGCGGATTGTCGCGCCCACAGGCCGCGAGCATCGTCAGCGCCAAACCCACCCCGATCAGGATCCGCCAGTTTCGCATCGCCATCTCCTTCTTTGGCCGGTGTAGCCGATCCTTTTGCCGCCGTCACGGGGTGTTCTTCTTGCTGTCGGCGAAGAACAGAAGCCCGAAGGCGCCCGCGAAGATGCCGATATCGGCGACATTGAAGGCAAAGGGATTGTCGATCCCGCAGCAGGACATGTTGAGGAAATCCGCAACCGCGCCATAGACCACCCGGTCAAGCGCGTTGCCAAGGGCACCGCCGACAAGCGCGCCGGCGGAGATCAGCGCGATGGGGCGGGTCAGGCCGGTGCGCGCCCACCAAATGACCCAGATCGAAATCACCACGGCGAGGCCGACCAGGACCCACCGCGTAACGTCTGCACTGTTGGCAAAAAGGCCGAAATTGATCCCGGTGTTCCAGCCCATGTGGAAATTCAAGAACGGCGGGAAGACCGCGATATGGCCGATTTCGTCAAGCCGCATCCCATGGACCACGGCCCATTTGCTGAGCTGATCGGCGAGAAACCAGAAGAGGGCGGAGAGGGAGAAGAGGCGCATGGTTGGATCGTCCTAGGCCCGGGCCGATGACATGCGGCTTTGGCCCCTAAATCCCAAGCGACCACGCAAGCCGGGCATCGACAGGCCGAGGGCTGGCGATCCTGCCTCTGATCGGGAGCGCTTTATGGTAGCCGAGCCCCTCCTCGCTCCGATCTCAGCACCCAGACTCAGCCAAATCGCCAGACCGCCCGGGCGGCCTGTCGATGCCCGGCGCCTTCGGCTTGATGCCGGGTGGGCGCGTAGAACGATGGTGGCTCGGCGCATTGTCTCGATGTTTGGCAAGATCACCCCCCTAATGCCGGAAATGCCGCATGCCGGTGAAAACCATCGCCAGCCCCGCCTCGTCCGCGGCTTCGATCACCTCCGCATCGCGCATCGAGCCGCCCGGCTGGATCACCGCCTTCGCGCCCGCCTCTGCCGCGGCCAAGAGCCCGTCGGCAAAGGGAAAGAATGCGTCGGAGGCCAGAACGGCGCCTTGTGCCGGGCTGGTCGACAGGCCCAGAACATCGGCCATGTCGGCGGCCTTCCGCGCCGCGATCCGGCTTGAATCGACGCGGCTCATCTGACCTGCGCCAATGCCAACGGTCGCACCGCCTTTGGCATAGACAATCGCGTTCGACTTCACATGTTTCGCAACTGTCCAGGCGAAGAGGAGGTCGGCCAACTCCTCCGCGTCCGGTGCCCTTTTGGTTACGACCTGCAACTCCTCACGCCCGATCCGTCCGGTGTCTTTGTCCTGCACCAGGAAGCCGCCTGAGACTTGCGTGAAGGCCCGCGCGGGCTCCCCAGGGTTCGGGAGGCCATCGGTTGTCAGAAGCCGCAGGTTCGGCTTCTTGGCAAACACCGCGCGGGCGCCTGGATCGGCGCCGGGGGCGATGACGACTTCGGTGAAAACGCCCGTGATGGCCTCGGCGGTTTCGGCATCAAGCGGCTGGTTTAATGCGATAATCCCACCGAAGGCGCTGGTCCGGTCACAATCGAAGGCCTTTTGATACGCCTCGATCAGGCTCGCGCCCCGGGCCACGCCACACGGGTTCGCATGTTTGATGATCGCGCAGGCCGGGCCGTCCGCTGGATCGAACTCCACCACCAGCTCAAAGGCCGCATCGGTGTCGTTGATATTGTTGTAGCTGAGCGCCTTGCCCTGGTGCTGCTCTGCCGTCGCAACCCCGGGACGGCCCGAGCCATCGGTATAGAACGCCGCCTCCTGATGCGGGTTTTCACCGTAACGGAGGGGCAGGGCAAGGGTGCCGGAGAAGCTCCGCCGGAAGGGCATGGATTTGCCAAGCGCCTCGGCCATCCAGGTCGAGACCGCGCTGTCATAGGCAGCTGTGAGACCGTAGGCTGTCTTCGCGACGTGCTGACGGAAGGCGTAGCTGGTGGCGCCGTCCTGCGCAGCAAACTCACTCAGGAACTGCCCGTAATCCACGGGGTCGACCAGAACCGTCACAAAGCCATGGTTCTTTGCCGCCGCGCGGATCATCGCCGGGCCACCGATATCGATATTCTCCACGCAGGTCGCATAATCGCCGCCTTTGGCGACCGTCTCGACAAAGGGGTAGAGGTTCACGACCAGCAGATCGATGCCGGTGATGCCATGGGCCTCCATCGCGGCCTGATGCTCAGGCTTATCGCGCAGCGCCAGAAGCCCGCCATGGATCTTCGGGTGCAGCGTCTTGACCCGCCCGTCCATCATCTCAGGCGATCTCGTCACCTCCGCCACATCAATCACGTCCAAACCTGCCTCACGCAATGCCATCGCCGTGCCGCCGGTGGAAATCAACTCGACGCCGCGCGCGGCCAGGGCCTGGCCCAGTTCCTCCAGCCCGGTCTTGTCCGAGACAGAGAGGAGCGCGCGGCGGATCGGCACGAGATCGGTCATGGGTGGTGTTGTCCTTCAAGTCCTACTGCCAAAGGTCATCCTTGGCATAATCGCGATGGGCAAGCGGCGCATCGGCGGGGCGCGCGAAGCTCCAGCTTACCGCGCTGCCATAATCCTTCACGCGGGCAGAGAGAACGATCTGTTTTGTCGCGCGTGGCTTCAGGCGTCCGGTTTCCAGGTAAACCGACTGTTCCAGCGTCATCGCACCTTCATCGCCATGGCGGAAGACCCAGGTTTCCCCGCCTTTCAACGTCAGCGAGATTGCGGTGCCGCCCAGATCGAGCTTAGCCACCACATCCGGATGCAGATGGAACCGGACCGAATAAGCCAGCCCATCGGGGGACAACCGCGCCAAGACCCGGTCAAACACCTCTCGGTCGGATTTGGTCATTGCGGCCAACCCGTCCTCACCGCGCAAGAGGCGTCCGTCCTCCTCCAAAGAAAGGCTGCGGAGATGGGTCAGGCCGTGGGTCGCGCGGTAGCCGTCATGGCTCATGGCGATCCCCATGGCGCCGCCACTTTGGGACTGCTGCACCTGAACCTCTTCGGGCCCCACAATCAGGCTTTGCCGGACCACGCCACGGTCGGCGGCACGGGGGCCGAGGCGGGAGGAGGAATAGCCGTCAATCGACAAGGTGGAATGAGACGGCGTTGCGCGACCCGCCTGGCGCCAATCCGCCCCAAAACTAGCGCCGGAGCCGCAATTGACAACCAAGGGGCGGCGACCCGAGGTCACCTCAAACGCCAACGTCCCAGCATGGGCGTTAAAGGCCCGGGGGCCGGTCATGGGAGGGGCCGCGTCGGCGATGACTGAGACCCGGCCGCCTTGCAGCCGCCCATACCCCATGGCGAGCCCCGTCGTCGTTGCGGGCCGGACCCCCGATTGCGCCAAGGCCTGATCCAGCCGCCCGGGTGCGCCACGCCCCCCGCCATGAAACCGCGCCAACCCGCCATCGGCATGGCGGAGGCTGCGAAGCGTCGGCGCGATGCGCATGATTGCGGTGTCGACCGCCGGATCAGGCTGTCTGCCGGTCTCATGCAGGATGGCGGAGGT
>JANQNZ010000012.1 GCA_028279315.1 Rhodophyticola sp. | reverse complement strand
GTCGCGCAGCCCGGTCGTCGTGGTCAGCTCTGCGGCAGCCCCGGGATTGTGGGCGAGCGCCTGTCGCCGATCACCGGGCGGGTCAATGGCTGCGGCATTGCCGACCCGGTCCGGGTGCGGGAGATCGACGGGATCACGCTCAGCAGCCCCGCGACAGTGAACTGCGACACCGCGCGCGCGCTCCAAACCTGGCTGAGTGACGGGGCGGTTCCAACCGTGGGCAGTTCAGGCGGCGGGATCGCCTCGCTCCGCGTCGTGGCCTCATACGCCTGCCGGACGCGAAACAGCCAGCGGGGCGCGCGGCTCTCCGAACATGCGCGCGGCAACGCCATCGACATCGCCGGAATTGGCCTCGTGAATGGGCAGGAATTGACCGTGCTGACCGATTGGCGGGGCGGCCGGTCGGGCCGGATCCTACAGCAACTGCACCGGGACGCCTGCGGGCCCTTCGGCACCGTCCTGGGTCCAAACTCCGATCGCTTCCACCGCGATCATTTCCATTTCGACACCGCAAGTCACCGCTCCGGGCCTTATTGCCGATAGACCGTGATGAGATCGGGCCTCTGACGCTTTTCCAAGACGACCCCGGGGCTCCGCCCGCGCGGGCCTGGAAACCTCCGCTCAAAGGTTTTCCGAGACGGCCTTTTGGGGCTCCGCCCGCTCGGGCCTGGAAACCTCCGCTGGAGGTTTCCCGAGACGGCCCTCGCCCCTCTTCATCTTTCCCCAAATACGCCCGCCGGAGGCACCCGCACTGGACCGATGGCTCCCGGAACGGGGGGCTTGAGGGCCGGCGCGCTACCGCAGGATCAGACGCGGGGCCTCGCCGATGGGAAACGGCCCAAAAAACACCCGCTGATCCCGAAACTGAAGCGGCGCGTCGATATCGCTGTCCCGACCCGACAGGCCGGCCACGAGGCCCAAAACCCCCTCGATCCCGCCTTGCGCCTCTTCTGGGATGACGCCTGCATTGACCGCCATCACCACCATCTCCCGCCAATTCTGCGCCCGGACAGACACCTCACCGGTTGGATACCCGTCCGCGTCGACCTCCATCTGACCGGCGAGCCTCAGCGACAACTCCCCCCAATTGGCGCTGAGATCGGCCAGATCGATCGAGGTGATCCCAGGCCGCGCGCGTTCGAGCGCCGAGAGGTCCCAAGGCCGGTCAAACCCCATAACGGCTTCAAACCGCATCAGGTCCACGGCGTCAGGCAAAACCCCCGCGGGGTTCAGAACCGCTTGCCATGGCTCGGGCGGCGTGAGCGCATTGGCCTCAAACAGCACGGCATAAGTCGCGTCCCCCTCTTCCTCCCGCGTTGCGCGGAAGACACCGTCAGTCAGCGCCATCTGCCAGCCTTCGGTGCTGGTCACGCCGACCTGGGACATGACCACTTCGCTCTCAGCGAGTTCCAGATCGGTGCCGGGCCGAACATGAAGCACGGCGGCCATCTCCCCGCTCGCGATATCCAAGCGCTCGAAGGGCGAGGCCAGGCTTTGCGAATTGGGCCAGATCGCCTCAATCCGCTGCGGCTGGTAACTGGCCTGGATCAGCCGGAACTCGGGCGCCGTCCAGGCCCACCCGGTTTCGGGATCGGCCAGTTGCAGATCGACCATCCGGGTCTGGAACCGGTTGGGGTAGCCGCCGGTTTCCAGGCTTTCGTAATTCACCAGCCAGCCTTCGGCGGCCCGCGCCTCAAGCCAATCCCCCATCACCCGTTCGGTCGCCGCGGCACCCATGAACCAGATGCCCGACCACATCGCCGCGATGATCCCTAAGACCCAGAGCCAGACCTTCATCGCCTTCCCCACGACCCCTCTTCATTTCTCGCTTGCCTCCGCATATAGCCTGGGGCTTCGGAAAGGACCACGTATGTCAGAGGCGCTTTGGGTATTTGGCTATGGCTCGCTTTTGTGGGACCCGGGCTTTGAGGTGGCCGAGCGGCGCCTGGCCCGGCTTCATGGCTGGCACCGATCCTTTTGCATGTCATCGATCCACCATCGCGGAACGGAAGAGAACCCCGGGCTGGTCCTCGCCCTTGATGCCGCTGAGGGGGCACATTGCGACGGGGTCGCGCTGCGTGTGGCGCCGGGGCAGGAGGGCGGGACGCTTGCCTATCTCAGGGAGCGGGAGTTGATCTCCTCGGCCTATCTGGAGACCGAATTGCCGGTGACGTTCCATTGTGAAGGCGGGGCGGTGGGGCTGACCTATGTGATCAACCGCAATCATCGCCAATATATGGGCGCGCTCGCGCTGGAGGAGCAGGCCCAAATCATCGCGCGGTCCCATGGCGGGCGGGGGCCAAATGACGAATATCTCTACAACACCGCCGCCCATTTGGCCGAGTTGAACCTGGCCGACCCCGATCTTGATTGGCTGGTCGCCCGGGTCCGCGCCCTGACCGGCAAGGCCCCTTGATTCGCAAATGGCTGGCAAGGTGGCCCCATGCGCGTTAGGCTTCGCGCGACTTGAAAGACTGGCGAAGGTCAGCTGATGACGAGCAGACCCCTGAACACGCCCGGGTTGCGGTTCACCCGGCCCACACGGCAGATCATCCTGATGTTGATCATCTGCGGCCTCGTCGGGTTTGGCGGCGTTGTGGTCTATCCAAGGGTTGAGCCGGTCTTCCTGGCCAATCCTTTTCTGAACGGCACCATCGCGATTGTCTTTGTCGTGGGCGTCTTGGCCTGTTTCTGGCAGGTCTTGCAGCTTTTCTCTTCCGTTAGTTGGATCGAGGATGTGGCGTCCGACACCGATGGCCATGACCCGGGCCGCGCGCCGCGGCTTCTGGCGCCGCTTTCGGCAGTCTTCCGGGGTCGCGGCACGCGGCTGCAACTGACCGCGGCCTCCTCCCGCTCGATCCTCGATTCCGTGGGGCAGCGGATGGAGGAAAGCCGCGATATCACACGCTATATCGCCAACTTGTTGATTTTCCTTGGGCTTCTCGGAACGTTTTTCGGTCTGGCCACAACGGTTCCGGCGGTGGTGGAGACAATCCGCAGCCTGCAGCCGACTGAGGGAGAAGAGGGGATCGCGGTCTTCGGACGGCTGATGGATGGGTTGGAGGACCAGTTGGGCGGCATGGGCACGGCCTTTGCCTCCTCCCTTCTAGGCCTCGCCGGGTCCCTTGTTGTAGGGCTTCTGGAGCTCTTTGCGGGCCATGGCCAAAACCGGTTTTACCGGGAGATGGAGGAGTGGCTGTCGACCATCACCCGGGTCGGCTTTTCCACCAGTGATGGCGAAGGCGGCGGCGTGGACCGGGGTGCCATTGCCACGGTGCTCGACCATATGGTGGACCAGATCGATACGCTGCAAAGCCTCTTCGCGCAATCCGAGACCCGCCGGGCCGAGACTGAAACGCGGATGATGGAACTGTCCGCCGCCGTGGCTGCGCTGACCGACCGGCTTGGGGCGGGGCCGGTGGAGGCGACCGAACGGCTCGCCGATGCCCAGGACCGCTTGGCCGAGGTTCTGGCCGCAACCCAAGGCGAAGCCGGGATCGATGCGGAAAGCCGAATGCGCCTGCGGTCCATCGACGTGCAGCTTCTGAAGATATTCGAGGAGATGGGGGCGGGCCGCCAGGATGAGATCGGGGCGCTGAGGGGCGATCTGCAAGCCTTGACCGAGGCGCTTCGTGGCCTGACCGAAGCCGCCGCCCCGCAGCCAGAGCCAAAACCGCGCCGCGCGCGCCGCGCTGCCGAACCGGGGGAGTAGGGGCCCATGGCCTTCCACCGAAGGGCAGGCGCGCGGTTCACAGCCTCAATCTGGCCAGGCTTTGTTGATGCCATCACCGCGCTTTTGATGGTGATGATCTTTGTTCTGACCATCTTCATGGTCGTGCAGTTTGTCTTGCGGGAACAGATCACCAATCAGGATGATGAGCTGAACACGTTGAACGCGCAGCTCAATGCGCTGGCCGACGCGCTTGGTTTGGCGGAGGCCTCCAACGCTCAATTGGAACAACGCGTGGCGACCTTGGGCACCGACCTGTCCGCCGCCCAAGCCGAAGCCGCAACCCAAGCCGCGCTGATCGCCTCGTTGAGCGCGGAAGCAGAAGCGCAAGCCGCCCGGATCGCGAGCTTCGAGGAGCAGGTGGCGAGCCTGATCGCTGCCAATACCGATTTGACCGCAGAACGCGACGCGGCCGAGGCCGAGATCGCTGAACGGATCAGCGAGGCGGAAGCCCTGCAACTGGCGCTTGCCACCGCGCGGGACGAAATCGACGCCGCCGCTGAAGCCGCTCGGCTTGCCGCTGCGGAACGGGAGGCGCTGGAAGCTCTGATTGCGAGCTTGCAGGCCGAAGCCGCGACGCAAGAGGCGACCCTTGCCCAGACCCTTGCCGCATTGCAGGCGGAGGAAGGGGAGAGCGCCGCGCT
>JANQNZ010000002.1 GCA_028279315.1 Rhodophyticola sp. | reverse complement strand
GCGCAAACCACCAAAGCGGCGGGATCGGCGGGGGCACCGCGAAAAGCCCGATCATCGAAAGGGCCAGCACCACGACACCCAGCACAATCGCCACACCGCGCCGGGCACGGGTTGCTTGGGCCAGCCATCCTATGGCCGGGTCTTGCACAACGTCGAACAGCCGCAGCACAAAGAGGACCGAGGCCAGCGCGGTCAGCCCCACCCCATATTCATCGACGAAAAAGTAAGGCGCGTGGATATAGATCGGCAGCCCGGCAGAGGCGAGCATCGCCGCAAAGACCGCATAACCCGGAAGCCGGGCTTGCGGGTGGTTCATTGCGAAACCTCGTCCGCCGGCGGCTCAGGTCGGACGCGATAGCGCGCGCCTTTCCACCACAGCTTCAGCGCCTGCCAATGGATCAGCCCCAAGACCCGGCGCGATCCGAAGGGCCGGCGCAGACAGGCGCGGATAATCCCAAGATTGCTGAGCGGTTTGCGCTTGCCGGTCAGCGTCGCCATCAGCCCTTCATTGCCTGTCGAATAGTCGATCCAAATACCCACCCGATCCTCGCGGATGTCAAAGCGGAAGCTATAGCCGCCTTCGATCGGCTGGAAAGGCGAGACATGGAGGATTTTTTGTGCCTTTAGGTGATCGCTGCGTGTGATCGGGCGTTGATCCTCATGTGCACAGAGATAGGAATGGCGGTCCCCGAACGTGTTGGTGACCTCGGCTATCGCGGCGCGGAGGTGGTTTTCGGCGTCGTAAGCCAGCCAGAAACTGACGGGATTAAACACATGGCCCAAGGTCCGGGGCTGGGCGAGAAGCATCAGGCGACCATCCGTCACCGCGCCCAACCCATGGGCAAACAGAACGTCGCGCGCCCAAACGGCGCCTTGGCCCTCTTTCGGCGGGCCGCCATGGTCGCTGTCCCAAAGGGAGGTGAGATTGCCTCGGTTCCGGCCAAAAAGCGCGGGGGTCTTGGGGTCTTGCTCCGCATCGATCAGCACGTAATCGATGCCGTATTTAAACGCGTTCTCCACGGCCCCCCGGCGGCCATGGAAGGTTTCCCCGGCGATATGGTCGATCCGAGCGCTCATGCCGCCAGCGGTATCCGATCCCGCGCGGCCATCGCCTCGACCACATCGACGGCGCTGGCGAGCCCATCCTCATGGAACCCGTTCTTCATCCAGGCGCCGCAGAACCAGGTGTTGTTGGTGCCGTTCGTCTCCCGAATGCTGCCCTGGGCGGCGAGCGCTGCCAAGTCATAGACCGGGTGATGGAAGGTCGCCGTGTCATAGATCAGTCGCTCGTCGATCGGCCCGCGGCTGTTGAGTGTCACAAAGAGCGGATCGCTTTCGGGGATCGGTTGCAGGCAATTCATCCAATAGGTGAGGTCGATCGGCCCACCCTCATGCCCTTTACGTTCGGTATAGTTCCAGCTTGACCAAGTGGCGCGGCGCCGTGGCATCGCGCACGCATCGGCATGAAGCACCGCCTCATTCGGTTGATAGCGGACATCACCAAGCGCTTTGGCCTCCGCCGCGCTTGGATCGGCCAGCATGGCGAGCGATTGATCGGAATGGGTGGCGAACACCACCTCGTCAAACCCCTCCCAATCGCCCCGGCGGCGGATGTCCACCCCGCCTGGCACTCGGCGCACCGCTTCAATCGGGGCGGCCAGGCGGATATCCACGCCTTGGCGGCGCATCGCAGCCTCCAGCCGTTTGACATATTCGATGGAGCCGCCCTGGACGGTCCACCATTGATGCTGACCGGTCGCTTGCAACAGGTTGTGATTGCGGAAGAACCGGATCAGGGCCTGGGCCGGGAAATCCATGATCTCCTCTTTCGGCGTCGACCAGATCGCGCCCGAGATCGGCGTCAGATAGTAATCGCGGAACCAGCGCCCCATCTGCATCTGATCCATTAGCGCGCCAAGCGTGATTGTGCTGTCTTGCGCCACCGCCTCGGCCCGCGCGTTAAAGCGCATGATATCGCGAACCATCCGGGCAAAGCCGGGCCGCGTCAGGTTACGCTTCTGGGCGAAAAGCGCCTGGAGGTTGCGCAGCCCGTATTCGATCTGCCCACCCCCGATGGACGCCGCGAAGCTCATGTCGCTTTTGGCAATCGGCACATCCAGCGCCTCAAACAGCTTCACCAGATGCGGATAATTCACGTAGTTGAAGACGATGAACCCGGTATCGACGGGCTGATCCCCGTTTTTTCCGGCCAGAACCGTCCGCGCATGGCCACCCAATCGGGGTTCAGCTTCAAAGAGAGTCACGGCATGGGTCTTGCTCAGGAAATAGGCCGCGCCCATCCCAGAAATGCCGGCCCCAATCACGGCTATACGCCGGGGTGCGGCGGCAGATGTCTCAAATGGCACGGATGTGTCCCCACTCTCTTAGCTGTTTCCCCTGTCTAGATTTGTTTACGGCGCGCAACCCTTGGCGGATGAAAGAAATACTTTTGATCCGGACTAGGGATTTGTCCGTAACGTGGATATGCTTCTCGCGAACGACCAAGCAGAGATGACGAAAGTGGCGGTTGTCGGGCCCGACCCGGTGCCGGGCGCTGCAAAGTCGAAACGACGTGGGAAGCCTGTGACGATTGTGGAATACACCGATGCGCATTGGGTGGCCCGGATCGAGGCCATTGCCCGTGACCAGGATCAGGCCGCCTTTGTCGATTTGTTTCGGCATTTCGCCCCGAAGGTGAAGGCTTTCCTGATCAAATCGGGCGCCGATGCCAGCTTGGCCGAGGAATGCATGCAGGACGTTATGGCAACGCTCTGGCGCAAAGCGCATATGTATGACCCCGCGCGGGCCAGTGTTTCCACATGGATCTTCACCGTGGCGCGGAACCGCAAGATCGACCTTCTGCGGAAATATGCGCGCCCCGAACCAGAAGACCTGCCTTGGGGTCCAGAGGCCGAACCCGATCAGGCCGATGTGATCGCCCTTCAGCAGGAAAGCTCCAAATTGGCGGAGGCGTTGAAAGAGCTTCCCGAGAAACAGCGGGTTTTGATCGAACGGGCCTATTTCGGCGATCTGACCCATAGCGAAATCGCCGCTGAAACCGGCCTGCCCCTTGGCACGATCAAATCGCGCATTAGGTTGGCGCTTGACCGGCTGCGGCACAATATGACGTGAAGACAAATGACCGACGTGAACCATCATATCAGCGATGATTTGCTCATGGGCTATGCGGCAGGCGCGCTGCCCCAGGCCTTCGACCTTGTTGTCGCGACCCATGTCTCCCTCAGCGAAGACGCCCGCGCCCGCCTGACCGGGTTTGAGGCGATTGGCGGCGCCGTTCTGGACCGCGTGGGTGAAGCTGAATTGGCCGAGGACAGCCTGGAGGCGACCCTTGCCCGGATCAGTGGCGTTGAACCGGAAGAGCGCAGCGCGCCCGAGCAATCCGAGGGCATCTTCCCAACACCCCTGCAACGGGTTGTCGGCGGCGACCTCGATGCCGTGAATTGGCGCAGCGTGGGCATGGGCGTGAAGCAAGCCGTGCTTCATTCCGGCAAAGATGGCAGCGCGCGGCTCCTCATGATCCCTGCAGGTCAGGCGATGCCGGTCCATGGCCACCGCGGGCTTGAGATGACGCTGGTTCTGAAAGGCGCCTATTCGGATGATGACGGGCGCTATGCCCGCGGCGATATTGAGATCGCCGATGAAGAGATGCATCACACGCCGATTGCCGATGCAGGCGAGGACTGCGTCTGCCTGATCGCGACCGACGCGCCTCTGAAGTTCGACGGCCTTCTGCCGCGCATCGCGCAGCCCTTCGTGGGTATCTGAAGGCGCGTTTCCGACCAAATTCGACCCAGCCCTGTCGCCCGCCTTCCTCTGGCGGGCGCTGTCATGTGTAGGCTAGGCTCCAATTGGAAGGAGAGAGCCCCGCGCATGTCCGACGCATTTCTCACTCGCATATCAGAGACCTTGGAGGAGATCCGAGCCGACGGGCTTTACAAGGTCGAGCGCCCCATCACCTCCCCACAAGCAGGCCATGTCTCCGTCGCGGGTCAGGATGGGCCGGTGGAGTTACTGAACCTTTGCGCAAACAACTATTTGGGCCTCGCCGACCATCCCGCTCTGATCGAAGCGGCCAAGACGGCGATGGACGGCCACGGCTATGGCATGGCCTCCGTCCGGTTCATCTGCGGCACCCAAGACCTGCACCGGGACTTGGAACAGGCCCTGGCCCGGTTCCTCGGCAAAGACGACGCGATCCTCTTTGCCGCCTGTTTCGACGCCAATGGCGGGCTTTTTGAGCCGCTTCTCGGCCCCGAAGACGCGATCATTTCCGACGCACTCAACCACGCCTCGATCATCGATGGCATCCGCCTCTGCAAGGCCAAGCGCTACCGCTATGGCAATGCAGATATGGGGGAGTTGGAGGCGCAGTTGAAAGCCGCAAGGGCCGAGGGCGCGCGGACGATCATGATCGCGACCGATGGCGTCTTCTCCATGGACGGCTATCTGGCCCCGCTCCCTGAGATCACCGCGCTCGCCAAAACTTACGACGCGGTGGTCATGGTCGATGATTGCCATGCAACAGGTTTCATGGGGCCAGGCGGGCGCGGCACGCCGCATCACTTCGGTGTCGAGGATCAGGTACAGATATTGACCGGCACTTTGGGCAAGGCGCTCGGCGGTGCGATCGGCGGCTATATCGCGGGGCCACAGCCGGTGATCGATCTGCTCCGGCAGCGGGCGCGGCCGTATCTCTTCTCAAACGCCCTGCCGCCTGCGGTCTGTGCCGCCGGGGTCGAGGCGCTCAGAATCGTGGAGGAGGGCGACGGGATGCGCGCCCAACTTTTCGAGAACGCACATTACTGGCGCGCCGGGTTGGAGCGCCTCGGCTTTGACCTCTTGCCCGGAGAGCATCCGATTGTGCCGGTGATGCTGGGGGAGGCGCGCCTGGCCCAAGACATGGCTGCCGCCCTTTACGATCAGGGCGTCTATGTGGCCGGGTTCTTCTTCCCCGTGGTCCCCAAAGGCAAAGCGCGGATCAGAACCCAGATGAACGCCGCGCTCACCCGAGAGGACTTGGATGTCGGCCTCGACGCCTTTGCCAAGGCGGGCCGCGCTGTGGGGGCGATCACATGAGCAGCAATCAGATGAAAGCGCTGGTAAAGCCCGGCCCCGTCGAGGGGCTTGAGATGCAGGATGTCCCGGTGCCGGAGGTCGGCCCCGATGACGTCCTGATCCGCGTCAACAAGACCGGGATTTGCGGCACGGATATCCATATCTGGACCTGGGATGAGTGGGCCGCGAAGACAGTGCCCACACCGCTTGTCACGGGCCATGAATTCGCCGGCGAGATCGTGGAACTCGGTCGGAATGTCGAAGGTCTGACCCTTGGCCAGCGCTGCTCGGGCGAGGGGCATCTGATTGGCAAAACCTCCCGCCAGTCGCGCGCCGGAAAGTTCCATCTTGATCCGGAAACCCGCGGCATCGGTGTGAACGAACAGGGCGCCTTTGCGGAATATCTGAAGCTGCCTGCGTTCAACGTTGTCCCCCTGCCGGACGATATTGAGGACGACATCGGCGCCATCCTCGACCCGCTTGGCAACGCGGTCCACACCGCGCTTAGCTTCGACCTCTTAGGGGAAGACGTGCTTGTCACTGGTGCCGGGCCTATCGGCATCATGGCCGCCGCCGTCGCCCGCCATGCCGGCGCGCGCCATGTGGTGATCACGGATGTGAACCAGGCCCGCCTGAACCTCGCAGGCCAGGTTGCCGATGTCCGTCCCGTCAATGTTATGAAAGAAGACCTGGCCGCCGTGATCCCCGAATTGGGCATGGCCCAAGGCTTCGATGTCGGCCTTGAGATGTCCGGCAACCAGATTGCGCTTGACCAGATGGTCGAAACCCTGGTGATGGGCGGGCGTATCGCACTTCTGGGCATCCCGCCCGGCAAAAGCCCCGTGGATTGGAGTCGGATTGTCTTCAAAGCCATCACCATCAAAGGCGTCTATGGCCGCGAGATCTTCGAGACCTGGTATAAGATGATCGCGATGCTGCAAAACGGCCTCGATGTCCGCCGCGTCATCACTCATCGGTTCAAGGCCGAGGATTACCGCGACGGCTTCGCCGCCATGCTCTCGGGTAAATCCGGCAAAGTGGTACTCGACTGGCGCTAGCGGTCCAGACGAGAGCTCCGCCCGCTCTGTCTTTGCTTAATAAATACCTCCCGCCGGAGGCAAAGCGGGCCCGAGGATGGCTCCGGAACGGAGCTTGACGAGGCCCGCCCCTTTTCTTGACTTCGTTGTATTTGCAACGATATGATCCGCCAAAGGCCTGAGACCAGGGCCCGAAGGAGGATCCGCGCATGAATACCCAAACCACCCCCGGCGGCATGGTTCAGGCCGTCAGCCCCGTTGGCACAACCGAAGGCTATATGCCCGGCTTCGGCAATGACTTCGAGACCGAGGCCCTGCCCGGCGCCCTGCCTCAAGGCATGAACAGCCCGCAGAGATGCAATTACGGGCTCTATGGCGAACAGTTGACCGGCACCGCCTTTACCGCCCCTCAGCACCAGAATGAACGCACCTGGTGCTACCGCATCCGCCCCTCGGTGAAACATTCCAGCCGCTACACCAAGATCGATCTGCCCTATTGGAAATCGGCCCCCCATGTCGACCCCGACGTGATTTCCCTTGGCCAATACAGGTGGGATCCCGTGCCCCATACGGACACGCCGCTGACTTGGCTGACAGGGATGCGCACCATGACCACGGCGGGCGATGTGAACACCCAGGTCGGCATGGCGAGCCACATCTACCTCGTCACGGCCTCCATGGAGGACGCCTATTTCTACTCCGCCGATAGTGAGCTTTTGGTCGTCCCCCAAGAAGGCCGCCTACGCTTCTGCACCGAGCTTGGGATCATCGATCTGGAGCCTCAGGAAATCGCCGTCATCCCGCGTGGCCTGCTCTACCGTGTGGAGCTGATCGACGGGCCCGCGCGCGGCTTTGTCTGCGAGAATTACGGTCAGAAATTCGAGCTTCCGGGCCGTGGACCGATCGGCGCCAATTGCATGGCCAACCGCCGCGATTTCAAGACGCCGGTGGCGGCTTTCGAAGATCGCGAGACACCCTCCACCGTCACGGTCAAATGGTGCGGTCAGTTTCATGAGTGCGAGATTGGGCACAGCCCGCTCGACGTCGTCGCCTGGCACGGCAATTACGCGCCCTGCAAATACGACCTGAAAACCTATTGCCCGGTCGGCGCGATCCTGTTTGACCATCCCGACCCGTCGATCTTCACCGTGCTCACCGCCCCCTCAGGCGTCCCCGGCACGGCCAATATCGACTTCGTTCTGTTCCGAGAACGCTGGATGGTGATGGAGGATACGTCCCGCCCGCCCTGGTATCACAAGAACATCATCTCCGAGCTGATGGGCAACATCTATGGCCAGTATGACGCCAAACCCCAGGGCTTCGTGCCGGGCGGCATGTCGCTCCACAATATGATGCTGCCCCACGGGCCGGATCTGGAGGCCTTCGAAGGCGCGTCCAATGCCGATCTGAAGCCTGAGAAGCTCGACAACACCATGAGCTTCATGTTCGAGACCCGCTTCCCGCAGCATCTGACGGGCTTTGCCGCCAATGAGGCCCCACTTCAGGACGACTATATCGACTGCTGGACCTCGCTGGAGAAGAAATTCGACGGGACACCGGGCCGGAAATGAGCGCCCCGGCGGCGGACAAAACACGTCACGCCGCCGACCTTGGCGTGGGATGAGCCGCAAATACGGGCCAACCCGAGGTGAGCTTTGGTTTCGCCTGTGGTTTTCGGTCGCCGGGCTCGCCTTTCTGGGCTTCGCCGTCGCCTATCGCGGGTTTCCGGGGATCGTCTGGGTTGAGATCACGTTCTTCGGCGCGCTATTCTTCGGGGGCACCGCCATCTGGGCGGTGCGGCGGTTGATAAGGCGAGATCACCCATGACAACAGGTATGACCATCCGGCTGATCCTTATGGGACTGGTGTTTCTGGTTTGGGCGGTGATGATGTTCTCCACGCTCTTCACGCTTCGCGCGCGAGCAGCCGAGAAAACCGGCCAGGCAATTTCGGGGCCTGGAAGCTTCGCCAAGGAAATCGGCCATTGGCTGCGGTCGCCTGAGGATAAATCCACACGCCGCACACTTTTCTTCCTGACCTTTGTGTTGGTGGTGATGACCGTGCAAAACGCGTTGATGGCCGGGTGAGGGCCCCGGAGACCCGCACGACCCAGGCGCTTGACTATCAGCCGCCTGAGGCGCCCCTCGACATCATCCATGAAGACCATGAGCTGATCCTGCTAAACAAACCAAGCGGCCTCTTGAGCGTGCCTGGCAAAGGCGCGCATTTGGCCGATTGCCTCCTCACCCGGCTGCAGCGTGTCTTCCCTGAGGCGCTGTTGGTGCATCGGCTGGATATGGACACCTCCGGCGTCATGGTCTTTGCCCGCAGCCCCCATGCGCAGCGGCATCTGGGTCTGCAATTCGAGAAACGGCAGGTGAAGAAGGCCTATGTGGCGCGGGTTTGGGGCGAGATGGCCGAGGAGGAGGGGGTTATCGACCTGCCGCTGATTGTGGATTGGCCAAACCGCCCCTTGCAGAAGGTCGATTTTGAAACCGGGAAACCGGCCGAGACCGCCTGGCGGGTTTTGCGGAAAGAGGACGGGACGACGCGCGTGCGCCTTTTCCCGAAGACCGGGCGGTCGCACCAACTGCGCGTGCATATGCGCGAGATCGGGCACCCGATCCTAGGCGATCCGCTCTATGCCAAAGGCGCGGCGCGGGAGTTCCCCCGGCTGATGCTGCATGCGGAGAGCTTGCGGGTTCGGCACCCCGATGGCGGACGCGGGATGACGTTTAAGGCGAAGGTGCCGTTTTAGGTAAAGGGCGGCATTGGGTTAAGTTAAGTCAGCTCTTCCGTGTACCTGCGCCAAACACCCGTTCTTCTGCTTCCCCTGCCCGGAATCAAGTCGAAGGCGCCGGGCATCGACAGGCCGCCCGGGCGGTCTGGCGATTTGGTTGAGGCTGGGTGCTGAGATTGGAGCGAGGCCGGATTTGGCTGGGATAAAGCGCGTTAGCTCAGCCGTTGGATCGCCAGCCCTCGGCCTGTCGATGCCCGGCTTGTGTTGCGCTTGGGGTTGGCCTTCTGGGCTCCGCCCGTTCGCGCCTTGAAAGGTCCACTGGACCTTTCACCGGGCTTTTGGCCCGGACCGGCGCTCAGCCCCATCCACTCACCGCCTTCACCTCTAGGAATTCATGCAGCCCGAAGACCCCGCCCTCACGGCCATTCCCTGATTGCTTGTATCCACCGAAGGGCGAGCCCTGACCGAAGCCCTGGCCATTCCCCTCCACCATGCCAGACCGAAGCCGTCGCGCCACCCGGCGAAGTTTCTCCTGATCACTTGTCTGGATATAATTCGTCAGCCCGTAATCGGTGTCATTGGCCATCTGCACCGCGTGCGCTTCATCCTCAAACGGCAGGATCGAGAGTACTGGGCCAAAAATCTCCTCCCGATAAATCGTCATGTCCGGCGTTACATCGGCAAAGACCGTTGGGCGGATGTAATAGCCGCGGTTCAGGTTCTCGGGCCGGCCCACGCCACCGGCCACCAGGCGCGCGCCCTCGTCAATGCCCTTCTGGATCAGATCTTGAATCTTGTCGAACTGCATTTCCGAGACCGCCGGGCCGATATGGCGCCCCTCCTCGCTTGCAGGTCCAACGACGGTCGCCTCCGCCGTCGCCGCCGCGATCTCGACCGCTTGATCGTAATGGGACCGTTCCACCATCATCCGGGTCGGCGCGTTGCAGGATTGCCCGGTGTTGCGGAAACAGCGGATGACACCGGATTTCACCGCCTTCTCGCCCGCATCGGCAAAGATGATATTCGCGCCCTTGCCCCCCAGCTCCAAACTGACCCGCTTGATGGTGTCGGCAGCGGCCTTGGAGATCAGACGCCCCGCCCGGGTCGAGCCCGTGAAACTGACCATATCCACCTCCGGATGCGCTGAAAGCTGGCTGCCCACGCCGGCGCCATCGCCATTGACCAGGTTGAAAACCCCCGGCGGGATCTGCGCCTCATCCATCATCTCGGCAAAAAGCAGACCGGACAGCGGCGCGATCTCCGATGGTTTCAGCACCATCGTACAGCCCGTCACCAAAGCGGGCGCACATTTTAGCACAATCTGGTTCATCGGCCAGTTCCAGGGCGTGATCAGGGCGCAGACGCCAATCGGTTCATGCAGAATCCGTTCCGTCGGCGCCCAATCGCCCAAGGGATGATCCCAGGCAAAGTCGCGAGCCGCGCGCAGGAAGCCCTCCAGATGCCAGGACCCGGCGCCCACCTGCTGCTGGCGTGCCAGATCGATCGGCGCGCCCATCTCATGGCTGATCGCTTGCGCCATCTCTTCGGCGCGGGCGTTGTAGACCGCCAGAAGCCGCTCCAACGCCGCAATCCGCTCCGCCACGGGCGTCTGAGACCAGCCGTCAAACGCCGCGCGCGCCGCTGCGACCGCGGCATTGGTATCTGCCTCGGAGCCAAGTGAGATTGTCGCGCAAACCTCCTCGGTCGAGGGGTCGATGACCGGGAAATCCTGAGGTGTCGAGGGCGCCACCCAAGCCCCGTTGATGTAGAAATCGGTCTGATTTGGCATCGGTCCCCTCCCTGGTTTTCGCGCGCAGCCTGTCACCCGCGTTCCCGGTCTGCAAGGCCCCGCGTCCCAGTCTTTCCAACCGCCCCGGAACGTCTGTTCGATCCGCGACGCCGATGCGCGAATTTTGGCCTTTTCTGCCGCTGCGACCGCACGCCGCTCGTGCAGGTTTCATGATAAACTCCTATCTCGGACTGAGTGACGGCAACCAGCAGGAAAGGAGACGGAGCCCCATGTCCCTACGCATCAACGATACGATCCCCGATCTCACCGTGGAGACCGATCAAGGCAGCTTTAGCCTGCATGACTGGATCGGTGACAATTGGGCCATTCTCTTCAGCCACCCCAAGGATTTCACACCCGTTTGCACCACCGAGTTCGGTGCGGTCGCGCAATTGGCCGATGAGTGGGAGAAGCGCGGCGTCAAGGTCATCGGCGTTTCGGTCGACGGGGTCGAGGACCACA
The DNA here is from genome assembly GCA_028279315.1 of Rhodophyticola sp. Taxonomy (GTDB): domain Bacteria; phylum Pseudomonadota; class Alphaproteobacteria; order Rhodobacterales; family Rhodobacteraceae; genus Rhodophyticola. Next base: position 5,626 of record JANQNZ010000002.1, on the reverse strand, counting down.
AGAAATGGAAAGGCGATATCGAGGCCGTGGGCGGCGCCAAGCCCGGCTTCCCGATCATCGCGGATGATGGGCTGGAAGTCTCCAAAGCCTTCGACATGCTCCCAGCCGAGGCTTATCTGCCCGATGGCCGCACGCCCGCCGACAGTGCCACGGTGCGATCGGTCTTCATCATCGGACCAGACAAGCAGCTGAAGCTGTCGATGACCTATCCGATGACCATTGGCCGGAACTTCGCGGAGGTGCTGCGGGCGGTTGATGCCCTTCAGACATCCGCGAAGGAGAATATCGCAACCCCCGCCAATTGGGTGCCCGGCCAGGACGTGGTGGTCCCGGTCGCCGTATCCGATGAGGATGCGATTGCCAAATACGGCGCCATCGAGACCAAGCTGCCCTATCTCAGGATGGCGAAGCTCCCGGGCTAAGCGCAGGCCGCCCGAAACGACGAAGGCCCCCGGATTTGCGGGGGCCTTTTCTTTGTCAGATCGCGTAGTTCGGAGCGTGGAGCGTCACCTGCGTGCCCGTCGGCACATTCTCATAAAGCTGAATCACATGGTCATTGACCATCCGCACACAGCCGGACGAGGCCGAGGTGCCAATTGACCAAGGCTGCGGCGTTCCATGGATGCGCAGATAGGTGTCGCGATTGCCCACATAGAGATAAAGCGCGCGGGCCCCAAGCGGGCTCTCCGGGCCACCTTCTACGCCATCGGCATATTGTTCGTAGATATGCGGCTCCCGCGCGATCATCGCGTCGGTTGGGCGCCAGGACGGCCATTCCACTTTACGCCGGATCGTATAGGTGCCTGGGCTTTGCAGGCCCGACCGCCCCACGGCCACGCCATAACGCATCGCCGTCCCGTCATCTTGGATGTGGTAGAGATATTTCGCCACCGGATCGACATGGATGTCGCCAGGCGTCAGGCCCGGATTATGGGTGACGCGCGTCGGCATGAAACGGGGGTGCAGGCCCCAAGGATTTGGTCCCTCGGGTTCGGGGCGTATAACGTCCAGGTCCAAATCAACCGCGTCTTGGGCCAGGCTTGGCGACGAGAAAAGCGCCGTGGCAGCCGTGGCAGCGGCAGATGTGATAACAAAGTGGCGGCGGGTCAGCATAGGTCGTCCTCGGCAGCTTCACTTTAGAAACAAAGGCACTTTTGGCGTGACCTGGGTGGATTCGCAAGCCCCGCCCAGGTCACGTTTCGGTCAGTCGGCCGGCATATCCAGGACGCCTGTGCGGAATACGAACCCAGCAGCGATAGCGCCCAGGACCGGTGCCAGGATGAACAGCCACAGCTGTGCCAACGCCGTGCCGCCCACAAAGAGGGCCGGGCCAATGGACCGGGCGGGGTTCACCGAGACGCCGGTGATCTTGATTCCGACAAGGTGGATCACAACCAGCATCAGCCCAATGGCCAGGCCTGCCAGATGCGCCGGTGCGCCGTCACCGGTTGCGCCAAGGATGACGACCATGAACAGGAAGGTGGCCACGATTTCGAAGCTCAAGGCCGCAACCATGCTGTATTCGCCCAGATAACCTGGGCCCCAGCCGTTTTGTCCCAGGCCAGACGCCGCGACGTCGTAACCCGCGCCCTGCCCGGTCGCGATGATCATCAAGACAAAGGCCGCCGCAATCGCACCGGCAATCTGCGCAATGATATAGCCGCCGGCCTCACCCAGGGGCATCCGGCCTGCGGCAACCGCACCAAGCGTGACCGCAGGATTGATATGGCAGCCCGAAACCGGCCCAATCCCATAGGCCATGCCGATCAGCGCCAGCCCGAAGGCAAGGCTGATCCCGGTCAATCCGATCCCGGTCATGCCATCGGCCCCGGCAATCACGGCCGCGCCGCACCCTAGAAAAACAAGAGTGAACGTGCCGATGAACTCGGCGATTGGTTTATTCATGAGACTGTCCCCTTCGACATCTTTCGTTGCGGCTTCGGCCGCGATGTACGGCCTGCACCGTGACCTCTGCCGGCCCGTTAGAAAAGGGGAAGTTCAGGCAAAACACGCCATATTTGCGCGGTTGGCGTGCTATTGGTTTGGTTTGGGGACTAAGACGAATTGGCCATTGGACCCGCTCAAGACCTTCGGGCTGCTGAGACAAAAAAGCGGGGCCAGTGTGACCTGACCCCGCCTTGGTGTCTCGTCTGAAGTGAGGAGGGTTTACTCCGCCGCCTCTTCCTTCTTGATCTCTTCGCCGGTCTCTTGGTTGACCATCTTCATGGCCAAGCGGACCTTGCCGCGATCATCGAAGCCAAGCAGCTTGACCCACACTTCCTGACCTTCTTTCAGGACATCAGAGGGGTGGTTCAGGCGGCGGTTTTCGATCTGGCTGACATGGACCAGCCCGTCGCGCTTGCCGAAGAAGTTCACGAAGGCGCCGAAATCGACGATCTTCACAACCGTGCCTTTGTAGATCTGACCTTCCTCAGGCTCGGCCACAATCGCGTGGATCATGTCATAGGCCTTTTGGATGGCTTCCCCATTGGGCGAGGCGATCTTGATGACGCCGTCGTCGTTGATATCGACCTTGGCGCCGGAGACCTCGACAATCTCGCGGATCACCTTCCCGCCCGAGCCGATCACTTCGCGGATCTTATCGGTGGGGATTTGCATCGTCTCGATCCGTGGCGCGTGGATTGAGAACTCACCCGCCTCGGTCAGGGCTTTGGCCATCTCACCCAGGATATGCAGCCGGCCTGCTTTGGCTTGGGCCAGCGCCTTCTCCATGATCTCCGGCGTGATGCCCGCGACCTTGATGTCCATTTGCAGGGACGTGATGCCGTTTTCGGTGCCCGCGACTTTGAAATCCATGTCGCCCAGGTGGTCTTCGTCACCCAGGATATCGGTCAGGATGCCATAGCTGCCGTCGTCATCGAGGACGAGGCCCATGGCGACACCGGCAACAGGCGCCTTCAAGGGCACGCCTGCATCCATCATCGAAAGCGACCCGCCGCAGACCGACGCCATCGACGACGACCCGTTCGATTCCGTGATCTCAGAGACCACGCGGATCGTGTAGGGGAAATCCGTCGCCGCGGGCAGAACCGCTTGCAGCGCGCGCCAGGCCAGTTTGCCGTGGCCAATCTCGCGACGGCCCGGAGGGCCCACACGGCCCGCTTCGCCCACCGAATAGGGTGGGAAGTTGTAGTGCAGCAGGAAGTTCGATTTGAAATTCCCATGCAGCGCGTCGATGAATTGCTCATCATCACCGGTGCCAAGCGTGGTCACAACCAAGCCTTGGGTCTCGCCCCGGGTGAAGAGCGCCGAGCCATGGGTGCGCGGCAGGATGGAGGTTTCCGAGACGATATCGCGGACCTCATCGAGCGCGCGGCCGTCGATCCGGCGGCCGTTCTTGACCACGTCAGAGCGGAGGACTGTCGATTCCAGCTTTTTCAGCGCGGAGCCGAGATTCGCATCTTCCAACTGCTCTTCAGTCAGCGTTGCCTTGATCGCCTCTTTGGCGGCGGCCACGGCCTCTTGCCGTTCCAGCTTGTCGAGGATGCCATACGCGGCGCGCATCTGCTCCTCGCCCGCTGCGGCGACCGTTGCATAAAGCTCAGAATAATCCGGGGGCTGGAAATCAAACGGCTCTTTCGCCGCGTCCTCCGCCAGCGAGATGATCAGGTCGATCACCGGTTGAATTTGCGCGTGCGCAAAGGTGACAGCGCCGAGCATTTCGGCCTCGGACAGCTCATAAGCCTCCGATTCCACCATCATCACGGCGTCTTTGGTCCCCGCAACCACCAGATCGAGGCGCTGATCGGGGTTGTTGCGCAGATCGTGCATGTCATCGACGGTGGGGTTCAGAACGTAGTCACCGTCTTCGAAGCCAACCCGGCAACCTGCGATTGGCCCCATGAAGGGTGCGCCGGAGATGGTCAGCGCGGCGGAGGCGGCGATCATCGCCACGATATCGGGGTCATTGACCAAATCGTGGGAGAGCACCGTGCACATCACCAGCACTTCGTTTTTGAAGCCCGGTACAAAAAGCGGACGGATCGGCCGGTCGATCAGGCGCGCGGTCAGCGTCTCTTTCTCGGTCGGGCGCGCTTCACGTTTGAAAAAGCCGCCAGGCACTTTACCGGCGGCATAGTATTTCTCTTGATAATGGACCGTGAGCGGGAAGAAGCTTTGCCCCTCTTTCGGCTCTTTGGCGAAGGTCACGTTCGCCATGACGCTGGTCTCACCCAAAGTGGCGATGACCGAACCGTCGGCCTGTCGGGCAACCTTGCCCGTTTCCAGTGTGAGCGTCTCTTCGCCCCACTGCATCGATTTCGTCGTAATGTTGAACATCTAGCGTATCCTATCGGGGAGCACTCCCAAGCCCTCTTGGGTCTCCCGTTTCATTGGCGGCCGCATTGCCGCCGACCCCTATCCTTTGTCGCATCACGCCGGGGTCGAAGCGTCACGTCTCAGATGGCAGCGGGCCATACAGGAGATCGGGGCGGATGGAAAGCGGTTTGGGGGCCTGACCCAGAATGATGTTAGGTGGGTTCGGACCCGACCATCCGACCGCCTCCGGCGGGAGTATTTTAGAAGCAAAGACAGGATGGTGTGTGCGAGGTGCCCCTAGGCTCGCCAAAGGATTAGCGGGCGCGGGGCGAACACCCTGGCAAAGCGTTTGCGCTGCATCTGCGAAATGGATATGACCCGCGCCGAAGGGGTGGCCTGAACCGACGGCAATTGGCTCATGGGGCGCGCGGAACATGGATGTGATTGCCGACTTTTTGTTGCGGGTGTTGGGGCAGTTCCAATCGCCGACCTTGGCGTTTTTGATTGGCGGCATTCTTCTGGCCGCCAGCGGCTCGAAGCTACAAATCCCCGATGCGATCTATAAATTCGCGGTCTTCATGCTGCTCATGCGGATCGGTCTGAACGGGGGTATGGAAATCCGCGAGGCAGACCTGAGCGCGATGATCCTGCCCGCTTTGGCCGCGATGGGTCTGGGGGCGGGGATTGTGCTCCTTGGGGTGGTGACGCTGGCTCGGGCGCCCAATGTGAAGCGCGACGATGCGATTGCGACCGCAGGGCTGTTCGGCGCGGTCTCGGCCTCAACCCTTGGCGCGGCCATGGTGCTGATGGAGCAGGATGGGATCGAATATGAGGCCTGGGTTCCAGCGCTCTATCCATTTATGGATATCCCCGCCCTTGTGCTCGCGATTGTGCTCGCGCGGATGCACAAAGCCAAAACCGAAGCAGCAGAGGGCGTCTCGGTAGACGGCGCCGTGACCGCCCGGCCACCAAGGCGGCGCATTGCGGTTTGGCAGATCGTGAAAGACAGTTTGCAGGGGGCCGCGCTCTCGGCCCTGATCCTGGGGTTGCTCCTAGGGCTGTTCACCCGGCCCGAACGGGTCTTCGACACCTTCTACGATCCGCTCTTCCGGGGCCTTCTCTCGGTCCTGATGCTGATCATGGGGATGGAGGCCTGGCAGCGGCTGAATGAGCTGCGGCGCGTTGCGCAATGGTATGCCGTCTATGCCGCGCTGGCGCCGATCTGCCATGGGTTGATCGCCTTTGGGGTTGGATATCTGATCCATCTGACCACCGGGTTCAGCCCCGGCGGTGTCATCCTCACAGGCACAGATTTCTATCCGGCCCCCCACTCATAAGAGTCCCAAAC
>JANQNZ010000341.1 GCA_028279315.1 Rhodophyticola sp. | reverse complement strand
TGCCATTGGCCCGGGACGCGCAAGCCGCTGCGCAGACCCGCCCAACCACACCCGCAACCGACCCGGGCATCGCCAGCCCGCCCGGGCGGCCTGTCGATGCCCGTCGGCTTCGCCGCATTATTCGGGCAGGGGAAGGAGATCGATCGGGGTTGGATCGGGCTCCCCCTTGGCAACTCACCCATAAAGCCTCAGCATCTCCTGCAGATCCTCAAAGGTATTGGCCTCCTGCACCGGTTTGTCCTTTCGCCAGCGGGCCATGCGCGGGAACCGCAGCGCCACGCCGGATTTGTGGCGGGAGGAGGCTTGGATGCCCTCAAATGCGATCTCAAAGACATGGGTGGGGGTCACCGCACGGACGGGTCCGTAACGCTCCAGCGTATTCTTGCGGACCCAAGCGGTGATCTCGCGGAACTCCGCGTCGGTCAGGCCGGAATAGGCTTTGGTGAACGGCACCAGATCATTGCCTTTCCAGACCGCGAAGGTGAAATCGGTGTAAAGCGTCGCCCGCCGGCCCGAGCCCGCCTGGGCATAGATCATCACCGCGTCGATGGTCAGCGGGTCGACCTTCCATTTCCACCAATCACCTTTCTTGCGGCCCGCGAGATAAGGGGCCGAAAGGCGTTTCAGCATCAGCCCCTCGGCGCCGATATCGCGAGAGCCTTCACGCGCCTCTGCCAGTCCGGGCCAGTCTTTCGCCTCCACCTGTGGGGACAGACGGAGGGGCAGATTAGGCGGCAAATCCGCGATCATCTGGGCCAGTTGCGCCCGCCGCTCCGCCAAAGGCCGGGCGCGCCAATCTTCCCCCTCCCATTCCAGAAGGTCATACGCCATCAAGATCACCGGCGCCTCGATCAGGAGCTTCTTCGGCACCGTTTTCCGCCCGATCCGCGGTTGCAGTTTGGCGAAGGAGAGCGGGGCTTCCGCCTCCCTATCATAGGCCAGAACCTCGCCATCCATCACGGTCCCGTCGGGCAGAAAGTCGACAAGCTGCGTCAGTTCCGGGAAGCGGTCGGTCATCAGATCTTCGCCGCGGGACCAGAGGAAATGCTGCCCCTCGCGCAAGATGAGTTGGCCACGAATGCCGTCCCATTTCCGCTCGGCCAACCAGTCGGTAGTGGGGCCAAGGCCCTCCGGTTCCACGTCGAGCTGGTAGGCGAGATAAAACGGATAGGGGCGGGAGAGATCGGCACTTGGGTCCGGCGTCTCGATCAGCGCGTGATAGCTGGTGGTCTCCGGCGTCCAATTGCCCATCAGCCGGTGGGTCAGGTCGGGCTCGTCAATGCCGGTGGCCTGGGCCAAGGCGCGGGTCATGAGTTTCTGGCTGACCCCCATCCGCCAGCCGCCAGTCAGAAGCTTGTTGAAGACAAAGCGCTCGGTTGGATCAAGCTGATCCCAAGCCTCCAGGATCGCCGCTTTCCGCGCCTCCTCCTCGGCTTTGTCGAGGGCGCGGAGCGTGGTGATCCAAAAAGTCAGCGTGTGATCGCTTGACCGTGCGGCAGGTGGCAGGACCAAGGCGATGGTCTCGGAGAGATCACCGACCACCGGATAACATTCCTCGAACAGCCAGAGCGGGATACCCGCCCGCTCCGCCGCCCATTCGCGCAGTTTGGTGGTGGTGATCGTCCGGCGTGGGCGACGGCCAGAGAGAAGCGCGATGGTCCAGAGCTTGTCATCATCCGGTGCGGTGCCGAAATATTCAGCCAGGGCCGCGGTTTTGACGTTGGTTTTCGTGGTCTGGTCCAGCGCGGTGAAAAGGGCGGCGAAGCGCTTCATGAGGGTGGGTCCATGTAGGGCGAGGGCGCTTCAAGCAGGCCCTGGACCGCCGAGAGGGGGATCATCCCCGGGCCGCCCTCTGCCACAGGCGTCCGGCTGTCGCGGGCAAGGTCCCGGTGATCGCCGAGGATGAAGAGATAACCCTCAGGGACGGTCACTGGGGCCATATCGTCCAAGGCGCTGCCGTCGATCAGGTTCAGCGTCTGATAACGCGCGCCGTTGGGCAGGGTCTCGGCCATACGAGGGATGTCACAGAAGCGGGCATCCTCAGGCGTGCCGCCTGGACAAGTGGGAAGCGCGCCGGTGGAGTCCGGCCGTCGCGCAATCCGGTGCGGGGAGAGGGGGGTGGTTTCGACAGGCGCGCCATCGAGATGAAGGACACCGCCAACCATCGCTACGGTCTGACCACCCTCGGCGATCACCCGGGACAGCGCGAACTGGCCGTCACTCGGGTCAATATAGAGGATCACATCCCCAGGCCGGGGCGCGTCGGTGCCAGGTAGGCGCCGCTCAGACACCGTGCAGAGGCCCCGCGGCACGGTCGGACGCATGTCTTCACTTATGGTCGCGAAACTTCGATGGGTGCCGATTGCACAACGCAGGCAGACGCACAACTCCTGCGCCAAGGCGGGTGGCGCCGCGCCGAGAAAAAGCAAAGGGGGGAGGAGGGCGTATCGGATCATTCGGGCGGCGTGAAATAAGGTTCGGGCCGATCGACAACGGTGATCAGGTTCTCAACCGGAATGAACCCAAGCCCGCCCCGATGTGCAGGGAACCGGCTGTCGAGCGCGTTGTCTCGGTTATCCCCCATCACAAAGACATGGCCATCGGGCACGGTGAAGAGGGGGGTGTTGTCCATGATCCCGCCCGGATCGATATCGAGGGTCGGGTAACTCGCGCCATTCGGCAGGGTTTCTTGGATCTGAGGGATGGCGCAGGTTTCCGCATCCAGCGGCGCGCTGTCGGGGCAACGTGGGCGCGCGCCGGTGGAGGTGGTTCGGCGCAACTCGGTATGCGGCTCCAGCGCTGTGGTGGCGACCGGCACGTCATCAAGATGGAGCCGCCCTTCGACCATCTGAACGCTCTGGCCTTCATGGGCGATGATCCGGGCGACACGTATCTCGTCGCGCGCGGGGCTCCGGAAGGTGACGACATGGCCCGGCGCCGGGGTGGGTTCGCCCTCCCGCAGATACCGGCCCTCGAAACATTGATCGGCCATAAGGGTCGGATGCATGGAACTTGAGGGCGCGTAATAGCCGTGATGGGTCGTGAGCGCGCAGCGGAAACATAGACAGATCGGCTGCGCGGCGGCGGGGAGGGTGAAGAGTATGACAAAGGCAGCGGCGCGGATCATGAGGCATCCTCCTCTTCCGGGGTGTCGAGGGTCTCTCCGCTGTAATCGGTGGTGACGGCCCGGGCGTCATAGCCTTGCTCTGTCAGCCAGCGAGAGAATTGCGCCGTGTAGCCATGGGTGACCCAGATCTTTTCGGCCCCCGTGGCTTTGATCG
>JANQNZ010000332.1 GCA_028279315.1 Rhodophyticola sp. | reverse complement strand
ATGGGAGCATATTCAGCGGGTTTATGAGCTGTGCGACCGCAACGTGTCCGAGACCGCGCGGCGACTCAACATGCACCGCCGGACTTTGCAGCGCATCCTCGCCAAACGCTCCCCCCGCTAGATGCGGGCGCTGATCGCAGCGCTTCTGCTTGGCGCTTGCGTGGCAGCGCCCGCGCCCGTTCCCCCACCGCCGGTGGCGTTCGCCCTTGATGGCGGCGGCATCCAGCCCGCGGGCACCCCCCTTCGCATCGATTTCGGCCGCGCTCAGGACGGTGTGATCGGGACCGTGAACCGCCTGCTTGGCGATCAGCTTTATGAGATCTACCCCGAACCCGGCTGTGGGTCGGGTCAGGTGGTGCGGGCCCAATGGCTGCAAGGCCTGGCGCTGATCTTCGAAGATGGCGATTTTCGCGGTTGGTCGCTCAGAGGGGTCGAGCTGTCACTCCGAACCGGCTCCAGCGTTTTCGTCGGCACCGCGCGAAGCGACATCCCAAACGCCCTCATCACCGAAACCACACGGGGGACGGAATTTCAGTCGGGCGATATCTCAGGGGTCCTGAACGCAGGCGACACCCATGTGGCCGAGATTTGGTCGGGGCTGACCTGCGGCTAGCGCTCATCCTCGCCCTGCCTCTGCGCCTTCCCGTCTATACTCAGCCGATCCCGCGGGTGTGACACACCGGCGATACCGAAGCCCAAGACATCCAGGACCTTGCTCCAGGCGCTGCGATCCTCGGGCAATTCGATCTCATCCTCTTCGGGGTCGGGCGCTTGGTGGTCCAGAACCTCCATCGAGCCTGTCTGAATTGATCTGAGCAGAGCGCGCGCCGTCTCCGCATCGGCTTGCGGCACAAGGATCGGGATCGGCCCGAGGGCCAGGCTGCTATGGGGGATCACCTGATTGATCCGCAGGCCCGGGGTGATGGCGATGTACCCCGCCCCCTCCAGCGCCGTCACCGCCAGCCCAACCTCCATCGGGTCGAAGGCAGAGGCGATACGCTCAAAACCCCTGATTGTCGTCATGCCGTTATCCTCACCGCCCTGTACGCCAACATCAAGTAGTGCAGTAGGGCGGGACTTGTCCCGCCCTACGCCCGGCGACGCCCCTTCGCCCTTTCACGCCTGCCGCAGCCACTCCAGAAACACCTTCACCCGATCCGGCACCGGCCCCGGGGGCTGCAAGATGAAGTACCCCAACTCCTCGCAACAATGCTCCAATAGCGAGACCAGCCGCCCGGCTTCGATATCATCGGAGACCAGCGCCGTCGGCTGCATGCTCAGCCCCGCGCCGGCGCGGGTGGCGGCCAGCACCAAGCTGTTGCCGGCGAGCGATGTCGCCTTTAACGCATCCGCATCCAGCCCCTGATCCAGCAGCCAAGAGCGGAGCTCGCCATAGCTTGTGTCGACAAGCCAAGGCAGCGCGGTCAGCTTCTCCGCCGCGTTCGGGGCGGTTGCGGCGTAATCCACGGGCAAGCGCGCGGCCAATTCCGGGTGGCCCACCACAACCGTGTCGGCGCTCACCAGAAACTCCGCCTCCACCCCCGGCCACTTGCCGCGGCCATAGCGGATCGCCAGGTGATGCCCGTCGCGGCGGAGGTCCCGCACCCGTTCGTCCGGTGCGATGGTCAGCGGAATATCCGGGCGCTCAGCCCAGAACCGGGCCAGGCGCGGCATCAGCCAGTTTTCGGCGAAGGTCGGCGTGGTGGTGAGTGAGATCGGCCCGTCGCCGCGCGCTGCCGCCAAAGCCCGGACGCCGCCTGCGATTTCGGAAAACCCGTTGAAGAGATCATGGGCCAGCCGCCGCCCGGCCACCGTCGGCACCATCGCGCGGCCCTGCCTCTCCATCAGCCCCTGGCCGAAATGCGCCTCCAGCGTCCGCACATGCTGCGCGACGGCGGCATGGGTCACGTTCAACTCCCGCGCGGCGCCGGAATAGCTTTGCAGCCGTGCCGCGGCCTCAAACGCCCGAAGCGCGGAAAGGGAGGGGATGTCACGCCAATCCATATGTAAGCTCCACTTACAATATCGATTTATTGCTGACTCGAGCGAGGCGGTCAACCGGCCTATAGTCAAACCATGTTAAAGAGAAGGACGAGTGCCATGCCCAATTTCTACTCCCCGCTGCTTGAGACGCAACAAGGCCAACCTATCTGGGACGCGCCCGATTATTGGCGCCAACCGGAAGATCAACGCGCCCGCCGCCTGCGGGCCGAGCGTGACGACAAACGCCTTCTCCGGCGCTGGTTCCGCGACACGGGTATCTTGTAGCCAGCGTTACACTTGGCGGCGTGGGTTTCAGGTAAGGTCGTAACGCTTCAGGATCTTATCCACCACGTCGCCATTTTTCAGTCGCTGGCGGTCGATGCGCCCATAATCCTCGAAGCCGCGGCTTTGGTAATAGGTCAGCCCACTTTCGTTGTCGGCGCGGATATTGGCGTTGATCCAAGCATAGCCGATGGCCCGCGCCGCTGCCGCCGTCGCCCGAAAAAGCGCCGAGCCGATCCCCAAACCGGCAGAGCCCGGTGCCACGAAACTCGCGATCTCAGCGGCCTCGGGCGGCAGATAGTCAGCCGGCTCAATCCACTGGAAGCCAAGGATGGCCCCTGCCTCCCCCTCAGCCACATGCCAGGCAGAGGCCTCCGGCGTGCGCGTCATCCAAGCCTTCAGATCAATGCCCGACACCGGCTCCGTCATGGCCGTGGTCCCGCCGATCCCGATGATCTCGTTCAGAAGCTCCGCCATTTGACGGGCGTCCAAGTCATGGGCAGGCCGGATGATCACAAGGCCGCCATCAGCTCGCCATGGCGCGCGGTAAAGGCGGCGCGCACCTCCACCGGCGGACGCAACGCGATCTCCATCCCCGCAATCACCTGGGCCTCGGGTTTGCCGAAGAACTTGTCGGCTTCGGATTTCGAGAACCCCGCGATCTGCGTGGCCTCCAGCCAGGCGCTGATCCGGTCGGCCCGCTTGATCTGTTTCTTGATCATCGCAGGCACCGTGGCGGGCAGGCCAAAGCGCAAGTTCACCCCCGCCTGAAGCCGGTCATCCAGCGCGCCGTAGCCTGGGCCAACGGCTGCTTTCACTGGAGAGATCATGTCCCCAATCACATATTCCGGCGCATCATGCAGCAGCGTCGCCAATTGCCATTTCGCCGGCGCCTTCGGGTTCAGTCGGCCAAACAGCCGCTCCACCAACAGCGAATGCTCAGCCACCGAATAGGGGTAATCGCCCCGCGTCTGCCCGTTCCAGCGCGCCACAAAGGCCAGCCCATGGGCGATATCCTCAATCTCGATATCGACCGGCGTGGGATCGAGGAGGTCCAATCTGCGGCCTGACAACATACGCTGCCAGGCGCGGGGCGGCTGTTTTGGCATTGGGCGATCCGGCGGGCGGGTTTCGTGCCCGACAGGGATAGGCGCGGGCCGCCGAAAGAACAAGCGGACAAGAAAACCCTAGGTTGGCAGCCCGAGTCGCCCTTAGGCTGCCCCCGCGAAACAGCATTTAAGGGAGAGATTCGATGTCTAAAGACGGCAAAGATGGCGGCAAAGGCCCCGGCACCACACCCCATGGCACAGAAAAAATGCCAAGCGGCCCGAAAGAGGGTGACGAAAAGGGGAAATAGGATCTTCCCACCACAGAGGAAGGGCCGCGGAGTGCCGCGGCCCTTCTCAGTTGAGATCACGGATCACCCGGCCCCGCGCGCCGCGGCTGCGTCAAGCGCGTTGCCAAGCGCGAAGACCGACGCCGCCAGCAGCACGATATCTTTCAGCAGAAACTGACCCGGCAGAACCGAGATGGCGAGCGTGCCGTGTTCCGGCAGAAACACACCCGGCGTCGTGACAAAGAAGCTGAGCGTCACGACAAAGGTGGCAATTGCACCCCACGCGCCGATCACGGCGAGTTTCGGGGCGAAGACCCGCGCGGCCAGCAAGGCAGCGATCAGCCATTCGGTCACCCCGATCAATCCCGACACAGCGCGTTCGGACAAGACAGTGTAGGCCCATCCCAGAAAAGGCGAGTTTTCAACAAGCCCCCGGATGGCAGCGGCTTCATAGGCGGTGAATTTCATGCCTCCAAACCAGAGGAAAACCAGGATCAGCCCGGCGAAGAGGGCTTTGGTGCCAAGCGTGGTGACCTGGTGCGAGGCAGGGGAGTTTGAGTTGGTCAAGGTCGTCATCGTTACAGTTCCTTCTCAGTGTGTGTGTTGTGCGGCGCGGCCCGTCAAAAGGGGCGTTGCCAAGAAGATGAGACTGGAATAAGAATTACGGACCGTTCGGTCAACAACTATTTCGGACCGATCGGTCACATATCTGTGACGCAAAGAGGAAACCGCCATGGCCCGCCCCCGCGAATTCGACCCCAAAGAGGCGCTTGATCAAATCTTGGCCCAGTTCTGGGACAGCGGATATCACGCCACCTCGTTGCAGGATTTGGAGCGCGCCACGGGGTTGAAGAAACAGTCGCTTTATCGCGAGTTCGGCAATAAGGACGCGATGTTTGCCGCCGCCCTTGGTCTTTATGGCGGGCGTGAAATGCTGGTGATGGGGGAAATCCTGATGGAACCGGCGACGCCCCGGGCCAGGTTTGAGGCGCTCTTCCGCGCGGTTCTGGCCCCGGTGCGTGACGGGGATCGGCGCGGCTGTTTCCTCTGCAACACCTCCATCGAACACGCCCCCGACAATCCGGAGGTTCGGGCGCACACCGCTAAGGGGATCGCCGCCAGCCAGGCGCAATTTGTCCAAGCGCTTCTGCCTGACCCAAGCGCTATGGCGACGGCTGACCTGGAAGCGGCGGCGCGGCGGCTGACGGCGGGCTATTTCGGGCTGCGCGTGATGGTGCGGGGCGGCGTCCCTTTGCCTGAGTTGGAGGCCGTGGCGGCGTCTCTCGTGGCGGGCATCGATCCCTGACCGGCCCGCCCGCCTGCACAGGGCACCTCGCGCCCGACGGTGATGGATTGCGGGGGCCGGGCCCCGCTGCTATGTGGCCGACAAACAAAGGATGTGCCCAAGGAGACTGGTTTAGATGACCGATTACATCGTCAAAGACATTGCGCTGGCCGGGTTCGGCCGGAAGGAGTTGGACATCGCCGAAACCGAGATGCCGGGCCTGATGGCGCTGCGGGAGGAATATGGCGAGAGCAAACCCCTGAAAGGCGCGCGGATCGCGGGCTCGCTGCATATGACGATCCAGACGGCGGTTCTGATCGAGACCCTGGTGGCGCTTGGCGCTGATGTCCGTTGGGCGTCTTGCAACATCTTCTCGACCCAGGATCATGCGGCGGCAGCCATCGCTGCGGCGGGCGTGCCTGTCTTCGCGATCAAGGGCGAGACATTGGAAGAATATTGGGACTATGCCGACCGGATCTTCCATTTCGAAGACGGCGGCTGCAACATGATCCTCGACGATGGCGGCGACGCGACGCTTTACATCCTGATGGGTGCGCGGGTGGAAGAAGGCGAAGACGATCTGATCGCCGTGCCCACCTCGGAAGAGGAGGAGGCGCTTTTCGCCCAGATCAAGAAACGCATGGCGGAAAGCCCCGGCTGGTTCGTGAAGCAACGCCACATGATCCAAGGCGTGACCGAAGAGACAACCACCGGCGTCCATCGCCTGTATCAGATGATGGAAAAGGGCCACCTGCCTTTCCCGGCGATCAATGTGAATGACAGCGTCACCAAGTCGAAATTCGACAACAAATACGGCTGCAAGGAATCGCTGGTCGACGGCATCCGCCGCGCCACCGACACGATGATGGCGGGCAAGGTCGCCGTGGTCTGCGGCTATGGCGATGTGGGCAAAGGCTCCGCGGCCAGCCTGCGCGGCGCGGGCGCCCGGGTGAAAGTGACGGAGGTTGATCCGATCTGCGCCCTGCAAGCGGCGATGGACGGGTTTGAAGTGGTGATTCTGGAAGAGGAGCTCTCCAGCGCCGATATCTTCATCACCACCACCGGCAACAAAGACGTCATCCGCATCGAGCATATGCGCGAGATGAAGGACATGGCGATCGTCGGGAACATCGGCCATTTCGACAATGAAATTCAGGTCGCGGCGCTGAAGAACCACAAATGGACCAACATCAAGGAACAGGTGGATATGATCGAGATGCCTTCGGGCAGCCGGATCATCCTTCTGTCCGAAGGGCGTCTTCTGAACCTTGGCAATGCCACCGGCCACCCGTCTTTTGTGATGTCGGCCAGCTTCACCAATCAGGTGCTGGCACAGATCGAGCTCTTCACCAAAGGCGACGATTACGACAACAAGGTCTATGTCCTGCCGAAAGTCCTGGATGAGAAAGTGGCACGGCTGCATCTGGGCAAGATCGGCGCCAAGCTGACCCCGCTCGACAAGGCCCAAGCCGACTATATCGGGGTGCCGCAGGACGGGCCGTTTAAGCCCGAACATTATCGGTATTGAGACACGAAAACGCCCGGGCTGACATGGCCCGAGCGTTGGTCCTATTGGGGTCCGGTTACTTGGCGGGAATGCGCAGAACCTGACCGGGGTAGATCTTATCGGGGTCCGACAACATCGGCTTATTGGCCTCAAAAATCTCGGCATAGCGCGACCCATCGCCAAGCGCCTTCTCAGCGACTTTCCAAAGGCTGTCGCCTTTCTCCACCGTATGGGTCGTTGCCGCCGCACCCTCGATGTCATCCTAGACCGCGGCGATCCCTTCGACATTGCCAACGGCCAGAAGGATCTTCTCCTTCTCCTCCTGGCTTGCAGCTTTGCCTGTCACATGCACCTTGTCGCCATCGACGGAGATATCGAGGCCGGAGGCGTCGAAACCCAAATCCTCAATCTCGGCTTTCAGCGCGTCTTCGGAGGGCGCCTCATCCGCATCCCCCCGTCCGAACAGGCGTTTGCCGGCGTCTTTGACGAAACTCATTAATCCCATGTCACTCGCTCCTTTGGAGATACACAACGTCAACGGGATCGCTTGTTCCACACTCTTGTGCGCTTCGCCAAGGGTTTCTGGCAGCGGGCCACCATGCCCGTATCGCTTGTCGAACCCCCGTCTTTCTGCTTCCCCTACCCGGAATCAAGCCGAAGGCGCCGGGCATCGACAGGCCGCCCGGGCGGTCTGGCGATTTGGTGAGGCCTGGTGCTGAGATCGGAGCGAGGAGGG
>JANQNZ010000297.1 GCA_028279315.1 Rhodophyticola sp. | reverse complement strand
CCCGAAGACCCTTGGCCCGGCGAATACCTCATTATGTTCCTTGCGCCCAAACAGGGCGCGCCCGAGATGACAGAGCATCAGCGGGCCGACGTCACCCGCGCCGTGCGCGAGATTGCAGATGGCATGTCGGGCCCCTCGACCGAGGCCTATGTCATCCTGCCCCAGGATTGGCCAACCGATCCAGTTGCCGGGGCACATGTGTTCGAGGATGCCAAAGAGTGGATTGCCCTCAGCCCGATCCTTGCAGAGCTCCTGGCCAAGCAAGGCCTGCCTGAGGAGGCGATCGAGACTTTCCTGATCGCCCCGCTGATGACACAGGATCATGGGCCCATCGTCTCGGCCTATACGATCTTTCCGAAACTTGAGGAGACGCTCCCTGCCCCCGAACCGGAGCCGGAGCCGGAGCCGCGCAAGGATATCCGCACCATGGTTGTGGGCTTCATGGTTCACCCCAAAGGCAGTGTGGCCGCCGCAGCCGCCGCCGTGGCCGATGCCGATCCTGCGGGCCTGGCTCAGCGTCTCAGGACGGAGCTGGCCGTCCCCGACACCGCGCCCGTGAAGATCTACACAGCAGGTGATTGGGCGCACCCCGCGGTCGCCGATGCCACGGCAATCCACGATAGGGCGACCCTGACCGCCATTCGCGATGCCGCCATTGACCGCCTTGCCGCCGATGGCGTCGACCGGGAATGGGCCGAGTTTGCCTTACATGACGGCGCCTTCGAGACGTTGCATTTCCCCGGAACCGGTCGGATCCTGATGTTCCGCGATCTGACGGCAGAGGCGCATCTTCTCGGGCTGTCCGGGCGCGGTCTGCCACCAGAGACCACCACCGACCAGCCCGAAGCCGAACGGATCATCATCCTGCATATCGGTCCGCTGACCGAGCGGCCAGGCATGCCTGATACGATCAATTTTGATGCAGACATCTTGGAGACGATCGCGGGTCGCGCGCGAGAGGTAACAGGCGCCCCCGACGCCCGGATCTTGATGTTCCATCCCGATGAATGGGCCGCACAGGCGCTCGATCATGCAGAACAGGCCGCCGCGGGCGGCGAATACGCCGAACTCATTGCCAGCGACGCGCGTTACAGCCTGAATATGGGTGGGGCTACGGGCGCTGTGTTGGATCAATATGAAGCGGACAGGCTCCGGGCCTTCGATGATGAAGCGGCGGGGGTTTATGTCCTCTTCTGCACCGCCGACGCGACCCAGGAAAGCCTCGGCCATCAATGGGAGGATTTAACCGCATCTCCCGTCCCAACCGGGCGCAGCTTCACGCGGCCAAAGCCCACCCCAACGCAACCCGAAACGGACACCGGGTTCTATAGCAGGACCGCGTTCATCTGCGATATCTGCGGCGAACGCTACCCAAGCCAGCAAATGATCGGCGTAGATGCCGGCATCGTGCGGGCGCGGACGGAAGAGGGCTATGTGCCGGCCAATCTGCCCGCCTCGCTCCACGCCATGGCGGAGTCTGCCGAACACCTAGCCCAGGCTTGGCGCCTTTTGACTGTCACCAATGAAACCGACTGGGGCATTTGCCCAAATTGCGCTGACGAGTTGGACCGGTTCGCCCATGGTGAAGACGCCCCATGACCCGCCGCCGCGCGCCTGTTAGAGCTTGCATTAAACTGACCGATGAAAGGCGTGCCCCATGACTTGGAAAACCCTCGATGACATGGATTTGGCGGGCAAGCTTGTCCTGACCCGCGTCGATATCAATGTGCCGGTCGAGGATGGCAAGGTCACCGACACCACCCGCATTGACCGGATTGTGCCGACGATCAAGGACATTCTGGCCAAAGGCGGTCGGCCAATCCTCTTGGCCCATTTCGGGCGACCCAAAGGCAAAGCGGTGCCGGAGATGTCGCTGCGGGTGACGCTCCCCGCGCTGGAAACCGCGCTTGGGCAATCGGTCACCTTCGTTGAACGCCCCGATCGTGACAGTTTGGAGGCCATGCCCGAGGGCAGCGTCGTCTTGGTCGAAAACACCCGCTTCACGGATATGGAAGAGGCGAATGACCCACGTATGGCGGGCTTCTTGGCCTCTCTCGGCGATGTCTATTGCAATGATGCCTTCTCCGCCGCGCATCGGGCCCATGCGTCCACTGAAGGGGTCGCGCATCTTCTACCGAACTGCGCGGGTCGGTTGATGCAGGCGGAGCTGCAAGCGCTGGAAGCCGCCCTTGGCACACCGAAACGTCCCGTGGTCGCGATTGTCGGCGGCGCGAAGGTGTCCACCAAGCTCGATCTCCTCGGCAATCTTGTCGAAAAGGTCGACCACCTAGTGATCGGCGGGGGCATGGCCAATACCTTCCTTTTCGCGCAGGGCCATGAGATCGGCACCTCGCTGGCTGAGAAAGATATGGCCGATACCGCGCGAGACATCCTCACCAAGGCCGAGGCCCAGGGCTGCACCATCCACCTCCCCCTCGACATCGTTGTGGCAAAGGCGTTTGAGGCCCATGCGGCCCATGAGATCTGCCCAGCCCCCGCCTGCCCGCCAGACGCCATGATCCTCGACGCGGGCCCCGAGACCGTGGCGGCACTCGAAGGCGTCTTCGGCGCGTCCGAAACCCTGATCTGGAACGGCCCCTTGGGCGCCTTTGAGCTGGAACCCTTCGACAAAGCCACCAACCAAGCCGCCGAATGCGCCGCGCAACTCACCACCCAAGGCCAGTTGATCAGCGTGGCCGGTGGCGGCGATACGGTGGCGGCCTTGAACCAGGCCGGTGCCGCTTCGCGCTTCACCTATATCTCCACCGCCGGCGGTGCCTTCCTGGAATGGATGGAAGGCAAGACCCTGCCCGGTGTCGCCGCGTTGATGGCCTGACGTCGCAAAAAAGGCGACGGAGGTAAGGGAAACCTCCGTTCGGCGATTCCCCGGTTCTGCGTTAACCTCTTCTCAAATTGCCCAGGGGAGAGGTTTTCATGAAACGTTTTGCACGATCCGCCGCCGTAGCGGCTGTCACCACTGTCCTTGCGATGTCCGCACAGGCTCAAGAGGGCGATCCGCGCCCAGGGTACCAAGAAATTCTGGCGCCAGACCGCCTGGCCGCCTTTGTCGCCAACACCGCCATTGCCGCGGCGCGCACGCAGATGGAGCTGGAGTATGACTACCTCTCCACTGATATCCTGCGCGGCACCATCTCGCTTTCCGGTGTCACGATCCGCCCGAACCTGCCCTATGACCGGGCCGGGCAATGTGAGATCACGGTTGAGCGCGCGGTGCTCAGCAGCGATCTGTCGGAGCCTTTCGCGGCCTCAACCGAAGTTGGGCTGACGATGATCGGGGCGCGGGCCGCCATCGCCTGTTTGCCGCAAGAGGCGTCCCTTGGCCTCCGCACCGCCGGGTTCAATGAGATCATCTTTGACCGGCTGACGCTCGCGGCCGACTACGCCTATGGCTCAGGCGCCACGCTCATAAATGTCTCGGCGGCGGTGAACAGGGTCGGTGTCCTCGACGTCTCAGCCGCGGGCACAATCCTGCCGCGCCTGAACCAATTCGGCCAACCGGGCGACCCAGCCATTCGCGTCACCCGCGCCGTGGCGACCTTGCGCGACACTGGTGGATGGGCTGCGTTGTCACAGCTTCTGCCGGAAAACCTGCGTGCGCCAGAGACGATCCGCGCCCTTGGGACCGAGGGGCTGACACAAGCCTTAAGCGAGAACGGCGCACGGGCCTTAAGCGCCATCGAACGGAACTTCATCGACAGCCTGATGGCCCAGGTTGAGGCCTATATCCGTGACCCGGGGGAGATCACCGTGGAGGCCAATCTGCCGCCCAACGGCGTGATCTTGGAGCCAGACACATACGAGAAACCTCAAGGGCTGATCTCTGCCCTGGCCCTGGAGGCGCGCGCCACCCCCCTCGCCCGCTCGCGCCTGATCGACACCGCACTTCTGGCGCGGATCGAGGCCGGTGATCTGAGCGCCACGGAACGGCTGGACCTGGCCCAAGCGCTGATCTCGGGCACCGGTGTGCCGCTGGCCACAGCCCTCGTGCCCGATCTTCTGGCCCCGGCGCTAGACGGCGACAGCGCGCCCGAGGCCGCGGCGATGATCGCCCGCGCGCTTAGCACCACGGACCCCGCAGGCGCTTATGATCACGCGCTGATTGCGGCCGCCGGGGAGGTCCCCGGCGCCATCTCGCTTCTCGATGCGCTTGAGGCGCGGATGACGACCCCCGACGTGGTCGCGGCGCAGGAGGCCTATCTGGCGCAATCGGCGGCCACAGCCCCGGAGGCCGCGCTCGCCGGCAGCACCGACCCCCGAGACCTCCGCGCCCTAGCACTGGCCCATTTCACCGGGCTTGGCGCACCGCGGGCTTATGGCCGCGCCTATTACTACGCCCTTCTGGCCGAGGCCGCGGGCGATATCGGCGCCACGACGCTTCGCGAAGAGGTCGAGGCGAGGTTCGGCGCGCGGGGGCCTGAGGTTGCGGCCTTCTGGGCAGGGCTTCAGGCCGAGACCCAAGCGGCGGCCCTGAACGACTGGATCGCAGGCGATCTGGCTAGCCAGTTCCGCGCGCCATAACAGAACGCCGCGGACGCCCACACACGCGCGCGCGCCCCGGGGGGCACCCCCTCCTCCCCCGGGGCGCGGACGGTCGGGCATCACCCCTGCCCTTCTTCATCCTATAAATATGGCCCCCGGAGGCATCGAACGGCGGCCAGGCGCGACAGCTTGCGCCAATAAGGCCCCCGCGGTCGCGACCCAATGCAGTCGCCCGACCGATGACAGCCCCGAACGGCCTTTGCGACGGCCAATCACCGGGGGAGTTAGCGCCACCACGCTTGCCCCGCCCCGGCCCAGCACCTAAGCAAGGCGGCATCACCCGGTTCGAGCAGATAGGAGGCCGCCCCGATGACCGATCACTCCCGCGCAGAAGCCACGCAGATGCGGTCGGCCCCCGGCTTCATCGCAGCCCTTGACCAATCGGGCGGCTCCACGCCCAAGGCGCTGAAGCTTTATGGCGTGCCCGAGGATGCCTATGGCTCTGACGCCGAGATGTTCGATCTGATCCACGCGATGCGGTCCCGGATTGCCACGGCGCCTGCCTTCACCGGCGACAAGGTGATCGGCGCGATCCTGTTTGAAATGACCATGGAACGGGAGATTGGCGGCAAACCGGCTGCGCAGTTCCTGTGGGAAGATCGCCGCGTGGTGCCCTTTCTGAAGATCGACAAGGGTCTGGAGGAGGAGGCCGATGGTGTCCGCCTGATGAAGCCGATCCCAGGGCTTGACGCCACGCTCGACAAAGCCGTGACGGCCGGGATTTTTGGGACCAAGATGCGCTCGGTCATCGACGCGGCCTCACCCTCAGGGATCGCTGCCAATGTAGCGCAGCAATTCGAGATCGGGGCGCTGGTGCTCGCCAAAGGCCTGGTGCCGATCCTGGAGCCTGAGGTGACGATCTCGATCACCGACAAGGCGGAGGCTGAGGACATCCTTCTGGCTGAAATCGCCGCTGGTCTGGATCAGCTCCCCGCAGATCAGCAGGTGATGCTGAAGCTCACCCTACCCACGAAGCCCAACCTCTACGCCCCCCTCATCGCCCACCCCCGTGTGATGCGGGTTGTCGCGTTGTCCGGTGGCTATTCCCGCGACGAGGCCAATGCGAAATTGGCGGAGAATACCGGCATGATCGCCAGCTTCTCCCGCGCGCTGACCGAAGGCCTCTCGGCGGATCAGAGCGACGAGGTCTTCAATCAGACCTTGGCGGCCACCATCGACAGCATTTACGCGGCCTCGGCGACCTGAGAGGTCGGAATGGGGGCGCTGCCCCCGGGCCCTTACGGACCTTCCCCCGGAGGTATTTGGGAAGCAAAGACGCCGACAGTTTGAGAAAAGCACTTTGCGTTTTGTCTAAGGCAAGACGGATCGCTTTTCGCGTTCGACCGAAGGGAGAGGCAGCGAAGAAGCGATGCAGGTGAAACGCAAAGTGCTCAGAGAATTGTGCCTTCATCTTTCCTACTGCGTTTCGCCTTCGACCTGAGACATTAGCGAAGGGGAAACGCGTGCAACAATTGGCTGGTGCGCCGCGCTTCGCGAAAATCTGCGAGTCAGGTTCTTCGCGAAACGCTTTACAAATACGCCCGCTGGAGGCGGTGCGACGTCAGCCTCCTAGACCTGCCGTCCGTCATGGCCCGAGCCGGTCAATCAACACCTGCGCCTCTACCCCGCTTATCGCGCCTGCGATCTGGCCTCTGCTGCCGGCGAGGCGTGTGGCGCAGAAACCGTCGGCTATGGGCTCTGGGGCCTGCCGGATCAGAACCGAGGCTGTCAGGAGCAGCGCCAGGCGTTCGGCGTACCAGCGTGCCTCGGCCTCTTCGGGGAGGTTGGGCCATTGCGCTTCGAAGTCCTTGAGCGCGGCGTCATAGTGACGGTTGGCACCGGTCGCAGCGGCCAGCTCAGCGCCCAAGGTCTCAGCGGCCAGCGGGTCTTTGGCCAGCGTCCGCAGGATGTCGAGGCAGATCACATTGCCCGAGCCTTCCCAGATGCCGTTCAAAGGCGCCTCGCGGTAGAGCATCGGCAGGCCGGTGTCCTCCACATAACCCATGCCGCCCAAGCCCTCCATCGCCTCCCAAATCACGCGCAGCGCAAGTTTGTTGTTGAGGAATTTGGCCAGCGCCACACCGATCCGGGCGAAGGCGCGGTCTTCCGGCGTTTGCCCATCGAAGGCACGGGCGACGCGGAGGCCGAGGGCCGTCGCGCCTTCCCAATCAAGCACCAGATCGGCGATCAGGGACCGCATCAGCGGCTGGTCGATCAGGTGGCGCTGAAAGGCGGTGCGGTGTCGGGTCCAGTGGTGCAGATGGTCCAGCGCCGCCCGCATCAGGCCCGCGGGCGCCATGGCGGTGTCGAGGCGGGTATGATGCACCATCTCGATGATGGTTTGGACGCCGCGCCCCTCTTCCCCCACGGGCCAGGCCAGCGCGCCATGATACTCGATTTCGGCAGAGGCATTGGCGCGGTTGCCGAGTTTGTCTTTCAAGCGCATCAGATGGATGGCGTTCCGGCCCCCCTCCAACCAGCGGGGCACCAGGAAACAGGTCAGACCATGCGGGGCCTGGGCCAGCGTCAGGAACCCGTCGGACATGGGCGCGGAGCAGAACCACTTGTGACCGGTGACGCGATAGGCGCCCCCATCCGGCTCCGCCCGGGTCGTGTTGGCCCGCACGTCCGAGCCGCCCTGTTTCTCGGTCATCGCCATGCCAAGCGTCGCCGCGCGTTTCTCGGCAACCGGCGCAATCGCGGGGTCATAAGCTCCCGCCGTCAGTTTCGGCTCCCATACGGCCGCCAGATCGGGGGAAGCGGCCAAGGCGGGCACAGCCGCATAGGTCATCGTCATCGGGCAGCAGGTGCCGGGTTCGATCTGGGAATGCAGGTAGACCTGGGCGGCATGGGTGACATGGCTGCCGCCCGTCCAAGGCCCCGCGGCATAGCCTGCCTCAAGCCCAAGGGTCATCAACTGGTGATAGCCGGACGAGAACCGCACCTCATCCAGGCGCCGCCCGCCTGCATCGAAAAGCCGAAGCTCTGGCGCGATGCGCTCCGCTTCCCGCGCGGCCTCGACCGTCTCGGGGGCACCAAGGGCGCGGCCATAAGTCGAAAGCGCGTCGGAATCGGTGCTGATCGCATGGGCGCGCAACACCAGATCCTCGGCCCAAAGATCGCGCGGGCCGCGTGGCGGCGGCTGGTTTGTCACCTCGTGGCTTCGCAAATCCGATTGGGCATCCATCACACGCGCCCCTCCCTCTCGCCACCCAGCATAGCGCATTATCTTTCTGATTTCAGGGGATTCCCTTTTGAGTCGGGATATGCGAATCTCCGCCCCGCAGCCACCCGACAGAGGTGGCGCATGGAAGAGGCAGGTCGCGCAGATGACCAGAAAACGCTCCGTCTCCGGGCTGTTGATCCCGATGGCGCTTCTCTTTGTTGGGGCGTATTTCACCTTTGCCGCGGTGCAGGGAAACTATGGGCTCTTCCGGCGTATCCAGGTTGAGGCCGAGGCCGACACGCTCCGCGCCGAACGGGATGCGCTTGCCGCTGAGGTGGCCCAGATGGAGGTCCTGACCCGGCGCATGTCGGACAATTACCTCGATCTCGACCTTCTCGATCAGCAGGCCCGCGACGTTCTTGGCATGATGCGCGCGGACGAATTGGTTCTGCGCTGACACCCGCCCTACCCCGGCTTTTCGCCCAAGATGACGCAGCGTGAAATTCGGCTGGTGCATTTCCGTCTGAGCTTTGCTAAGGGTCGTTCAACGTTAAACTATCTGCCGCACCCGGGAGGATAGCTGCCCATGGCCGCCAGGAAGACAACAGCGAAATCTGCCGCAAAACCAAATGTTTCCGCCGAAGAGCTGCTGGAATACTACCGCGAGATGCTGCTCATCCGCAGATTCGAGGAGAAAGCCGGCCAGCTTTACGGCATGGGGCTGATCGGCGGGTTCTGCCACCTTTATATCGGTCAGGAGGCGGTGGTTGTCGGCCTAGAAGCCGCCGCTGAAGACGGCGACAAACGCGTCACCTCGTACCGCGATCACGGCCATATGCTCGCCTGCGGGATGGACCCCAAAGGTGTGATGGCCGAGTTGACCGGGCGCGAGGGCGGCTATTCGAAAGGCAAGGGCGGCTCGATGCACATGTTCTCGAGCGAAAAGAACTTCTACGGCGGCCACGGCATCGTCGGCGCCCAGGTGCCGCTCGGCGCGGGCCTCGCTTTTGCCCATAAGTACAACGAAGACGGCGGCTGCTCGCACAAGTCGGGGGCCAAGGCGGGCTTAGGAAGACAATT
>JANQNZ010000295.1 GCA_028279315.1 Rhodophyticola sp. | reverse complement strand
GCGGGAGGTATTTGAGAAGCAAAGACGGGGGGCGAGGGCCGTCTCGGAAGAGAGCCAGCGGCGCCCTTCAGGCCCGAGCGTGCGGAGCCCCTGGTGCAGGGACCGTCAGCGGCAAACCGGGACCCTGCCCTGCAAGATCACGGCCTCCAATTGAGGATCTGCCCCTCGGGCCAGTCGAAGCTGACGGCCATGTCGAACTCTTGCGTTGCGCCAGGCTCCAGCGTGACCTCCCAAGCCGCCACACCGCGCAGGTCATCCCAATCTTGCTCGGTCGGTGCGGGCGAAAGCTCTAGCTCGACATCAAGGTCCTCCTGCTCCGCAAACGGTGTTGCGTAGAGCACGCGGACTTCTTCCGCATCGCCAGAGGTGTTCTCCACCGAGAACCGCACGCGGCGCTCATGTGTGTTGGATTGGACAAATATGCCCCGGTCGCCCTCATCAAGGGACAGCTCCCGCCACTCAAGGCGCAGGTGATCGAGGGGACCAAAGGGCAGTTCGACCTCGGCATTGACGGTCAGAAGCGCCACGTGCCCGTCGCCGATCAAAGCGCCATCGCGGTAGAACCGCGTCTCGCCGGGCAGGATCGGCTCGCCGCTTGTATTCTCAAACTCGGCCATCAGAAACGCCGTTGTGTCATGGCGCGGGATCGCGAGATTGGTGAGATCGGCCTGGAATTCGAGCGTATCAAGCGGCAGATCCACCTGGCCGCTTTCCCCGATGTCAACCGGGCTTTGATAGACATAAGAGACGGCGAGGCCTTGGGTGACGAACTCCGCTGGTTCCACAACGACCATGGGTTCCTCAGCCATGGCCATGTCCATTACTGCCAAGCCGGACTCACTCCGCAGGATGGGCCCGGGTTGCGGGGCCGAGGGATCTTGGATGCGTGCGGGGTTGGGGTGGACCGGCTGCGGCGCGCGCGACCGATTGGGGTTTGCCGTCGAAAAGACCGCGCTGACGCCCTGCCAAAGATCGGGCTGCTGTACGGTCAGGCTGATGCTGCGCTCTAGCGTCAGCGCACCGGTGTCGGAATTGAGCGCCATCTCATAGTTTGGGCGCCAACTGGCCCCGCCTGAGAGATACTCGGCGGTCAGCACCACCTCACCCGCCGCCTCAACCTCCAGATCAACCGCGATCATATCAACCGTTTCACCGAAGGGCCGCAGCCGGTTCAGCGCGACCTGGGCAGCCGCTAAGTCCTGCCGCCGCTCCGCGAGTTCCTCGGTCAAGTCTTCTCGGACCGCGGTTGCCATCTGGAGGTCGTCCGAGACGCGCGCCATCTCAGCGCCAAGCGTCGATAGAAGCGCCGTCAACTCAGTAGCATCATCGGGCATATCGACACCGTCTTCGCCACCCCTGGCGATAGCGTTCAGATAGGCAAGCTGCAACTCCGCGGCGCGGAGCCCTGCATCGGATCGGGCGATGCGCGTTTCTACCTCTTCGACGGCCTCGTCGGCGCGCTCGACCGCTGCCCTTGCGACGGCCTGCGCCTCATCATCAAGGGCACCCTCCTCCAGCGCCATATCACTGACGGGGCTCGGGCGGCCGATGGGTTGCGCGCCTTCGACGACAATCTCGGGCACCCCAACCCAATCGAGATCTGGCATGGTGAGATAGATGCGATGAGTGCCTACGGTCAGGGTGGCCGAGGCAGAGCGGGTCAACTCGGCCCCGGTCTGGAACACGGTTGCGCTGGTAATGTCAGCGCGCAGGGTGACCTCTTCGGCCAGGGCAGGCGTGGCTAGACAAAGGGCAATGAGAGAAACGGTCAAACGCATTGGGGGAAACCTCCGGGTCTTAACTGCCAAAGGTTCTCCCCCGCATTGGGGCGTTATTCAATAACTGCCCGTGTCCTCAGCCCTTTTTCAGCACCCGATTGCCGAGGGTTTCGGCGATCTGGATCGCGTTCAGGGCCGCGCCTTTACGCAGATTGTCCGAAACGCACCAGAGGTTCAGACCGTTCTCGATGGTCGAATCCTGGCGGATGCGGCTGATGAAGGTCGCGTAATCGCCCACGCATTCGACCGGTGTGACATAGCCGCCGTCTTCGCGTTTATCGACCACCATGATGCCAGGCGCCTCCCGCAGGATGTCACGCGCCTCCTCCTCATCGAGGAACTCTTCGAATTCGATATTCACCGCTTCGGAATGGCCGACAAATACCGGCACACGCACACACGTCGCCGTGACCTTGATCGACGGATCAACGATCTTCTTGGTCTCGGCGACCATCTTCCATTCTTCCTTGGTCGAGCCGTCTTCCATGAAGGCGTCAATATGCGGGATCACGTTGAAAGCGATCTGCTTGGTGTAGACTGAGGGCTCGACCTCCTGACCCGGCACATAGATGCCTTTGGTCTGGTCCCACAATTCCTCCATCGCGTCTTTGCCGGTGCCAGAGACGGATTGGTAGGTGGAGACGACAACCCGCTTGATCCGCGCCCGATCATGGAGCGGTTTCAGCGCGACAACCATCTGCGCGGTGGAGCAATTGGGGTTCGCGATGATGTTCTTCTTCGCATAACCCTCAACCGCCTCTGGGTTCACCTCGGGCACCACAAGCGGCACGTCGGGATCGTAGCGGTAAAGTGAGGAGTTATCGATCACCACGCAGCCCGCCTTCGCGGCGCGGGGCGCGTAAGTCTTGGTGGCGTCGGAGCCGATGGCAAAAAACGCGATGTCCCAACCGGTGAAATCGAACGTGTCCAAGTCCTTTGTGGTCAGGGTCTCATCGCCAAAGCTGCATTCGGTGCCGAGAGATTTCCGGCTGGCCAGCGCGGCGATCTCATCGATCGGGAACTGGCGTTCGGCCAGGATATTCAGCATTTCGCGGCCCACATTGCCCGTGGCGCCCGCAACGACGACTCGGTAACCCATGAGTTTTGTCCTTTAAGGGTTTGGATGAGGGCGCACATAAGCCAATGGACGCGTGGGCGAAAGAGGGCGCGGCATCATATCTCGCAATCGTTGCCATTGCTGTGGCGAATGGGTTTGGGGAAGGCGTCGGAGGTGCTGGCTTGCGCTGCCACCGGTCTTTCTGTGTCCCCTGCCCGAATAATGCGCGGAAGGCCCCGGGCGCGTGCCTGCCCGTCCCGGCGGGCTGGCGCGTTGGCCATCTTGCGCATCACTTCTTCGAAGCAATGACTTGGGGGCGATAAAGCGCATCGAACTGCCCTCGGCGGCGCCACCCCAAGGGCAGGCGCGCCCCGGCTCTCTTTCCGCCATTGCAAACCGTCAATCAGTTCGATCCTGGGCAAAAAGATAGATCGCACAGCCAACCAAAACCGCCAACCCGAAGATCCCAAACAACATGCCATAAGCCTCCGCCGGCTCCCGCGTCTCGGCCAGCCTGGCAAACCCGGGGCCACTGACAAATTGGATCACGCCAGCCCCGCCCATGCCGAAGAGGTTCAACAGCGTCACGCCGCGCCCCATCAGGTGCGGGGGAAAGAAGCTGCGCCCATGGGCCACAACCATCGGGTAGGAGGCGCCAAAAAGACCGATGGCTGCAAAGACCGCGACCGAGGCCCAAAGCCCGCCGGGCGGCAGCACCCAAAGGCTGAGGCAGAAAAGCGCGGCCAGAAGATTGCCAACCATGATCACCCATTTCCGGGTCCCAAACAGGCGATCCGCCGGGCCGTAAAGGAAATTCCCCGCGACCATGGCCAGCCCCATGACCAGCGTCGCGCTGCCGATCTGGGCCAGATCCGCGCCGAAGAGATCGGTTAGATAGGGCGTGATCCAAAGCCCGCGAATGCCTGCGGCGGGCGCGTAGCAGATGAACATGATGGGCAGGATCAGCCAGATTGCCGGGTTGCGCAGAAGGTCAAGGAGGGAGCCTTTGGCATCGCCCTCTGGCTTTTTCGGGTCCTGCACCAGAACCGCGATG
>JANQNZ010000294.1 GCA_028279315.1 Rhodophyticola sp. | reverse complement strand
CCGGGAGGTTTGGGTCGATGGCCCTGAGGGCCGGATCGCCGAAGGCGAGGCGGAGGTAATCGCGCCCGGGGAACACCACAGTTATGACGCAAGCGACATTCCGGGCCTGACGGTCCAGCGCCATGTGCATTTCGACCACCTCTTGGAGATGGCCGCGCCGCTGGCGCCGCTGGCCACAAGCGTTGTTGCACCGGAATCGCCCGATGCGCTGGGCGGAGCTTTATTGGCCCGGCGGGAGGCGTTGATCGACCCGGTCTTTGTCGGTTCTCGAACCAAGATTGAAGATGCGGCACGGGAGATTGGGGCCGATCTAACGGGTGTCGAGATCATCGATATTCCCGATCACCGGGCCGCCGCCCTAAAGGCGGTGGCGCTGGTTCATGAGGGCCGCGCGCGGGCGGTGATGAAAGGGCATTTGCACACCGATCAGATCCTGCACGCGGTCTTGAAGAAAGAGGGGGGGCTTAGGACCAATCGCCGCCTCTCCCATGTGTTTGTGATGGATGTGCCGGGGTTGGACCATCTGCTCTTTGTGACCGATGCGGCGATCAACATTCTGCCCGATCTGAACTGCAAGGTTTCGATTGTGCAAAACGCGATCGATCTGGCCCGGTCGCTAGGTGTTAAGAAACCCAAGGTTGGCATCCTTTCGGCGGTGGAAACGGTGACCGCCTCGATCCCCTCCACCCTGGATGCGGCGATCCTGTCGAAAATGGCGGATCGGGGGCAGATCACCGGCGGGTTGGTGGATGGCCCCTTGGCGATGGACAATGCGGTGGATCTGGATGCGGCGCGGACCAAGGGCCTGAAAGGGCTGGTTGCGGGGCGCGCGGAAATCCTCGTCGTGCCCAATCTGGAAGCCGGCAATATGCTCGCCAAACAGCTGACCTTCCTGGCCCATGCCGAGGCAGGCGGCGTGGTGATGGGGGCGCAAGTGCCGATCATCCTGACCAGCCGCGCCGATGACGATAAGGCGCGCCTGGCCTCTTGCGCGGTGGCGGCCCTTTATGGCGCGAGCCAAGCGCCATGAGCCTGATCCTGACGCTGAATGCCGGATCGTCCTCCCTCAAATTCGGGCTTTATGCGGCGGCGGCGGAGCCGATTGAGGAGCTGCGCGGCCAGGTCGATGGGCTTGGGCCGGAGGCAAAGTTGATCCTGGAGCCTCGCGGGCAAGCTCGGGAGGAGACCGCGCTCGGCCCAACGGACCATGCAGGTGCGGTTGAGGCGATCTTAAGGGCAATTGCTCCGGCCACTAAGGACCGACGGATTGCCGGGGTGGGGCATCGGGTGGTCCATGGCGGGCCCGAGATCGACGGGCCACGCCGGATCGACACTGCCTTATTCGCGCAGCTGACATCTTATGAGCGGCTGGCACCGCTTCACCAACCCCATAACCTGGCCGCAATCGAGGCCGCCCGCAGCGCCTTCCCCGGCGCGATCCAGGTGGCCTGTTTCGATACCGCTTTTCATCGTGGCCATCCTTGGGTCAATGACACCTTCGCCCTGCCGCGCCGGTATTATGACCAGGGTGTGCGGCGCTACGGGTTTCATGGGCTGAGTTACGATTATGTCCTCAGCACCCTTCGCCGGGATTGGCCGCGGCTGGCTGATGGGCGGGTGATCGTGGCGCATCTGGGCAATGGCGCCTCGATTTGCGCGATCCGGAATGAGCGGTCGGTCGGCTCTTCCATGGGGTTTTCCGCGCTGGATGGGCTGCCGATGGGCACGCGGTCTGGGCAGCTTGACCCCGGTGTCCTCCTTTACCTGATGGAGGCCGAAGGGATGGGGGCCAGTGAGATCAGCGATCTTCTCTACAAAGAGTCCGGGTTAAAGGGCCTTTCCGGCATCAGCCATGACATGCGCGCGCTTTTGGCGAGCGATGCGCCCGAAGCGGCGGAGGCTGTTGAGTATTATGTCTTCCGCCTGCGCCGGGAGATCGGCGCGATGGCGGCGGTCTTGGGCGGTGTCGACGCTTTGGTTTTCACCGGCGGGATTGGCGAAAACGCCAGCCCGATCCGGGCCCGCGCCGTGGCGGGGTTGGGATTCTTGGGCCTGACCATCGCGCCTGCGGCCAATGAGGTCAGCGCGCCCCGGATTGACGCAGGCCCCGTGCCGGTTCTGGTCGTGCCCACGGATGAAGAACGGGTGATTGCCCGCGCCGTGGCCGCGCAGTTGACCGGAAACGCTGAGGCCGCGGAATAGGGGCCGCCGCCTCGGCCGCCCTTGACCTTGCCGCTTCGGCCCGCAGGATAGCGGAGGTTCCCCAACAGGAGGTCGATCATGCGCTGGGTGTTCATTCTTGCCGGTCTTCTGGCCCTGGCCTTTGCCGGGACGGCGATTGGAATGCGCCTTGCGCCCACGCCGACAGAGGTCTGGCATCTGGACCCGCGCACCGTAACCCCGCCTGAGACGCCGAATTTCGTGCTTCTAAGGGGGGAGGAGGCGCCGACCCGCAACGCCTCGGTCGCTGATCTTGCCGCCGCGGTTGACGCCATTGCGCGTGACGACGGCGCCCGACTGATTGGCGGCAGTTTGGCCGACGGGCATATGACCTATGTGGATCGGACGCCCCTCTTGGGGTTCCCCGACGCAATCTCGGTCCGGATTCGGGAGACCGAGGATGGCAGCGCGGCGATCGACATCTTCTCCCGCTCCTGCTTCGGCTATTCCGATATGGGTGTGAATGCGGAACGGATCGAGCGCTGGATGTCCCGCCTTCCAAGCTAGGTTTTGTCGTGCGACGCGGTGGCGCACCACACTTGACCTCACGTAATTGTCAACCAAGATGAAAGGCGTGTCTGTGTTTGTAAGAGGTTGCCATGCGTATTATTCTCTCGCTTATTGTTTTTGGCTTCTCCGTCGCACTGATCGTCGGCCTTGGCCAGCGGATCGCCCCCACCCCCGCCTCCATCTGGCATCTGGACCCCGCGGACGTGTCCGCGCCCGACGCACCGCAATATGTGCTGCTACGCGGGCGGTTGGCCACGCAATGCCCGGGCTCCGTCGCCAATGTCTCTGCCGAGATCGATGAGATTGTCCGTGGCGATGGCGGACGCCTGATCGCGGGAAGCCTGGTTGAGGGCCACATGACCTATGTCCTTCGTGCCCGGGTCTTCGGATATCCCGATGCGATCTCATTCCGGGTCCGCAGCGTGGGCGACGAGGCGGCGGTTGTCGAAGTTTTCTCTCGATCACCGGCGCGGGCCGGTCTTGCCCATGCCAATGCCGCGCAGATCGACCGTTGGATGTCTCGCCTGACCTCTTGACCTTTGCCTAAGCTTGGCAGAGATGGGCGGCCATGCTGCCCATTGATCGTTTGCATCAGATCACCGACCGGTTCGAGTTTCTCGAAGCGCGGCTGAATGCCGGCCCGTCGGGCGATGAGATTGCCGAGATCAGCCGGGAATATGCAGACCTGAGACCCGTGGCCGAGCAGATCGCGGCCTATCACCAGCTTCTGGCCGATATCGGTGAGGCCGAAGCGATGCTGGATGACCCGGAAATGAAGGCGCTTGCTGAGGAGGAGCTGCCCGAGCTCCGCGCCGCCTTACCCGAGGCGGAACAGGCCCTGAAGATTGCCCTTCTACCCCGGGACGCGGCCGATGCGCGGCCCGCGATGATCGAGATTCGCCCCGGCACCGGCGGGGATGAGGCGGCGCTTTTTGCGGGGGATCTGCTCCGCATGTATGAGCGTTATGCCGAAGCGCGGGGCTGGCGCCTGGAGATTATCGAGCAATCGGCGACCGAGCTTGGCGGCATCAAAGAAGTGGTGGCCCATGTGA
>JANQNZ010000289.1 GCA_028279315.1 Rhodophyticola sp. | reverse complement strand
GCGGGATATTCGACAAAGGCCGCGCCCAAGTCCGCCCACCCAACTGGCCGCCCACATCCCCATGGCTGCCCCGGAACCACATCTGTTGCACCGCGCGGGCGCGGGCCTCCGGCACCTCCCAAAGAAGCGGGGCAAAGACCGCTCGCGTCTCGTCCAAGGCCAAGGCCTGCCGCGCTTGCGCCGTGCTCGGGCCAAGGGCGTCATTGTGATAGGGGTGCGGCATCGCCATCCACCGCCAGAGGAGCGGCCAGCGCAAGCCCAAAGCCCGGACCGTGTCGAAAACGCCCAGAAAATCGATGGTCACACTCGCATGGCACAGCGCGGATTTCAGCGCCCCGGCCTCGGCGCTGTCGGGCGCCCCGCGGTAGAGGGTATAGACCCGCTCCAACGTCTCTTCATCAATCTGTGCCTCCCGCAGAAGGCCCATCTTGTCGATCAACCCGGCGAGTGACCGCACCGCGTAAGCCCCGCGCGAGAACCCCATCAGAAAGATGCGATCCCCAGGCTGGTAGTTTCGCGCCAGAAACAGATAGGCGCGTTTGATCTGGCGGTTGATACCGATCCCGGCCATGACCTCAACCGAGCGGGTCCAGCCGCGCCATTGAATGCCGGGTTCGTAGTAGAGCGTCACACCCGCATCCGGCCCAAGCTCGGATAACAGCCTGTAAATCAAGCCGATATTGGTTTCCTGCCCGCGCGTAAGGCTCGACATCGTGCCGTCGAGCAGGATCACATGGGTAAGGGTGGGCCGGGCCCCGCGCCACCGGGGCGGAGGGGCAGTGCGATAGCCCCGAAGCCGGGACCAGAGGCCCTTAACCCTCTGCCGCACCCCTTTGCCCTTCCTGCATCAGCGCCCAGACCCGGGAGGGTGTAAACGGCATATCGGCCTGACGAATGCCAAGCGGCCAAAGCGCGTCAAGGGCGCCATTGGCGACAGCCGCCAAGGCGCCAACCGTGCCCGCCTCGCCGCAGCCTTTCATGCCAATCGGGTTCGCGGTCGATGGAACCGGCTCGGTATGGAATGCAATAAACGGCGTGTCATCGGCCCGCGGCATCCCGTAATCCATAAAAGTTGCGGTCAGAAGCTGCCCGTCCTCGTCATAAACCGTATGTTCGGTGATCGCCTGACCAATGCCTTGCACCACGCCGCCATGCACTTGGCCTTCCGCCAACATCGGGTTCATCAGATGCCCGAAATCATCCACCACCGTGTAGCGCACCACCTGGGTCTCGCCCGTCTCCCGGTCGATCTCCACCTCCGCGATGTGGCAGCCATTGGGGTAAGAGCGTCCCGGCAGCTCCGCGGTCTTCTCGGCCACCGTCAGGTCCGCCTGGCCTGCGGCGCGCGCGGCCTCGCCTGCTTCCAGAAGTGTGATCACCACATTGGATCCTGGCGTGCGAAAGACCCCCTCTTCCGCGTCGAAATTCACTTCGTCAGAGCCCAGATGGCCCGCCACGAAGCCGGAGAGTTGTTCTATAAGAACATCCGCCGTTTCGCGCATCGCCATGCCTTGGATCGTGACCGAGCGCGAGCCGCCCGTGCCGCCGCCATGGGCAATCTGATCACTGTCGCCCTGGATGATCTCAATCATCTCCAGCGGCAGGCCGGTCTGGTCATGCAGAAACTGGG
This sequence comes from Rhodophyticola sp., assembly GCA_028279315.1. GTDB lineage: Bacteria > Pseudomonadota > Alphaproteobacteria > Rhodobacterales > Rhodobacteraceae > Rhodophyticola. The sequence goes on along the minus strand of JANQNZ010000289.1, from coordinate 1,214 downwards.
CATAGACCGTTTCATGCCCCTGCCCGTTCGATTGGGTGCCCACATAGACCTTGGCGCCGGTCTCGGTTAATTCCACTTTCGCGGTCTCCTTCGGGTCGCCGAGGATACTCTCGATGTAATAACAAATCCCCAACCCGCGGAGCTTGCCCGCCGCCTCCGATTGCGCCTTCCGCCCCGCAAATCCGGCCAGATCGGCCTCTTGCTCGGCGCGGTCCAGGAGCTTCGGGAAATCACCCACATCGTAAAGCTCCCCAACCGCGGTTTTATAGGGGAAAGCCGCGGTTGGGATGAAATTGCGGCGTCTCAGCTCAAGCGGATCGACGCCCAGTTCCCGCGCCGCGTAATCCATCACCCGTTCCAGCGTATAGATCGCCTCAGGCCGCCCGGCGCCGCGATAGGCGTCGACCTGGGTCGTGTTGGTATAGATGCCCCGGTTCCTGAGATAAACGGCTTGCACGTCATAGACACCAGGCAGCACCTTGGAGAACAGGCTGCTTTGGATCGCCTGGGCAAATTGCGAGTTATAGGCTCCCATATTGGAGAGCGAATTCACCCGATAGGCGGTGAGCTTATAGTTGGCGTCAAACCCAAGCTCGGCCTCCGCTACCAGATCACGGCCGGCATTGTCCGACAACATCGCCTCGGTCCGGTCCGACATCCAGCGGACGGGGCGGCTCAGCTTCCGCACCGCCAGCGCCACCAGGAAATGCTCCGGATAGCCCATCGCCTTCATGCCAAACCCGCCGCCCACATCGCTGGTGGTCACGCGGATGTCTTCGGCCTCGATCCCGAACCATTTGGCGAGGTCCGATTTCGTGCCCCAAACGCCCTGGCCATTGACGTTCACATGAAGCCGCCCGTCTTCAAGCTCGCCGAAACAGCCACGCGGTTCCAGCGAGTTCACGATCACCCGGTTGTCCGGCACGGTCAGGCGCACTTGATGGGCCGAGCCGGCAAGCGCCGCCTCCACCGCCGCGACATCCCCGATCTCCCAATCATAGGCGACATTCTCCGGCGCCTCGTCATGAAGCGCGGGGCCGCCGGGCGCGACCTCCATATGTGGGTCCAGCTCTTCGAAGTCGAAGAGGATCATCTCGGCGGCATCTTTCGCCGCGGTCAGGGTATCGGCCACGATGAAGGCCAAAGGCTCCCCCACAAACCGCACACGGCCCTCCGCCAGGATCGGCCGCGCCGGGGCCGCGCCTTTTGTGCCG